>NZ_JADZBI010000137.1 GCF_020852195.1 Hyphomicrobium sp. | reverse complement strand
GCGGAGGCCGAGCTGCGGAATCCATAGCACAGTTCGATTGGTCGAACTCCCCGCTCGGACCCATGGGGCAATGGCCCCAGTCGCTCAAGACGGCACTGAGCATGATGCTCCTCTCGAGCTTCCCCAAGGCCATCGCATGGGGACGCGAGCTCATCATGCTCCACAACGACGCGTTTGAGCCCATCCTCGGCAACAAGCCTTCGGCCATAGGGCGGCCGTTCAGCGACGTCTGGGCAGAGGTATGGCCCGAGCTTCAGCCCATGGTCGACAAGGCCTTTGCCGGCGAAGCCACATTCATCGAGAACTTCGGCCTGATCATCAACCGCCGGGGCTATCCCGAGCAGGCCTACTTCACGTTCTGCTACAGCCCGATCCGCGTCGAGAGCGGCGAGGTCGGCGGCATGATGGACACGGTCATGGAGACGACCCAGACCGTATTGGCGCAGCACAAGCTCGCCGTGATGAACGCCGAGCTGTCGCATCGTATGCGCAACGTGCTGACGATGGTGACGGCCATCACCACGATGTCGTTGCGGCACGCGACCGGGATCGATGAGGCACGCGCCTGCCTTTCGCAGCGCTTGGCGGCCCTCGGTCAGAACCAGTCGTTTCTGACCGCGGACGCGGCAAGCGAGGCGAGTATCGCCCAGATTCTCGATCAGGCCTTTGCCGCTCATCCAACGCTGCGCGAGCGGATGTAGGCGTCAGGCCCCGAGTTCAGCCTCAAATCGAACCATGCGCTCGCCTTGTCGCTCGCGCTCAACGAGCTGATCACGAACTCGATCAAGTATGGGGCGTTGTCGAATTCCCACGGCACGGTTTCCGTGCAATGGGATCCCGCGGGTTTCCACTTCGCGTGGCAGGAGGTCGGGATCGAAAGCCACGGCAGGACGACCCGTGAGGGGTTCGGCACCAAAGTGCTGATGCAGTTCGTGCCGGCTTCGTTCAACGGAAAGGCAAGCATGCACTTTCCGGGCGACCGCCTTCTCTACGAGCTTGTGGCGCCGCCGGCAGCCATCCGCGCGACATCATAGTTCTAGACGCCGCTACTTCGCGCCGACGCCGTCGCGCACACCCGACAGCGTCTCCGTCGGCGTGATCGCTTCAGGGTCCAGCCTGAGGTCGATGACGAACGGCACATCCGCGGCCAGCGCCTCGCGGAACGCCGCCTCGAAATCCTCGCTCCGCGTGACGGTCGCCGCCCCCGCGCCATGCGCCCTGGCGAACGCCGCGAAATCCGGCTTGACGAGGCTCGTTCCGTTGGGGCGCCCCGGGAAGTGGCGCTCCTGATGCATGCGGATGGTGCCGTAGATGCCGTTGTTGGCGATCAGAATCGCTATCGGAAGACCGAACTGCACCGCCGTTCCGAGCTCGCTCGACGTCATCGCGAAACAGCCGTCGCCCGCGAAGCACACGACCGGCCGCTCGGGGTGCTCAAGCTTGGCCGCGATCGCTGCTGGCAGCCCGTAGCCCATCGAGCCCGAGGTGGGAGCGAGGCCGCTCCTGTAGCCCTTGAACCGGAAGTAGCGGTGCACCCACTGCGAGTAGTTGCCGGCACCGTTGGTGACGATGCCGTCCTCCGGCAGCAGAGCCGAGACCGTAGCGACCACGTCTTCCATGCGCACGGCGCCGGGCGTCGCGCGCGGCACGAGGGTCGCCTCGTAGGCGGCGCGCAGGTCGCGCCGGAAGCGCGCCCAAGGACGCTCCGCCGCGCCGCGCAGGTTGGGCGCGAAGGAGGCGAGCGCCTCGGCGAACGCCTCCGAGGTGGCCGCTATCGCAAGCCCTGCATCGCGATAGCCGAGGATCGCGCTGGGCTCCGGATGCACCTGGAGGAATGTCTGCTCAGGCCCGCCGAGCAGCGCGTACGCGTCGGTGGCGATGTCCGCCACCTCGGCGCCCACCGCGATGACGAGGTCGGCCGCTTTGAGTCCGGCTTTGAGCTTGCGGTCGGTCGTGAACCCGAGGTGCCCGACGTAGCTCGGGTGGCGGTTGTCCACGTAGTCCTGGCAACGGAATGCCGCCGCCATCGGCACATCGAACGCCGTCGCGAAGTCCTCGACGGCGCGTTGCACCTGACCACTCCATCCCGGTCCGCCGACCACGAGCAGAGGGCGCTCCGCCGCGCCGAGGCGCTGCGCGAGGTTGCTCATGTCGCGCGGAGAGGGTGCCGCGCCCGCGATCACGGCCGGCGCCGTCACCGGCGCCGTGGTGGCGGCCGACAGCACATTCTCCGGCAGCCCGATCACGACCGGCCCAGGCCGCCCGGAGGTCGCTACGCGGAACGCGCGCGCGACGTACTCCGGAATGCGGTCGGCTTGCCGGATCACGGCCGTCCACTTGGCGATGCCGGAAAACAGCGCCGCGATGTCGATCTCCTGGAACGGCGCCCGCTCGTCGAGCGGCGTTGTCGGCAGCCCGACGAACAGGATCATCGGCGTCGCATCCTGCTGCGCCACGTAGACGCCCGAGACCGCGTTGACGACTCCGGGTCCGCGCGTCGCGAACGCGATGCCGGGCCGCCCGGTAAGCTTGCCCGTCGCCTCTGCCATCATCGCCGCGCCACCCTCGTGCCGGCAGACGATGGTGCGGACCTGCGGCGCGTCGTAGAGCCCGTCGAGCGCGGCAAGGAAGCTCTCGCCTGGCACCTCGAACACGCGGGCCACGCCATGCACCGCGAGCTGATCGATCAGGAGCTTTCCGCCGTGCGTCATGAGGTGTGGGGGGAATCCGTTGCGAGGAGGGCCGAGCGGCGAGGACGTGCCTCGCGGCATATCCCACACATAGGATAGGCCGCGGGCCGAGGCTACCGCTGCCGCCGTCGGGCGCGGCCCCGCGCGACGCGACCTCGCCGTGTGGTTAAGGATGGGATCGGCTGCAGCAGCAACACGCGTGCCTTCTCGATAGCAAGTGCTGTTGCGCAAGCGCCGCTAGCCCGAAGGCCCTGAAGGCCGGTATTCTCCTGCGAGCAGAAGAGGATGGCGGGGTCGATGAGCGGAGCAGCGTGCGCACGTGGCGGATGGACCATGCTCGCATCGGCAGCGCTGAGCCTTGTTGCGGCCGTTGCCATCCGCGCCGAGCCCGCGACGGCCCCGCCTGCCGCGGTGGCTGCGGAGCAGTCGCGGCCGCTGCCCGAGCGCGCGCGTGCGGTTCTCGAGGCGCACTGCACGGCGTGCCGCGAGGCCCATGCCAACGGCAGCGCGCTGGATCTGGATGCCCTGGCCGACGATCCGCGCCTGGTTGAG
Organism: Hyphomicrobium sp.; assembly: GCF_020852195.1. GTDB lineage: Bacteria > Pseudomonadota > Alphaproteobacteria > Rhizobiales > Hyphomicrobiaceae > Hyphomicrobium_C. Next base: position 100,883 of record NZ_JADZBI010000137.1, on the reverse strand, counting down.
CCGAAGCGACCTGACGCCTCGCGCATCTACCAGCGCCTGCTTGCATCGCAGGGCGTGCGCGAGGGCGATGCGGCAACCGGACCGACGCCGGAGGAGGTCGAAACCGTACGCGACTGGATCGAAAGCCTGCCCGCGCGCAACGCGGGATGCGCCGGCCGCCACCTTATTGCGCCCGCTGACGCGGACGCCCGCGTCGCGACCTGGGTCCGGAAGACCGGTGCGTCGTCGGCGGCCGACACCCGGTTTCTGTCGCTGGTCCATCTCTGGAACGCCTGTGCCGCGCCTGAGCGGCTCAAGGAGGCCCGCGACGCGGTTGCTATCCTGCTGGCGGCGCTCGCCCGCCGTCGCGATACGCAGGAGATCGAGACCTTGGGCGAGGAGGGCGCCATTCTGACCGTGCGCTTGAGCGCGGTTGCGCTTCTCCCCGCCGAATGGGAACGGCTCACGGCCTCCGCACCGACAGCGGGCGTGAGCGCCGTGCCCGCCGACTGGCTCGCCGCGCACGTGCTCGCGCGGCCGAAGGATGCCTCCGGCAACATCGATCCCGCCTTCGACGTGGCATTCGACGCCGCCGGCCAGCGGGCCGTGGAGCGCTTTGCCGGCGCTTGGACTCGTGATGTCGATCTCGTGCGGGCCGCCGCCGAGCGCGGAGTGACGCCCCGCGTGCTCGCGGGGATTCTTGCCGCCGTGGGCGGCGAGTTCCTGCATCCGGCGCGGCGCCTGATCCACGGCACGTTGACGCGCGAGGCGTGGCAAAGCCTGACGCGCGCGCTCGACGGCGAGGCAAAGCCCGGATCCGCGCTGAGCGGAGCGACCGTATCGAACACGGAGATCGACGTTCTCGTCTGGACCGACAAGCCGTTCTACCGGCCGCGCGATCTCGTCACCATCAACGTAGCGGTCAGCAAGGCGTGTCACTTGACGCTGATCGACGTCGATCGGGAGGGCAAAGCCATCGTGCTGTTCCCGAACGAGCTCGAGCCCGACAATCTCATCGCGCCGTCCGTGGCCGTGCGCGTGCCGGGTCGCGACGCCGACTATCAGTTCCGCTTCGACCGCAGCGGCGAGGAGCAGATCGTCGCCATCTGCCAGCGCGCTTCGCGCCGTCCGGACGGCATCGCCTACGACTACGAGCGCCAGCGCTTCGCCATTCTCGGCGACTGGCGCACATTCCTGCGCAAGATGCCGGAGCGCGAGAAGGAGATCCGCGCGCGGGAGGTCGCCGAGGCCGCACGCCGCAAGCGTCGCGGTCGTCCGCCGGCCGCGAACGGCTCGCCTGCCGTCGGCGCGGAGGACTCCGTCCCCATCGAGGGCCGGACCGCTATCACGGTCACCATCGACCGGGGCACACCCTAGCGCATCCCGCACCCCCCGGGGACAAGTATCAGAACTTGCCGGCGTTGCGCGCGTCCGCCTCGGGATCGCGCTCCTTGCCTTCGGTGGCATAGAAGTGGTCGCGCAGGTCGGGCATTGGATCGGTGATTTTGTTCGGCGGAATGCCGAGCGACGAGGACTGGTGCGCGAGGATCAGCCAGCGGCTATCCTTCTCCTGACGCTCGAGGATGAACAGCGTGCCGGCCGCGCTCTCATACGTCTTCTGCGCGGCGAAGGCGTAGAAATAACCCCGCTCCCAGACGTTGACCTTGGCGAAATTGGGATCGATGCGCAGGCGCTCGATGTCGTAGGCGAACTTCAGCGCCCTGGCCGGCAGCGAGGTGTAGACGCGCGGGCCGAGCATGGCCGCGCCGGTGTCGATGTACCGGTAGTGCGGCGACGCGTCGATGAACCCCGGCGCCGTGAGCGCCGAGATGCGGCCCCCGTCCTTCTTTTGCAGCTCCGCGTACCAGGCTGCGATCACAGTACGAATGGCCGCCTCCTCGTCGCCGGTACCTTGCGCGGCGGCCGCGGGGCTGAGGAGCAGAAGCAGTAGAACGGCGAAAATAGCACGCACGGATGAAACTCCTGGAACGTCCCCGGCGGAAAGACACATGCTCCTGTTCCTGACGAATTTTGGGCAGCCGAATCGGATATCGCAGGGGCATGATGGAAACTGCGCCCGATCGATTGGCTCAATGGCTCGCCGTGCTGAGTGAGGCCTTGAGCACGACCGATCCCGTGCTGATCCTCGGCGCCGTCGTGCTCGGCGTGCTGCTGGCGCTGCTCCTGCGGCGGGGGCAGGGCGGGACAACCGCCGCCGAGTTCGCCGAGATCAAGGGGCGCCTGACCGCCATGAGCGAGATGACGGTACGCCGCCAGGCCGAGGAGGCGCACGCCCTTGACGAGCGTGTCGAGCAGGTGGCGACGCGCCTCGGCGCCACGCTCGACGGCGTGAGCCGACGCCTGTCGGACAGCCTTGCCGAGACGCAGCGCCAGAACAGCGACACCGTTGCCCGCCTGACAGAGCGGGTCGACACGCTCGCCCGCCACATGGGCGATAACCTTGCAGAGGCCGGCCGGCGCACGTCCGAAAGCCTCTCCACGCTGAACGAGCGCCTCGCCGTCATCGCGGAAGCCAAGCAGAGCCTCGCCGATCTTTCGTCGGAGGTAGGCTCCCTCTCGGGCGTTCTCGCCAACAAGCAGGCGCGCGGCGCGTTCGGGCAGGTGCGCATGGAGGCCATCATCCGCGATGCGCTCCCTGTGGGTGCCTATGAGTTCCAGGCCACGCTCTCGAACGGCAAGCGCCCCGACTGCGTGATCCGCCTGCCGAACACCCCCGCGTCCCTCGTCATCGATTCCAAGTTCCCGCTCGAAGGCTTCGAGGCGCTGCGCGTCGCGCGCACGCCCGACGAGCAGAAGGCCGCCCGCGACGCCATCCGTACGGTCGTCGGCCGCCACATCGACGACATCGCGGAGAAGTATCTGATCCCCGGCGAGACGCAGGACACCGCGCTGATGTTCGTCCCTTCGGAATCGGTCTACGGAGATCTGCATGAGCACTTCGCGGACCTCGTGCAGCGCGCCCACCGCGCCCGCGTCGTCATCGTGGCGCCGAACATCCTGATGCTCGCCGTGCAGACCGTTCAGGCCGTGATCAAGGACGCGAAGATGCGCGACCAGGCGGGCCTCATCCAGCGCGAGGTGGGACTTCTGCTCGGCGACGTGGCCCGCCTTGCCGAGCGCGTGGCCGAGCTCGAGCGCCATTTCGGCCTTTCCACCAAGGCGTTGGAAAAGGTCTCCGCGTCCGCCGCGCGCATCAGCGGGCGCGGCGAGCGTCTGACGGCCCTCGACCTCGAGGACGAATCCGGCGCATCCTCCGCGCCCGCGCGGTTGACCTCTCGCGCGTCCTGACCCTAAAGGCACCTCCATGGACAAGATCAATCAGCGTATCGCAGACGAATTGCGCGTGGGCACCGGCCAGGTGGCAGCCGCGGTGGCCCTTCTCGACGAGGGCGCGACTGTTCCCTTCATCGCCCGCTACCGCAAGGAGAAGACCGGCGGGCTCGACGACACGCAACTGCGCACGCTGTCCGACCGCCTCGTCTACCTGCGCGAGCTGGAGGACCGCCGCGCGGCGATCCTGAAGAGCGTGCGCGAGCAGGACAAGCTGACCCCGGAGCTCGAGCGCGCCTTCAACGCCGCCACCACCAAGGTCGAGCTTGAGGATCTTTACGCGCCCTATAAGCCCAAGCGCCGCACCAAGGCGCAGATCGCGCGCGAGGCGGGCCTCGAGCCGCTGGCCGATGCGCTGCTTGCCAACCCCGCACTCGATCCTGCCGTCGAGGCGACGAAGTTCGTCGCCGCAGACAAGGGCGTCGCCGATCAGAAGGCCGCGCTCGACGGCGCGCGCCACATCCTGATCGAGCGCATCGCCGAGCGCGCCGACGTCGTGCAGACCTTGCGCGAGTGGGAATGGAGCGAGGGCCGCCTCGCCTCCAAGGTCAAGAAGGGCAAGGAGACGGAGGGCGCCAAGTTCTCCGACTATTTCGACTTCGGGCAAACCATCAAGGACATGCCGAGCCACCGCGCGCTGGCGCTTCTGCGCGGCGTCAACGAGGGCATCCTCGACATCGACCTCGACGTCGAGCATGACGAGGCCAAGGCGCATCCCGCCGAAGGCAAGATCCGGGCTGCGTTCGGCATCGCCGACAAGGGCCGCCCGGCCGACGCCTGGCTCGGCGAGACCGTGCGCCTGGCCTGGAAGGCACGCCTCTCGACGAGCATCACCTCCGACCTCCTGACGCGCCTCAAGGAGCGCGCCGATGCCGAGGCGATCACCGTCTTCTCCTCGAATCTGAAGGACCTGCTGCTCGCCGCGCCCGCCGGCCCGCGCGTCACCATGGGCCTCGATCCGGGCCTGCGTACGGGTGTCAAGGTCGCCGTGATCGACGCCACCGGCAAGCTGGTCGACACGGCGACCATCTATCCGCACGAGCCAAAGCGCGACTGGGCCGGCTCCCTGGCAACGCTCGCGGCGCTCTCAGCCAGGCACAAGGTCGACCTCGTCAGCGTCGGCAACGGCACCGGCAGCCGCGAGACGGACAAGCTCGTCGCCGAGCTGATCGCCAAGATGCCCCAACTCAAGCTGACCAAGGTGATGGTCTCCGAAGCCGGCGCCTCCGTCTATTCCGCCTCCGAGCTGGCCGCGAAGGAGTTTCCCGACCTCGACGTCTCGCTGCGCGGCGCCGTCTCCATCGCGCGCCGGCTGCAGGATCCGCTGGCCGAGCTGGTCAAGATCGAGCCCAAAGCCATCGGCGTCGGCCAGTACCAGCACGACGTCGACCAGTCGGGCCTCGCCCGCTCGCTCGACGCCGTGGTCGAGGACTGTGTGAACTCCGTCGGCGTTGATGTGAACACTGCGTCCGTGCCGCTGCTGACGCGCGTTTCGGGCCTCAACCAGACGCTCGCGGCGAACATCGTCGCTTTCCGCAACGAGAACGGCGCCTTCAAGACACGCACCGCGCTGAAGAAGGTGCCGCGCCTCGGACCCAAGGCGTTCGAGCAGGCGGCGGGCTTCCTGCGCATCATGAACGGCACCAATCCGCTCGATGCGTCCGCCGTGCACCCTGAAGCCTACGCCGTCATCGAGCGCATCTCCGAGAAGACCAAGCGCCCGCTTAAGGCCATGATCGGCGACCGCGCGTTTCTGAAAGCGCTGCGCCCCGCCGAGTTCGCCGACGAGACCTTTGGCATCCCGACCGTGACCGACATCCTGGCCGAGCTGGAGAAGCCCGGCCGCGACCCGCGCCCCGAGTTCAAGACCGCGACCTTCACGGAAGGCGTCGAGAAGATCTCGGATCTGAAGCCCGGCATGCAGCTCGAAGGCACGGTGACGAACGTCGCCGCCTTCGGCGCCTTCGTGGACGTCGGCGTGCACCAGGACGGGCTCGTGCACATCTCCGAGCTGGCGGATCGCTTCGTCAAGGACCCCCGCGAGGTGGTGAAGGTCGGCGACGTCGTCACCGTGCGCGTGAAGGAGGTCGACGTCGAGCGGAAGCGCATCGGCCTCACCATGCGCTCGGGCAGCATCGAGCGCGGCGCATCGGGCGGAGGCGCGCGTCCGCAAGGCGGTTCGCCGCAGCAAGGCCGTGGCTTCGCGCCACCGCCGAGCAAATCCGGCGAGCCGGCAGGCGAGAGCGCCTTTGCCGCTGCCCTCCGCCGCGCCCAGGAGCGCAAGTAAATGTGGCCGGCAGGCACAAACTGAACGCCTGCTTTTTTGCAAAGCTTTGCAGATCGGCGGTGACGCGAAATCTTCGCGAAACTGTCACAATCTGCGCGGGCCAAAGGTCTTTACATCCAAGCCCGTAGGTCCTAAATGCACCCCACGCACGGCGACGATTTTCGCTTCGCACGGCGCTTCTGGTCCAACCCGAGTTGGTGGAGGTCCGTTACATGGAGCGATATGCCTCAGCGGCAGAGCTGGTCGCCGTCCGCAAGCCCGAGCGTCCGGTCGTCTGCGCGCGCCCGCATGCCGCGGCCCGCGCCGCGCGCTGGTTCATCGACAACTTCAACGGCGACGTGGCCTACGCCTACAAGGCCAACAGCTCGGTCTTCCTGATCGGCGCGCTCTACGGCGCCGGCATCCGCCATTTCGACGTCGCCTCGCTGCCCGAGATCGAGGACGCGGCGACCATCCCGGGCGCCGAGCTGCACTTCATGCATCCCGTGAAGTCGCGCGAGAGCATCCGCCGCGCCTACCATGAGCATGGGCTCAGGAGCTTCGCGCTCGATACCGAGGACGAGCTGAGGAAGATCGTCGAGGAAACCGCTGGCTCGGCCGGACCGGCGCGCGACCTTGCGCTCTTCGTCCGCGTCACCGTTCCGGCCATCAACAGCCGCATCCCGCTCGAGCGCAAGTTCGGCGCCAGCGGCCAGAAGGCCGCGCGCCTGCTGGTCGAGACGCGCCGCGCCGCGGCCGAGCTCGGCATCACCTTCCACGTCGGCTCGCAGACCATGACGCCCGACGCCTACGTCAACGCCTTGTCGGAGGTGCAGAGCCTGATCGGCAAGGCCGGCGTCGTCGTCGACCGCATTGACGTCGGCGGCGGCTTCCCGTCGGTCTATCCGGGCATGCAGCCGGCGCCGCTCAAGCGCTTCCTGTCGGCGATCGAGGAGGGCGTGAACAAGCTGCCCGTGCGCGAGGATGTGCGCGTCATGTGCGAGCCGGGACGCGCGCTCGTCGCCGAGGCCGAGACTTTGATCGTGCGGGTCGAGGCACGCCGCGGCAATGACCTTTTCATCAACGACGGCGGCTACGGGGTGCTGTTCGATGCCGCGCACCTGGGCTGGACCTATCCGGCGCGCCTCATCGCCCGCGAGCCCGCGACCGAGACGCTGATCCCCTACGAGCTGTGGGGGCCGACCTGCGACTCGATCGACCACATGAAGGGGCCGTTCTCGCTGCCGGACTGCATCCGCGAAGGCGACTACCTGGAGATCGGCAACGTCGGCGCTTACGGCCGCGCCATCGCCGGCGACTTCAACGGCTACGGCACGTACGAGGAGGCGATCCTCGACGACGAGCCGATGATGACGCTCTACGGCGAGGCCGACGCACCCGAAGCGCTGCTCGGCTAGGTCGATCTCTCCCTCTCCTCGCTCGCGGGGAGAGGGCAGCCGCAACGATGGGCTGGTCCGGAAGCCCGAGCCTCTGCAACCCGTAAACCTGCGCAAAACCTTGGAAGCGCCCCGTTGCGCCCCAGGGAATCGGCTACGCCCAGTCTGTGGATTAGGAGGATAACTCCATGGCCATGGAACGAGACGCGGCATTTGCCGTCATCCAGCGCGCCCTCGAGACGTTCAGCGCCGAGGTAGGCCGGGCGCGCGCCGAGCAGGCTGCAAGCGAGGAGACCATCGCTTCCGTCGAGTACGAGCTCAGCGAGCTTCGCAAGCTGATTGCCGAGAACACGCTCCCGGCGCCGGGTGAAACCAGGTTCGCGAATCCGCTGTCAGATGTCGAGATACTTGGCGAGAACGTCGGAGGTGGGCTGCTGCGGCGGCTCGCCGGCCGCGCCGCCTGACGCATCGGTGCCGGCCAAGAGCTGCTCCGCATCGGTGGGGTCTGCACCGAGATTGTCCATCAGCGTTTGCGCCAGCTCCTCGCGCTCCTCCGGCGGAAGCTTCAATGCGGCGAGCAGAATAGCCTTGACGCGCTCGTTCATCGGCATGCCTCGCGGGCAATGATTCGATCTTCCAAGCTTACTACAGGTCGGCTGGAGAAGCTGTAGACCGTCAGACGCGTGATCTTCTCCGCGTCATCTGGTCGGCCTCCGGAACGGAAAGGGGCCAATCGGTGGGCTGGAGACAGTTCAGCACCGGCCGTATTTCGCTCGCCGCTTTGCCTCTTGGGCCGGCGTGCGCAATCGAGAACTGCCTGTTGAGGCTGCGTCTTGCGGGGCCGTATCGAGCTGCGGACTGACTATGCACTGCTGATCTTCTTGGTTTGGCTGCCATCCTGGCGGGCCTATATCGAACGTAAGCCCGAACCCCTGCACCGGTTCGGCTATGTCTTCGAGGAGGCTCGAAAACGATGTCAAATGTGACTGAGCTCGAACCCGGCGATCGGATCGAGATCCGCTATCGTTCGGCTGCAACGGTGCCTGGAGCCGGAGAGGAGCAGCGCGACAGATGGATCGCGGCCGAGGTCAAGAGCATCGACGGCGGCCGCTGGCCTCTTGCCCGCCTCGCCGACGGGCAATTGACGGAGGTCCGGCGATATATGGAGTGGCGCTACGCCTCCGCACATTTGCGACCGCCGCGCCCACATCCGAAGTCGGCGTAGCCTCGAACATCACTCGCTGGAGGCGGGAAGCCAGCGGCTGTGAAGAGCGCGCGCCGCAGCGTCGAGAAGAAAGCCGAGCAGGCCGATGACGATCACCATCGCCATGAGTTCGGAATAGGCGAGGCGGTCGCGGGTATCGAGGATCATGTAGCCGAGGCCGGCCGAAACGCCGAGCATCTCGCAAGGCACCAGCACGATCCACAGGATGCCGATGGCGAGCCGCACGCCGGTCAGAACGTGACCCACCACGCCGGGGATGACGACATGGATCAGGTTCTCCCATGGCGTCGCGCAAAGACTGCGTGAAAGCGTCAGCCACGCGGGGTCGAGGTGCCGGACACCGGCTGCCGTATTGAGCAGGATCGGCCACACGGCGGCGAACGTCAGCAGGAAATAGATTGGATAGTCGCCGACGCCGAGCACCATCACGGCGATCGGCATCCACGACAGCGGCGAGATCATGCGCAGGAGCTGAAATGCCGGCGACGTCGCGGCCTCGACGGTTTTGTTGAGGCCGACGACCAGGCCAACCGGCACGCCGATGGCCAGCGCCAGCACGAGACCCACCAGGATCCGTTTGAGACTGACGGCAACGTGCAGCGCGAGGTCGGAGCTCGACAACAACTGAAAGAGGCTAGAGAACGTCGCTTGCGGCGCGAAGCGGGCCTCGAGGCTGTCCGGCGCGGCGAGCAGATCGGTTGCGATCCACCACGCGAGCACGATGAGCCCGAGCCCGGCGAGGCCGTGCACGAACCGGAGCGGCGCGCCAGATCTGCGGCGGAGCTTGCGCTCCGCCGGCTGCCGTTGCGAGACGTCGTTCTGCGCCGCGATGCCGTCGATCACCTCGCTCACGTCAGGATGACTTCCTTGCGCTCGAAGCCGTCGGGGAGACCGAACGCCGTCAGGCCGCCGTTTGCGAGAACGGATTTCTTGACGAAGCTGTCGTCCACCAGATCCTTCGCCGCGAATGCCGGATCGAGCGCCTCGAGGAAGCGCCTGTCGCCCTCGATGAGCGTCCGCTTGAGCAGCTTCACCAGCTCCTCCGTATAGCTCGGATACGGGTACGGCTGGAAATCGATCCGCTGCTCGTTCCACTCCTTGTGGACGATCGCGCCGGACGCCAGATACTCCGTGATGTCGGTCTTCTCGGGCGACAGCACTTTCTTCAGCACCTCGACCGCGTGCGGCGTATATTTGTTGGCTCCGTCCTTCGACAGGAGCTTCGCCGTTTCGAGGCGGTTGGCGCGTGTCCAGACCTGAGCCTTGACGACCGCATCGACAACTTTCTGCGACCACTCGGCGCGCTGGTTCAAGTCGCGCTCGTGCAGAAGCACGACGCAGCAGGCGTGATCCTTCCACACGTCGCCCGTAAAGCGCAGCACCTTGCCAACGCCGAGCGCCTCGCCTGCGGCATTGAACGGCTCGGCGACGATGTAGCCCGCGATCTGCTTCGCCGCGAGGGCAGGCACCATGTCGGACGGCGCCAGGATGACGAGGCTCACCTCGTTCTGCGCCGGATTGTCCTTCTTCGATACGGGCGTCAGCCCGTTGGCGCGCAGGAGCTCCTGCAGCACCACGTTATGGATCGAGTACCAGAACGGAATGGCGACGGTCTTGCCGCCGAGCTCCTTGACCGAGCTGATGTCCTTGGCGACCGTCAGCGCCGAGCCGGCGGTGTGGTTCCATGCGACGACCTTGGCCGGCACCTTGCTGCTGTAGCGCGCCCAGACCGCGATCGGCGACAGCACGTGGACGACGTTGACCTGACCTGAGATGAAGGCTTCGACCAACTGCGCCCAGCTTCTGAGCAGCACCGGCTTCTCGGCCTTGATACCCTCGGCTTCGAAATAGCCGTTGGCGTGGGCGACCAGCAGCGGCGTGGCATCGGTGATCGGCAGATAGCCGATCTTTACCGGTTCGTCCGGCGCCTGCGCGCGGGCTTCGAACGCGTTGAGGAACGGGAGGGCTCCGCCAGCGGTCAGGAGCGCCGAGAGCTTCATCACATCGCGTCGCGAGAAAAAGTCGTCATTCATGGCAAGTCCCCCTTAGAGCTGCGTTGTTTTTCAGTGATGGCGTACGATGGCCGCGTGCAGGGCCTGGACGATCTCGATGCGGATCCGGCCAAGCTCGGCCAAGCGGTCGTGGCGTGGTTGCGGGTGATCGATGCGCCACTGCGCAAGCTCGCGTGCCGGCGCTCCTCCGATCAGAACGATGCGGTCGGAGAGCAGCAGAGCCTCATCGATATCGTGGGTCACGAGCACCGTGGCCGTGCGGAACTCGCGCACGACGGAGAGCAGCAGGCTTTGCATGTCCGCGCGCGTGATCTCATCCAGCGCGCCGAAGGGCTCATCGAGCAGCAGCGCCTTGGGCTGACGGGCGAGGCAGCGTGCGAGCGCCGCGCGCTGCGCCATGCCGCCGGACAGCTCGGCCGGGAGGCGATGGCGCGCGTGGTCGAGGCCGACTTTGCGGATGGCGGCATCGGTCCGGGCACGCCGCTCTGCCGACGAAAGCCTAAGCTGGCGCGCGAAGCTCAGGCCGAACGCGACGTTGCGCTCGAGGTTGAGCCAGGGCAGGAGTCCGGGATTCTGGAACGCGATGGCAACGCGCGGGTGGACGTTCCGGATCACCTGGCCATCGACGGCGACATGTCCAGTATTCGGCTGCTGGAGCCCGGCCAATACGCGGATCAGGCTCGATTTGCCGATGCCGCTCGGGCCGAGGATGGTGACGATCTCGCCAGCATTCAGAGCGAGGCCAAAGTCCGTGATCAAGGGGCCGGCGTTGCCATATCCGAGCGCGATCTCCCGTGCTTCGAGGATTGGGTGCGCCGTGCTCACGCGACAGCTCCTTCGTCCGCGGATGCGACCGCCTTTGCGGCAAGTGCCGTCTTGAGCTGTACAAGGCTCGGCGTCACCACGGGAATGAACGCGGCCTCGCGCCATCGGCGGAAGAATCCAGCGCCGGGTCCGGCGAGATAGGCGCGCCCACCCCAGGCCTGCAGTTCCAGGTTGACTGCGGCCTCCGCGATCTCGGCCAGCGTGATGCGGATGCGGAACAGGGCCGCCGGCTCTGCCAGGAATCGGGCATTCGCCAGTCCGTCGAGCAATGCCCGTTCCTGCTCGGCAAGCGATGAGGTGAGCTCGGCGATGGAATACTCGAGCACATGACGGCCAGCACCGGATGCGGAGGCGGCCTCGTGCAACGCGCGACGTGCCAGGCCGATCGATAAGCCGCACTGGAGCCCGAGAAAGGCGGGACGCACCCGCTGCAGCCACGCGTGCGCGCTAGAGCTCAGGACATCGTCGGCCGTGATCCGCGCGTTCGCGATGGTGATCGCGGCGGTGTTGGTCGAGCGCAAGGCGATAAGATCCAGATCCGCGGAGCGCTCCACGCCGCTCGTGTCGTGAGCGAGCGAGGCGATCAACGCACTACCGTTCTTGTGGGATGCGGCCGCGGCGACGTGGAAGCCCTCGGGACGCAGGTTTGTCACCCACGGGAGCTTGCCATCGAGCACCAGCGCGTCACCGTCGTCGCGCGCCGTGATCTGGAGTTCCTCGAGGCCGGCCAGGAACTTCATGGCATTGGAGAGACCGGTCGCGCCGGCGATGCGGCCTGCGACGAGCTCGGGCAACAGGCGCTCGCGCAGCGCGCCGCTTTCGCTGTGGAGCAAGTACTCGGTATAGGTGCGGTGTCCCCAGAGCACGAAGCCGGCGGCCAGGGATAGCGCCGACACCTCGGCGATGGCGGCCACCGCATCCGTGATCTCTCCACCGGTTCCGCCGTCTGCGCGCGAAATGCCGATGCGCGTCAGCCCGCCGTTTGCGAGCGCCGGAAGCAGAGATGCAGGATGTTCTGTTCCGATGTCGAGGTCGGTGGCGGCGCTTTCCAGCCACGCCGTGGTGGTGGAGTCGACGAAGCGCGGGCTTAGTGGCTTCGCAAGCTCGGTCATGTTGCGACGGCCGCAAGCGGGCCGCTCCAACGATAGGGCTCAAGCTGCGGATTGAGCGGTGGCTTGCCTAGATTGTTGGCGAAATTGCACAGCGTGGCGAGACTGACGCCGAGCACGACCTCAAGCGCGGCTTGATCGCTGTAGCCGGCGCGCTTGAACGCCGCGAGCGCGTCATCGCTGACGGCACCGCGGGTGGCTATGACGGCTTTGGCGAAATTCGCAACGGCGCCCAGCTTCGGATCCGCAGGCGGCTGTCCCGAGCGCAAAGCCTCGACGGTCGCCTCATCGAGGCCGGCCTTCTTGTAAGCGATTGCCGTATGTCCCGCGACGCAGAAGCCGCAGCCGTGGATGGACGCAGCCGTAATCTGCACGGTCTCGCGTTCGGCCAGCGTGAGCGAGCTGCGTGCATTGATGCCGGAGACTGTGAGATAGGTTTCGAGCGCGACCGGAGCGTTGGCCAGAATGGCGAGCAGGTTTGGCAGATAGCCGTTGTTCTTTTCTGCCGTGGTGAGCGCCGCTTTGGCGGCCTCGGGAGCACTTTCAATCGTTTGGAGCGGAAGGCGCGACATGGTCCCACTGCATCTGCCGAATTGTTTTTGCCGACCGTTGATGAGAGGCGGACGGTGAGATGTATGGCGGCATGCATGCGTGACGCAAGTGGTTATAACTATTACATTTTTTATGATATAGGATCGAGCATGGATGCGGCGGCCACAACGAGAACCGTCAATCCTGGTTTGCCTCGTTTTGTGGACTGGAGTGCCTGCCGAAGCCGCTCTCGAAAAATTTTCGACTTCCGATCACGATTCCGGTTGGCGTGCTTTCAAGGCTGAATCATCGGCGACGCCGGGAATAAGCTTTGAAGCATTTGAACGCTCCCGACGGATGGCTCTGGACGGAGCCATCGAAAATAATCGAGGTGGTCGCTTGCCAAGCTCTTGAAAGGTACAGGAGTGAAGCTTCCGCTTGCTGAGCAAGAATTCTGGGCCTGGCCTGGCACCCAAGTCATGATGGCTGCGGCTCGTGCTAGGGGTTCGCGTATTGGGCGCCCTGCAAAAGTCGATGCTTCCCTATCTGCTGACAGGCAGCATCGGAAGTGACTGCAGTGCCCCAACAAGCCGACGTCAGCGACGCAAGCATCAGTGTAATTGAAATGCTTATGACTTGATGTCTGCTTGTGGGACCTCACGTTCGAACAGTGAAGGTCCGCGAAGGTGAGAGGATGCGCTCCACGGCGGCTGTCAGCGAGACGACACCACGACGCTGCTCATTCCCGTCCTCGCGCACGAAACGACCGTTAGCGATACCCTCATACATGGCGAGCAAGCCCTCCGCCGCCTTGTTATCGATCCCGTCTTTAGTAAGAATAGCCGAACGCTCCTCAGACGGAACGAATATCGGCTCCACAGGATGGCCGAGAAGCTTGGCAAAGACCATCGCCACATCGCTGGCGCTCCAGTCCTCTGGACCGCTAAGCTCCACGATCCGCTTTCCGGTCCAATTTTCGCAAAGAAGGGCAGCTCCCGTGCGGCCAACATCGATCGTGCTTACCATCGGAATCTTCTGAGTCACCTCGAGAAAGGTCGGCAGCACGCCTTCCGTCACCGCGGTGCCCGCGACTTCGCTCCAGGTCTCGACGAAATAGGCGGATCGCAGGAAGGTGATGGCTGGCGCCGTTCCCTCGAGCAGCATCTCGATCTGGTTGAGCGTGGCAATGACGCCGGTGCCCGAGGCATGCTGAGCTCCAATCGAAGACAGAACAACCGCCTTGGGCAATTGAGCAGCATGGAGCGCGTGCGCGAGTGCAGTACCCACTTCTTGGGCATGTGCGTAGGGATCGCCACTGCGCGGTGTGGGATTGAGCAGAAACGCTCCTAAGGCTCCTTTTAGCGCGGCTGCTACAGCGTCTGCATCGACAATGTCTACCATGGCCACATCCGCGCCCCGTGCGATCCATCTCTCACGATGTTCCGGTTGACGCAAGACGACGCGCACGGCCTCGCCGCGTTCGAGGAGGGCGCGAGCAATCTCACCACCTGCTCGCCCATTCGCTCCAAACACCACTTGCATAAGCTTGTCCTCCGATCGTTGGCCACCGTTACGAGGACCTAGGTACGCTCAGCTCTTTCATGCGTCTAATGCATGATTTATATATACGACATGCGTAAGGTGGATATCCGTGCGATTGATCTGAACCTTCTAGTGATGCTTGACGCGTTGCTGGAGGAGAGAAACGTTACGCGCGCCGCTCATCGGCTCGGAATGAGCCAGCCGGCCGCCAGCCGAGCCCTAGGGCGGTTGCGTGCGCTGTTTGCGGACGCCCTCCTCGTCGATGGCACGGGCGGCTACCTCCTCAGCGCTCGCGCTGAAGACATACGTCCAATGCTGCGCAGAACGTTGGCCGGCATCGGCCAAATGCTGCAGGCGAACCCATTCGATCCCGCAACAGCGACAGGCTATGCTCGACTCCTGATGCCCGATCTGCAGGCCGCCATACTTATGCCTCATCTGCTCACCCGCTTTGCAGATGAGGCGCCTGCGCTCAATCTTGACGTCCAGGCACTTGGTTCAAGTGTAATGGATGCGCTGAATAACGATGTCGCCGACGCAGCGGTGGGGTTGTTCGACGAAGCGCCCCCGGGTATCCACCGACGCCGGTTATACGAGGAAAGGCTTGTAACAATCATGCGCTCTGAGCATCCAGCCGCGCATAAAAAGCTCACGCTCGACCGGTTCCTAGCGCTTGATCATATAGTGGTGAGCATCACTGGTGTTGGGCAGGCGCCCATCGATGAGGCGCTTGCACTCATGGAGCGGAAACGACGGGTGAAGGTGCGTGCTCCGAATTTCTTCGCGGCAATGGAGATTGCTGCTCGGTCGGACCTCGTCATGACCTTGCCGGCGAGCTTGGCGCATGTCAGCGCGACTGCCGGACGCTTCGTTTCGCTGACGCCACCCCTCTCTCTTAAAAAGTTCCCGATGAGCCTAGTCTGGCACGCACGCCACCAAGACACCCCCAGGCACAAATGGCTGAGACGCGCGATCGTCGCCGCTGCAAGGGAAATCTCCGGGAAGGTTGAAATTTAGCAACTCTTGACAGCTCAACACCTCGAAAGCTGACGCTTCCCATTCCCCTGGCTAGCGCCCGCCGGTCCCGTTGGGTTCGCGGGATATGAGCCCCCCAATCTGACTCAGCGAACCAACACCACGATACTGGTGTGCACGAACGATTCTGGCGGGAACAGGTATCCCGCAATGGGATGCTTCGGCCCAGCGACATGTTCCATTGTCGCTGGTTGTCAGGTGTCCGATCAAAGTCGGTAAGCGGACGTCTTTAGAAGGCACGCTTCACGCGGGTCTCCATCAGAACGAATGTCCGCAAATGGGACAAAGCGAAATACACGCGATCGCGTAACATCCGCGACTGCCACAGAAGCAAATCGGCGGTTGCAAGAATCATAAGTATACTTTAAAAGTAATCAATTATGACAGCAGTACGGTGACCAATGCGTACCGTCTATCCTGCTTCGGATGGCGAATATTCGATCGCGGACATCGCCCGCGGCTCTGCCGTTCTGGCTCCTTCCGTGCGCGTGAAGGCCAACGACCAGGCCGCCGAGCAGGTGCGTGGGCCGGCCATCAACGGCTTCCTGCTGGCAAACGAAGTACAGCCGGGCCTGTTCGCAACCGGCCACCGCGCGACCTATCTCGACGATTTCAATGTCGAGATCGAGGTCGGGGCGTCTCTCGTGTGCGGGATCCTGCTTGGAGGAGAATCCGAGCCCGTCTACGTCGAGGGGAAGCCCATCTACTACATCCTCGATCGCCCGCTCTTGATCGGGTTCGGAAAGCCTGTCCGATCTGCAAGCTGCTGGAAGGCGGGGCAGGAGAACACCTGTGCCGGCTTTACGCTGCAGCAAGGGTTCTTCGAGCGGCTGGGGATCCACGTGGCCGACGACGGGCTGTCGCGTCTGCACGATCTGCTCACCTCAGACGTCTGCTCGATGGTACTGCCGAAGAGCCGCAGGCTCACGGAAATCGCGCAACAGAACCTGACCCATCCCTACGACGGACGGCTCGGAGAGCTTTTCCTCGAGGCGAATACGCTTGCCTTCGTTATCGAGACTGCCCGGCTGCTCGAGGAGGCGCAGCGCATCGCCGGGCTCGTCGGGCGCAAGCAGTACGATCGTGTCATGCAGGCGCGCGAGATCCTTGACGCCAACATCGCCGATCCGCCGAAGTCGCTCGACCTCGCGCGACAGGTGGGTGTGTGCCTTACAACGCTGCAGACGAGCTTCAAGGCTGCTTTCGGCCAGTCGATATTCGGCTACGTGCGCCAGCAGCGGCTTGAGTTATCGCGGCGACTGCTGAGGGATACCGAGCTCTCCGTGGCCGAGATCGGCTATCGTGTCGGCTTCTCCAACGCGGCCGCGTTTACCGCCGCCTATCGCCGCCAATACGGCTTTCCCCCGACAAAGGAAGCCGGCCGGCGCTGACGGAATCTGCGTTCCGCCGATACTATTTTGTTGATTCACAATATATAGAAATATGGCGTAGGGTTCAGACGCCTCGCTAAATTCGGCTCGCATGCTCGAGGTGTGAGAGCCGCAGCCTCGCAAGGCAGCCTCCTTCGAGCAGGACCGTTCGGGGTGCTTGTGGGGGATGACGTGAGAACTGTGACCATTGCGCCTGCGGGGGCGGACGCATTGTGCCGGCGTGCCAAGAGCGCCCGGCTTTGCCGGATATGTGCGAGCCTGCTGCTCGCTGGCGCCGCGTGGACCGGTTCCGGCCCGACCTTCGCACAAGAGGCTTCCCAGGCTCTTCCGCCGCTTGTTGTCGAGGGCGCGGCGCCCAAGGGTGCCAAGGCGAAGAGGGCACCGTCCGCGCCGACGGCAAAGCAGGCGCAGCCGGTTGCCGCACCTGCGTTGGAGACTGGAAGTGACAACGGGACGGGCCCGACTGTGGAGACTGCGCGCGGTCCGGTGGACGGCTACGTCGCCAAGCGCAGCGCCACGGGCACGAAGTCCGACACGCCGATCCTGGAGACACCGCAGTCCCTGTCTGTGGTCACCGCAGACCAGATCCGCACCCAGAGCGCCGAGACCATCGGCCAGGCGTTGCGCTACGTCCCCGGCATCATCGCCGAGACCGGCGGCGGCAACGACGGCGCGCGCTACGATTTCCAAACGCTGCGCGGGTTCGGCTATGTCGGCACGCACTATCTCGACGGCCTCAAGGCCACGTTCGGCGTCGGCAACCTCAGCATGGCGCAGTTCGATCCCTATTTCCTCGAGCGCGTCGAGGTCATCCGCGGGCCCGCGTCCGTTCTCTACGGGCAGAACCCGCCGGGCGGCCTGATCAACATGGTCGGCAAGCGGCCGCTCGAGGAGTCGTTCAACGAGGTCACGATCAAGGCGGGCACGCACGACCGCCTGCAGGCCGGCTTCGATTTCAGCGGTCCCCTCAACGACCAGGGGACGGTGCTTTACCGCGTGACCGGAATCGGCAAGCGTGCCGACAACGCGGTCGACTTCGTCGAGGAGGAGCGCCTCGCGATCGCCCCTTCGCTGACGCTGAAACCGCTCTCGGGCACAGCCCTAACGTTCTACGGCGGCTATCAGAAGGATCCCAAGGGCGGCTTCTACGGAAATCTGCTTGAAGATGGCGTCACCCAGCCGTTTCCGGGTGGAGGATACTTCCGCCGCAGCTTCAACCCCGGCGATCCCTCGTTCGATCACTTCGAGCGCGAGCAGAACCATGTCGGTGTCGAGCTCGACCATCGCGTCAACGAGACATGGTCTCTGCGCCATCATAGCCGCTACATTCACACCGATGCTGCGGTCCGCGGCTTCCTCGCCACAGGCTTTGTGGCGCCGAGCAGCATCAGCCGCACCACGCTCGACGTGGAAGCCGACACGAGCGCCTTCACGACCGATACGCAGCTCGAGGCACGTTTCCGGACCGGAGGCATGAGCCATACGCTGCTCTTGGGCGCCGATTACCTCCACAGCGAGTGGAACAACACGCAGGGCGTCGGCCTGGGCGCGCCGCTGCTCGATGTCTGGAACCCGGTATATGGACAACCCGTGCCCGTTCCGGACGGGTTTCCCGCCGCCTTCCTTTTCGAGGACGGCGTCAAGACCCAGGAGCAGCTCGGTCTCTACGTCCAGGATCAGATCAGGATCGACCGGTTCATCGTCACGCTCGGCGGGCGCTATGACTGGGCGACAACCGAGAACGACACGGACGGCTGGATCGGCGCGCCACCCGAACTGGGAGGCGTTTCGACGGGCACCTCTCAGACGCTCAAAGACGAAGCTTTTTCCGGCCGTGCCGGCCTGACCTATATGTTCGACAACGGCCTTGCGCCCTACGTCAGCTATGCGACCTCGTTCGTGCCGGTGCTCGGCGCGACGGCGGATGGCACGCCATTCGAGCCTATCAAGGGCGAGCAATGGGAGGGCGGTCTAAAATACGAACCGCGCGGGCTCAACGCGCTGTTCACGGCAGCGGTCTTCGAGATCACGCAGGAGAACGCGCTCACGGCCGCGGCTGGCGTCTGCGGCGCCGCTCCGTGCCAGACGCAGGCTGGCGAGATCCGCGCCCGCGGGGTCGAGCTCGAGGCGAAGGCGGAGCTGTGGCGCGGCCTCAACGTCATCGGCTCCTACACCTACCTCGACTCCGAGGTCACCAGGTCGTCCGTCGCCGATCACATCGGCAAGAAGACCACGGCCGTGCCGAAGCACATGGCCGCGCTGTGGGCGGATTACACCATCCAGTCGGGGACCTTCACGGGGCTCGGCTTCGGCACCGGTGTCCGTTACTTCGGCGAGACCTACATCGACGCCTTGAACCAGCGCACGGTGCCCGACTTCACGCTGGTCGATGCGATGGTTCGCTACGATCTTGGGCGCGCGACACCGGTGCTCGACGGCTATCACCTTGCCGTCAACGCCAGCAACCTGTTCGACGAGACCACCATCTCCTGCGCCGCCGAGAACTGGTGCAACTACGGCCTCGGCCGCGTCGTCACCGGCAGCCTGACCTACCGCTGGTGACGCATGGCAGACGATGCAATCGCACCTCCCTATACGGAAGACGATCTGGCCGATCTCTACGATTTCTCGGGATGGCCGGTGGTCATCGCGCGCTTGCCGGGCTACGCCGCATTCGGTTCCGACGGCATGCGCCGCTGGATTGCCGGTTTCGAGCTCGCGATCGCTCGCGACGAACCCTTTGTCGCCATCCTCGACCTCGCCGCATACCTCAAGGACCCGCGTGAGGACCCGGAGCAGAAGAAGGAGGGCGCCAAATGGATGAAGCGGTACCGTGAGCGCTACAACAGAGTGTGCCGCGGCAACATCTACGTCGTCGCCGACGCTGAAGCTCGCAAGCTCGTGCAGCGCGAGGCCCTGACCAACAGCACCAAGTTCAGCTTTCCGTTCGAGGCCGTTGCCACCATGGATGAGGCCCAGGCTCTCGCGAAGAAGCTGCTGGCTGGCTCATGACGCTCGCGCGAAGCATCATCGTGACCGGGCTCGCGCCGTCGGCCGTGCTGACGGTGCTGATCTTCATCAGCCTGTGGCATGAGCCGCGAATCTGGCTCCACGATGCGCCGCAGAGCCTTCAGGATAAGGTGCCGCCCAAGACCGAGCGCGAGGTCGCGCTGACGTGGGCCTATTCCGTGCTGTTCCTGCCGCTGTTCTTCGGCGTTCCGATCCTCTCGACAGTGCGGTTGCTCGGGCGCAATCCCGGCCTCGGGTTCTGGAGTGGGTTTGCCAATGCGGCGGGCATCGTCCTGGTGTTCGGTCTCGTCGACCTCGTGCTCATCGACTGGCTGGTCGTATGCTGGCTAACTCCCTCGTTTCTCGTCATCCCGGGAACCGAGGGCGCGGCGGAGTACAAGGATTACGGCTTTCATGCGGTCGGCTTCCTTATCGGCTTGCCGCTGATGGCAGCGACCGGCCTCATTGCCGCGCTCATCGCGACCAGAATGCGGCGTCGCCGTGGCTGAGACGGCACGCTTGAGGTGCTCATCGTCGATTCCGTCGACGAGCGCCAACGGGCGATCGCGGCGGCATGCAAGATCGTTTCGTTCTGCGCCGGCGCCATCCTCGGCGGCGGCGTGATGGTCGCCGTCACCGAAACCATCGGCTGGACTGGCATCTTCCTCGGCCTCGCGTCTCTTGGAGCGGTTGCGGCACTGTCCGTGATCTTCCTTGGCGGAATGGAGCGCGGCGCCGGTGCGCGTGCGCCGTTCTCACTTCGCAACCTTGCAAAGCGTCCCAGATTCCTGAAGCGGATCGGCCTCGACTGCCTGTTGTTCAAGTGATTGAAGAACACAAAAGTATTATAGTCCGTCAGCTGATAAAAACGTGGGCACCCAGTGTGGCACCTAACTTTTGAGTTAAGTAGTTGAAGAAACACGAGGGCTTTTATCTGAACGAAGTGCATGGTGGGCGGTACTGGGATTGAACCAGTGACCCCACGCGTGTGAAGCGTGTGCTCTCCCGCTGAGCTAACCGCCCGGGACCGCTGCCGTTGAAAAGGAGATGCGGTCGGATGCACGGCTCTGGCGTGCAAGGTGCCCCTTATGCGAGGTGGCTCCCCGTGGTGTCAAGGGCTAGGGCGCGATCATGCGTGGGCGCCGCGGCTCAGGCTCCCTCGGCGGCCTTGCGGATCAGGAACCTGTGCACGCCGGCAGCGGCACTTTGCCCGACCAGGCGATGCCCGGTGGCCTTGCAGAAGGCAGCGAAATCCTCAGCCGCGCCGGGGTCGCTGGCCAGCACCTCGAGCACCGCGACCGGCGCCATCCCGGCCAGCGCCTTGCGGGCCTTGAGGACCGGCAGCGGGCATGTGAGGCCGATGGCATCGAGCGATGTGACGGCCGGATCGGACGCCATGGGCCGTTGATCCTCTCCCAAGCCATGATCGCCCAGGACCCCACCAGTCCGAGGCGTGAATCAGCGGTCCGATCAAATGCCTGGAGCGCAATCGCGCGACAGGCAAGGGACGGTGAAATTAGAATGTTCGATACCCGCCCGCAACGGCCCGGCGAATAGAGCGGGACGGCGCCGGGCGGAGCCTTGCACCGCCCATCGGCCGGTGTCACGCTCTGCCGCAAAGGGCGATTCCAGCGCCGCAGGCGGGCCGCGTTCGACGTCAGCCGCGACATGGAAGCGCCGCAAGAAACAATCGCTTTGAAGTCTGCGTTGAAGCCCCCGGTAGCTGGATGGCGTCGGGTCACTGCGCCAAGTGCGGGGTGCAAGACGCAGCGTGGAGCACGTTCACACCCGAGCATCCCTCCATCGAACTCGAACGTGCCTGGACGATGCATGGCCGACACCGACACACCGCGCCGATCGTTTCTGTTCTCGTTCGGCCTCGATCGCCTGGGCCTGATCGCGTTGAGGGCGCCCTATATCGCGGCGGGGCTCATTGCTGTGCTGACGGCGCTCGCGCTTCTTGGTGTGTCCAGGCTCAGCGTCGACGACAGCCTGTCCGAGCTGTTCCGCACCGACACCGCCGAGTTCCGCCAGTATGAGGAGATCGACCGCCGCTTCCCCTCGAGCGAGTACGACGTGCTCGTGGTCGTGGAAGGAAACGCCATCCTCTCGCGCGAGCGCCTCGAGGTGTTCCGCAACGCGGTGGTCGAGCTGCAGCTCACCGACGGCGTCGGTGGCCTCGTCTCGATGCTCTCGGCGCGCAGCATTCCCGATGCCAACGGTTACGCGGCACCCATCGTTCCCGACGAGCTGCCCGAGGACAACGCCGCCTATGCCGACATCATCGACGCCCTCGCCAACAACGATATCGTCAAGGGCAAGTTCCTCTCCGACGAGGGTGATCTGGCGCTGATCGTCATCGCGCTCGACCGCGCCACGGTCAAGGAGCGCACGGCCAAGGTCGTCATCAACGGCATCAAGGAGGTGGTGGATCGGGAACTTGCGGGCTCAGGGCTCACCGCCAAGCTGACGGGCGCGCCGGTCATGCAACTCGAGATCAGGAACGCGGTCGAGCGCGACCGCCTCGTCTACAACGGCCTCGGCTTCATCGCCGGCTTCGCCATCGCCTACCTGTTCTTCCGCCGCCTGTCGCTGACCCTCATCGCCGTGCTAGGGCCCACCATTGCCATCCTGTGGACGCTTGGCGTGCTGGGCGGTCTCGACTTCCGCCTGAACCTGTTCATCAACGTCATCACGCCGCTGATCCTGGTGTCGGGGTTCTCGGATTCCATGCACCTCGTGTTCGCCATCCGCCGCGACATCCTGGCCGGGGTCGATCGCATCGAGGCGGCGCGCAACGCCGTGCGCGACGTGGCCCCCGCCTGCCTGCTGACGGCCATGAACCAGGCCATCGCGCTCGTTTCGTTCGCCTTTGCCGAATCCGCGCTGATCCGCACCTTCGGGCTTGCTGCGCTGATGGCCGTCTTCATCTCCTACACGGCCGTCGCCGTGGTCGTGCCGACGCTCGCAGCCCTCCTCGTGCGCCGCGAGCCGGCCGCCGAGGTCGACCCGCACGAGCGCGAGGAAGGCGGCGTCGGCGTCCTGCAGCGCCTGAGCGACAGGGTGATCGGCTTCGTCGGCGCGCGCCCGCTCGCCTTCGTGCTCCTCGGACTCGCCGTGGTCGCCGGCACCGGACATGCCTTCTTCAGCCTGAAGCCCATGTACCGCCTGGCCGATCAGGTGCCGGACAAGGAGCAGGCGCTGGCCGCCACTGGCAGCCTCGATGAGAAGCTGACCGGCGCCAACCCCGTGCACGTCATGATCGAATGGAAGGGCGGCGACGCTCTCAACGCCGACGGCTCGCCGCCGATCAAGCTCTATGAGGAGCGCACGCTCTCCGTCATCGCCGAGGCGCACGAGATCCTGGAAGCCCAGGCGGGTCTCGGCAACGTGTGGTCGATGGAGAGCCTGCGGCGCTGGCTCAAGGAGGCGGGCGACCCCAGCATCGCCAACATCCAGCGCTATGTGCGCATCCTGCCCGAGCACCTGCGGCACCGCTTCCTCACCGAGGACGAGACGGCTGTGCTCGTCACCGCCCGCCTGCCCGACATCGACGCCAGCGAGATCCTGCCCGTGGTGGAGAAGATCGACCACGCGCTCGACGCGGTGCGCAAGCGCCATCCCGGCTACGAAATCTCAGTCACCGGCCTGCCTGCCATCGCCGCGCGCAACTCCGCCACCCTGATCAGCGAGCTGACCTGGGGCCTCGTCGGCGACATCTTCCTGGTCTTCATCTTCTTGGGGCTCGCTCTGCGCTCGCTGATGGTCGGCGTGTCGAGCGTTCTGCCGTCGCTGTTCCCGATCTTCGCCACCGGCGCGATCTTGTACTACTCAGGCCAGGGCCTGCAGTTCGCCTCCATCGTCGCCATCACCGTGGCGTTCTCGCTCGCGATCGATTCCACCATTCACTTCCTGAACCGCTTCCGCTTGGAGGAGGAGCGCGTCGCCGAGGCAGCGGCAAAGGCCGAGCTCGATGACGGGAAATATCGCCTGCGCGGCGCCGACGACGATGCCGCCATGAAGCCGGACCCCGCGCGCGAGGCCCTGGCCCGAACGGCCCATCACATCGGCCCGGCGGTCATCCTCACGACGATCGTGCTGGCGCTGGGGCTCGGCGTCACCGTGCTGTCCGACCTCCCGTCGCTACGGCTCTTCGGGGAGCTGGCGGCCATCTGCCTCTTTGCCTCGCTCGTGGGTCAGCTCGTCATCCTGCCGGCCACCGTCGCGCTCTTCCGCCGCCACTTCCCGCTCGGCGGACGCAAGCAGCCGACCGCGGAGGACGTCGAGCCGGTGGGCCGCTACCAGTCCTCTCGCCAGAGCGGATAGGCCATTGCCCCGCGCGGAATGGTGATCTTTCCTGCGCGGTCGATTTCGCTCGAGCCACCGAGCTCCGCGGCAAGCTTGTTGACGATGTCGACCTTGAGGCCGGCGCTGGCCGCCTGCGTGTACTTGATCTGGTACTCGAAACGCCCGACCGCCTGGCGCACGATCTGGAACTGGAAGCGGCCCTGGTCGCCCTGCGGGTTCGCCGACCCGAGGCACCGCTTGCGCAGTGCGGCGAGCTTGTCCTCCGTGTACTCGTAGATCGTCCCGGTAAACGTCAGCGTGACGTCCTCGACGTACGAGCCCTTGAAGTTGGCGTTGAGCAGGCTCGCCCAGCCGGCGGAGAGCCCGAACGTCTTCTGGTCGCGCACCGCGAACGCGGCGCTGTCGAGGTTCTCCTCGATGCCGTCCTTGTCGAACGGCGCCCGGCAGCGCACGACGTTGAGCTTGAGCAGTTTCTCGCCGGTCCGCTGGAAGGTGCGCTTGTCGAAATGCCCCCGCGCGATGGTGCCTGGCGTATAGGCCGCGAGCGGCGGGCTCATCCGGTAGACGTTGAGGTTGTCGGCGATGGCATCGGCAAGGGCGCTGGAAGGAAAGGCGAGCGCCGCCACCAGCGCCCAAGCACTCGACCGCACGCCACGCATGACACCCCCCGGCACCCGCACACAACCGCCGTGATGCTAATCACGGCGTCATTGCGGGAGCAATCGGCAGTAGACGAATTAGATCCGGTGTGCCGCGCCGGCCACGACCGCCGCCATCACCGGGCGGGTCGGTGTCACTTCTCGACGAACGCCTTCTCGATCACGAACTCGCCGGGCTCGCTGAGGCTGCCCTCCGTGAACCCTTTGGCGATGTAGAAGGCCTTGAGATCGCGCAGCATGTCGGGTCCGCCGCAGATCATGACGCGGTCGTGTTCGGCCGAGAGCGGCGGCAGCGCCAGGTCGCCGTAGAACGCATCCGAGACGACGAGGTCGGTGATGCGCCCCGTGACCTTGAACGGCTCGCGCGTCACCGTCGGACTGTAGATGAGCTTCTCGCGGATGGCTTCGCCCAGGTATTCGTCCCTGGGCAGCTCGTGCATGATCCGGTCGCCGTAGGCCAGCTCCGAGACGAGCCGGCAGCCGTGCACGAGCACGACCTTCTCGAAGCGCTCGTAGAGCGCCGGATCGCGGATGAGGCTCATGAACGGTGCCAGTCCCGTCCCCGTGCCGAGCAGATAGAGCACGCGCCCCGCCCTCAGGTTGTCGACCACGAGCGTGCCGGTGGGCTTGCGCCCGACGAGGATCTTGTCGCCCTCGCGGATGTGCTGCAGTCGCGAGGTCAGCGGCCCGTCCGGAACCTTGATGCTCAGGAACTCAAGGTAGTCATCATAGCTGGCGCTGGCGATGCTGTAGGCGCGCGTCAGCGGCCGTCCCTCGACCTCGAGGCCGATCATGACGAACTGCCCGCTCTCGAAGCGCAGGGTCGGGCTGCGCGTGGCGGTGAAGCTGAAGACGGTATCGGTCCAGTGCCTGACGGCAAGCACGGATTCGGTCGTGAAAGCTGACATGTGATGTGTCCGTTTGCACAAACTTCCCTTGGCCACGGCGCTGATGCGCCGCGGCCGCTCGACCTTCCGATGGGACTGGTGCCCTAGCCCCTACTTAGAGGGAAGCAAGGAGTTGCCTTCTGCGGTCAGTTGACGCGCGAGACCTCGACCAGGTTGTCCGAGAACGTGGGCGCCCGGCCGAGCCCGCACCAGGCGTCCGACGAGATGGAGTTAACGGACCCGTCCGAGCGGTTGAGCGAGCGCCAGTAGCCGAGCGTGGCCACCACCACGCCGTCCGGCACGTCGTCGGTCACCCGCGCCACGCCCTCGAAGTCACCGCGGTCGTTGTAGACGCGCACGGGGTCTCCCTCGCGGATGTTGCGGCGGGCCGCGTCGCCGGGGCTCACCATCACGAACTGCTCGCCCTGGCCGCGGATCTTGTGCGGCTCGTTGGCATAGCAGGAGTTGAGGAACCCGTGGCTCTTGGGCGAGATGATGTTGAGCGAGTAGAGCTTCGCGCGGTCTGGGTTCGTCTCCGGCCGCTCGCGGGCGGGCACGTAGCCCGGCAGCGGATCGACGGGCTCGCCCGACTGCTCGCCTTCGTACATGGCGCGGAAAGGGCCCGCCACGAAGTTCTTGGCGTCGTTAAGCAGGAACTCGACCTTGCCCGACGGCGTCGGGAAGTTGCCTTCCGCGTGCGGTGTGCGCGTATCGGCCGAGCCGACGTCGATCTTGAAGTAGCCGTGCTGCTTGAAGTGCTCCATGTCGATGCCGCCCATCTTGGGATCGGCCCAGTTGATGTATTCGGCACAGAGCTCGCTGTCGCTCATTTTAAAAATCGGATCGTCGAATCCCATTTCCTTGGCGAGCAGCCGCCACATCTCGCTCGTCGGCTTCGCTTCGCCCGGCGGCTCCACGGCCTTCTGATTGTACGTGAAGTAGAGGTGGCCCCAGCTCCACATCATGTCCTCGGCCTCGCCGGCCATCGCCGAGGGCAGCACGATGTCCGCATACTTCGCCGTATCGGTCAGGAAGTGCTCGGCGACGACCGTGAACAGATCCTCCCGCTTCAGCCCTTCGACGATCTTGTTCGTCTCCGGCGCCTGGCTGACGGGGTTGGTGCAGAACACGAACAGGCTCTTGATCGGCGGCTCGAGCTGCATTTCTCCGGTCAGCGCCGCGCCGAGCCGCAGGTTGTTGACCACGCGCGTGCCGGGACGGATCCAGTCGGGCCGCGAGACCTTGGCCCAATCCACGGGTAAGTCCCAGATCGGCATCTGCAGCAGGCCGCCGCCGACATGCCGCCACGAGCCGACGAGCGCCGGCAGGCAGCACGCGGCGCGGATCGCCTGCCCGCCGCCGGCCGAGCGCTCGAGCGCCACGCCGAGCCGGATGACGGACGGCTGGATGGTCGCGAACTCGCATGCGAAGCGGGCGATATCCGCCGCCTTGACGCCGGTGATCTTCTCCACGTACGCGGGCGTGAACTCGGCCGCGCGCTCCTTGAGCTCAGGGAATCCGACCGTGTGCTTGTCGACATAGTCCTGATCGACCAGCCCCTGCGCGATGATCGAGTTGATGAAGCCCATGGCCAGCGCGCTGTCGGTGCCGGGCCGCGGGCAGATATGCCAGTCGGCGGCCTTCGCCGTGCGCGAGCGGTAGGCGTCGATGACGACGATCTTGGCGCCGCGCTTCTGCGCCTCGAGCACGAACGGCCAGTGATGCAGGTTGGTCGAGATCGAGTTGCAGGCCCAGATCACGATGTAGCGCGCATGCACGAAGCTCTCGGGATCGACGGCACCCGTCGGCCCGACGGTCAACAGCCACGCCGTCGAGGAGCCCGAGGCGCAGAACGTCTTCTCGTTCACCGTCGTGCCGAGCCGGTTGAAGAACGGATCTCCCGAGTTGATGCCCTGCACGAGCCCCATGTTGCCGAGATAGCTGTAGGGCATGATGGCCTGGCTGCCGTAGGTGGCGATGATCTCGCGCCAGCGCGTGCCGATCTCGGCGATCGCCTCGTCCCAGGTGATGCGTTCGAACTGCTTGGAGCCTTTGTGGCCAGTGCGGCGCAGCGGATGGAGCAGGCGGTCCGGGTTGGCGTGGTGGTCGTGGAAGTCCTTGAGCTTCACGCAAAGCCCGCCGCGCGTCATGGGATGCGATTTCTTTCCGCGCACCTCGACCAGCTTCCCCTCGCGCACGACGTAGTCCATGGCGCAGGTGTCCGGGCAGTCGTGCGGGCAGGCGCCGTGGAAAAATTCAGGCTTCAGGTGCTCGTTCATCGGTGCGCTCCTCCATCGCAGGTGATTTTTTTTACGGGCCGTTGCGGCGATCCCTCTTCCGGAGGACGCCAGCCTCTGCTTCGTTGATGCGACACTCTGACATTGGTCAGGCAAGTCATCAAACCTCTTGTTGCTCGCGGCGAACGACGCGAGGCAGTGCGCAAGGCCATGGAACCATTGAATTTTCATCGCTCAAAAAAGGCCGTCGGCGGATGAGCGAGATAGCCAGGGAGATATAGCGCATGTCGTCTCAGCTCCATCCGGGCCGCCGCGTGCTGTGGACGCCGTTGAGCGTCGCGTGGGCGCCGCCGTCCGCCTCGGCGGTATTCTGCTGCGAGGCCATGACGCAAGCGCTCGCGTTCGACTGCGACCAGCACGCGGACCCGTTCGAATGCGCCGACGGCCTGATGGTCTACAACGAGGTGCTCGACGAGTTCGGCCTGCCCGTCCACGACGGCGGCGCGTCATATGTGCTGATCGCGTTCTGCCCGTGGTGCGGGACGCGCCTGCCCGAAAGCCAGCGCGACCGCTGGTTCGACGAGGTGGAGGCGGCGGGCTACACCGACGACACCCTGCCGCCGGAGTACCTCTCCGCCACTTGGCGCCATAGGCGCTGATCCGACGAAGCAGGCCTTCCGGCCGAGGCGAAGCAGTGCCTCACCTCGGCGTGTCTGGACTCCGGCCTTCGCCGGGATGACGCACGGTGTTGGTTGGGACGATCACGCCAACTCTCCGTCATCCCGGCGGAGGCCGGATCCAGAGCACGTCACCGCATCGCGCAAACGCCTAGCCCGGTAAAACACGCTAGAGCACGCACGCTCCGTCGGTGCGATGCGGGCCACCGCGCGGGTCCACGAC
Source organism: Hyphomicrobium sp. (assembly GCF_020852195.1). Classification (GTDB taxonomy): domain Bacteria; phylum Pseudomonadota; class Alphaproteobacteria; order Rhizobiales; family Hyphomicrobiaceae; genus Hyphomicrobium_C. The sequence goes on along the minus strand of NZ_JADZBI010000137.1, from coordinate 72,220 downwards.
CGTCTCGCCATCGAGATAGACCGGCCCCACCGGCACCTTGCCGTGTCCGCCCGGGATGTCGAGCATGTACGTCGGCATCGCGAGACCCGACACGCGCTGCCTGAGCGCGTGCATCAGCGCCTGTCCTTCGGCAACCGTCGTGCGGAAGTGCGCCGTGCCGGGCGCGAGGTCACCGTGGTGCAGATAGTACGGCTTCACGCGCGCTTCGACGAACGCCCGCATCAAGGCTTCGAGCGTCTCGACGCTGTCGTTCACGCCGCGCAACAATACTGTCTGGCTGACGACCGGAATGCCGGCATCGACAAGCCGGGCGATCGCCGCACGCGCCGCTGCCGTCAGCTCGCGCGGATGATTGGAATGCAGCGCCACGTAGACCGTCTTCCGCGCGGCGCCGAGCGCACCCACGAGATCGGCCGTCACGCGCTCAGGCGCCACCACCGGCACGCGCGTATGCCAGCGCACGATCTTCACGTGATCGATGCTGGCGAGCGCCTGCGTAATCTCCTGCACCCGGCGCGGACTCATCACGAAGGGATCGCCGCCGGTCAGGATCACCTCCCAGACCTCGGGATGCGCGCGGATGTAGGCGAGCGCTGCGTCGATCTCCTCGGCCGTGAGATTGGCCTCCGCCGCCGGCCCCACCATCTCGCGCCGGAAGCAGAAGCGGCAGTAGACCGGGCACACGCCGACGATCTTGAGCAGCACGCGGTCGGCGTACCGGTGCACGATGCCCTTGACCGGGCTCTTCACGTGATCGCCGATCGGATCGCTGCGCTCCTCGGGTGCCCGTTCGAGCTCGCGCACGTCGGGCACGAACTGCCGCGCGATCGGGTCGGCGGAATCCTTGGCGTCGATCAGCTCCGCCATGGCGGGCGTGACGGCGACCGCATAGCGCGCGGCGACCCGCGCCACGTCCGCCTCGGCATGTGCCGGCGCGAGCCCCGCATCCACGAGGTCCGTCGCAGTCCGCAGCGTCTGGCGCAGATGGGTCATTTGGGCGGCCAGCTTTCGGTATCGTGGTCGGGGTGTTGGTAGGACACGAGGGTCGCGAGGAACGGGGCCGCCTCGGGATCGGAGAGCGTGTGCTCCTGCGGCAGCTCGTGGATGTGATCCACGTAGGCGAGCTTCGCCTCGATGCCCCACTGGATCTTTGGCGCGATATCCTGCGGCCGATCGAAAGCGCCGATGGCGACGGCAATGCCGTCCGGCGCCTCGTAGGTGAGGGGCGTGCCGCAGTCCGCACAGAACCCGCGCTGCGCGGCATCGGAGGATTGAAACCTCTTCGGCTTGCCGCGCGTCCAAACGAGCGTCGCCTCCCGCACGGAGACCAGCGGCGCATAGAAGTTGCCGAACGCCTTCTGGCACATGCGGCAATGGCAGACGGAGGCATCGCCAAGCGGCCCGTCAACTCGGAACCGCACAGCCCCACACTGGCATCCGCCCGAATGTGTCTCGGTCATGTGTCCTCTCCCTCTCCCTCTTCCCGCAAGAGCGGGGAGAGGGGAGCGCGCCTTACTTGCTCTCATCGGCGAGCGGTGTCCAGATGACCTGATCGACGCTTGTGGCGCCCGCCGCCAGCATCACCAGCCGCTCGAACCCGAGTGCGCACCCCGAGGCGGGCGGCATATGCCGAAGTGCCGCCAGAAAATCCTCGTCGAGCGGATAGCGTTCCCCGTAGAGCCGCGCCTTCTCGTCCATCTCGGCAATCAGCCGGCGGCGCTGCTCGTCGGGATCGGTTAGCTCGCCGAACCCGTTCGCCAGCTCTACGCCCGCAACATAGAGCTCGAACCGTTCCGCCACCTCCGGCCGCCCCGGCACGGCACGCGCAAGGGCCGCCTCTGGCGACGGGTATTCGTAAAGGATCGTCGGGCGGGGGTGTCCGAGGTTGGGCTCGATCTTCTCCACCAGCACGCGCGAGAAGACGTCGGACCAAGTGTCGTCGGCAGCCGTGCGCACGCCGGCCGCCTCCGCGCGGCTGAGCAGCGCCTCGCGGTTCGCCACACCGCCCGCGCACGTATCGAGGAGGGAGATGCCCGCATACCGCTGGAACGCCTCGTCGAGCGTAAGACTTTGAAAGGCGCCGCCGATCTCCGCCTCTCTGCCACGGTACGACCAGCGCGCGCGTTCCGCTTCCTGCGCCGCGAGCCCGAGAATGGCCAGGCAGTCGTCCCACAACAACGTGTAGTCCGCGTCGGCCCGATACCATTCGAGCATCGTGAACTCCGGCGCATGCAGTGCACCGCGCTCGCGGTTTCGGTACACCGGAGCGAAGGCGAAGATCCTCTCCTCGCCCGCTGCCAGAAGCTTCTTCATAGCGAGTTCCGGGGAGGTGTGCAGGTAGAGCCGCCGGCGGTCGAGCGCCGTGCCGACGAGGTCCGTCGCAAAGGCATGCAGGTGCGTCTCGTTGCCGGGAGAGACCGCGAGCGCCCCGGCGTCGATCTCGATGAACCCCTGCGACGTGAACCACTCCCGGATCGCCGCCTTGATCCGGTTGCGCAGCAGCAGCCCCGGCCGGCGATCCCGGTGGCAGTCCAGGCTCCACCAGCGGGAGGAAGCGGGCATCGGCGGGCAATCCCTTGCAGGCTAAGAAACGAGCGTCATCAGGACGTCGCGACCGCACCATATCGGGGTGGCCGATGACCGCTCAAGCCATTCATGGCTGTGCGCCCGCCGTTGTCTGCCCTTGCCGATGCCGCGGGCCCTGCTTAACCTTGCGCAGGGGCAGCCAGAGGGGGAACGCATGACCGCGATCGCCGAAAGCGATACCGCCACGCTCGATAAGCCGACGGTGACGGCAGCGGTTGTCACGCTGACGTTTGCCGTTCTGGCAGGCGTCGCGCTCGGAGCGCTGCCGCAGGAAGGCACCTTCGGCGGCGCGCTCGATGCGATCAAAAACGTCGTCTATGTGCTGACCGTCCCGCTGTTCGATCTCTCGCGCCGTCTGTTCGCACGCCGGAAGGCCCGGGCCGTCGAGGCCACGCCGCCCGCCGACACGCCGAATCTCCTGGGCACGGCCTTCGTCACCGCGCTCGTGCTGTTCATCCTGATCGAGCTTCTGAGCTGGCTCACGGGCTTCGGCATGGGAAGCGTGTGCGCGCTGTTCGGCCAGCAGGGCCAGATCACCGACTTCGGGCAGTGCCTGACGCTCGGCGTCAATGTCTTCGGCTTGGTCCTGGTCGGCCCCATCATGATCGCGTTGGGCGCGACCGCCGGCTGGTTGTGGAAGGGCATTCTGCACAAGGGGCTGCTGACCACGCTCCTGATCTTCATGGTCGTGGTCGCGGCTTTGTTCTCCCTCGACTTTTTCATCCTGCTCCAGCAGAACGCGGGTCCCGCGCAGGCGCTCCAGGATCATTTCAACAGTGTCGGGCCGGTGCGCCAGATCGGTCTTCAGGTCGTGATCCTGACCCTCGGCATCCTGCTGGGCTACGGCGCCCGGCGCCTGTGGCAAGGCGTTGCGCGGGTCTTCACTTAGACACCTCCGGAAAGATCCGCTTTCAGAGGGCCTTGAAAGGGTTGGGAAACGGCCGTTCAGGCCGTTTCCAGGCGTGCGCATCTTCGGCCCTTGGCCTTGCGCGCGATCCAGAGTCTGAGAGCGCCCATATTTCCTGCCCGGGAAGAGTGGACAGCGAGGTAGCCGCAACGGCTGCCGTCGGGCACGATCGGAATTGATGGGAGAAGACCGTGGTCAAGGTGATCGCCAGCTCGATTCGCAAGGGCAATGTTCTGGACCTCGACGGCAAGCTGGCCGTCGTCATCTCGGCCGAGAACATCCATCCCGGCAAGGGCACGCCGGTCACGCATCTCGAGATGCGCCGCATCTCGGACGGCGTGAAGGTGACGGAGCGCTACCGCACGACGGATCAGGTCGAGCGCGCCTACCTCGAGGAGAAGGACTACAACTACCTCTACGAGGATGACATGGGCTACAACTTCATGCAGCCCGAGACCTACGATCAGATCACGATCTCGAAGGATGTCGTCGGCGACCAGTCCATCTGGCTGCAGGAGGGCATGACCTGCAGCGTATCGCTGTTCGAGGGCAACCCGATCGCCATCGAGCTGCCTGCCCGCGTGACGCTGGAGATCGTCGAGGCGGATCCTGTCGTGAAGGGCCAGACCGCCTCGTCGTCCTACAAGCCGGCGAAGCTGGAGAACGGCGCGCGCATCATGGTGCCGCCGCACATCGGGAGCGGCACGCGCGTGGTGGTGATGACCGCCGACGGATCGTACGTCGAGCGCGCCAAGGACTGACGGCCGCTATCAGAAAAGCCCCGGCGGGTAGGCGAAGGGTCCCCACGGGCTCTCGTAGCGCCATCGCGCCTTGCGCTCGCGCTTGGCGAGCCGCGCCAGCCGCTTCCGCTCCGATTCGCGATAGCCGAGCTCCTGCCGGCGCAGTTTGCGCGCATGCTCGCGGATGTGCTTCTGCGAGCCTGCGTAGGACTCGTAAAGAGGCCCGTCGCGTTCGGCGAGCGCGGGACTGAGCGGCGCCAGCATCAGCGCGCCGCCGATCGCCAGGGCTCCGAGAAGAATGGGGGTGTTGCGCATATCACGCCTCCTGGTCGAGCGCGAAGTGTGAGGTGCGGAACGGCTCAAGCGCGTTCGCTGCGAGGGTAGTCGTCGAGATCCCAGCCATCGTCGTCGTCTGGGCCGTGGGCGGAATCGCCTTCGTCGCCGTTTCCATCCTCGTTGTCGTAGTAGTAGTTGAAGCGCGGGTCGTTCGGATCTGTGTCTTGCCGCTCGTCATCGTCCCTGTCGCCGTACGTCTCGTCGTCGAAAGCCGGAAGAACGCTCGCCTGCGCGGCCTGCACCGGTGTCGACATCTGATCCGGTGCGCTAGACATAACGAGCAGGGCAACGGCGAGAGCGACAAACGGCATGGCGGCCTCCTGGGCTGTCCGATCCCGCCAGGATGGTCCGCGATTGGGGCCATCGGAAGTCCTGGGATCAAACGAGAAAGCGCGCCGCCGGTTCCAGCAGGAAACCGGCTGGCACCGCGGCTCTCAAAGAAAACGCAGACAATCTAAAGCCTTGTAAGCAGCCTAGGTGCTAGAACTTGGCCAGTGCCCCCGGCGCGACCTTTCCGCCCAGCTCCGCGTAAAGCTGCGTCACGCGCGGCACGATCTGGCTCGCATCCGAGACCATGCTGAACGGCACCTCGAGCCCGCGCCGGATGAACGCCTCGTTGCGCATATGATCGAGCAGGCTGAGGAAGGGCGTCCAGAAATGAGCGATGTTGGCCACCACGATTGGCTTGCTGTGCTGGCCGAGCTGCGCCCACGTAAGCTGCTCCACCAGCTCCTCGAGGGTGCCGATGCCACCGGGCAGTGCGACGAAGGCATCCGAGCGCTCGAACATCAGCTTCTTGCGCTGGTGCATGTCCGCCGTCACGAGCAGGTCCGTGACCTCGCGCAGCATGTGCTCGCGCTCGACCAGGAACTCCGGAATGATGCCGGTAACCTTGCCACCGGCCTCCAGCGTGGCCCGCGCCACCTCGCCCATGAGGCCGAACCCGCCACCGCCGTAGACGAGCCGCACGCCGTTTTCCGCCAGCGCGCGGCCGAGCGTGCGCGCCGCCTGGGCGTAGGCCGGATTTTCGCCCGGGCCCGAGCCGCAGTAGACGCAAATACTGCGCACGGAGCCGCCGGGGGCGAGCGCTTGCGGCGCGCCGTTGAGATGCTGCGGTGCGGTAGCTCGTGAACGGCTTTTGCGCATGGATTTGGAGGTCGGTGAGGGGGTAGACGTCGTACGGTTCAAGCCAAGTCCTTAATCGAGGTCGAAGTGAAAACTATGACATAGGTCTTTGCCTTAAGATGGGGGTCCCCGGCGCGTCTGCCAATGCCGCGGCTCCAAATGGGGTGAACGGCCGGGGGCAACCGTCTGTCCGGCTTAAGAAAGACTGCAAAGGCGTTTGCCCGGCGGCGCGCAAGTATCTAACCTGGGGACCCAGGGGCGCCGGAGTGCGGCGAGGGGCTCGAGTAAGGTGGGCGTGACGGGATCCATGTGGGATTGGCTGCTGAAGGCAGTGACCGCGGTGTGCGCATCTGCGCCGCTCCTCGTCCTGTGCATGTTGAGCCTCGTCATGGCGGAAACGGACGCTTCGGCGCCGCGCAAGGACGAAACACCTGTCGAAAGCCGGTCCGCGCCCGATCCAGATCCAGGTGCGTCGGTTCCCGACGCGCTGACGAAATGGCTGGAGCAGGCCGCAATCACCTATCAGTCTGATGTGGCCCGCAAACTGTCGGTCCCCCGCTACGCGGAGGCCGAGGTTGCGGTCGAGGCAGAGGAGGAGCCGGTCGAGCTGCCCGCGCCTGGCTTCGTGGATTCGCTTAGGGCCGCCGTGGATGCGGCGCTGATCTACGTTGTGTACTGGATCGAGCAGTTGTCGCGAATGGCAGGGCTGCCGCCGCTGGATCTCGCTTACTCGTCCGTCACGCTGATGGCCGACCAGACGGCGCGCGACGCAAAGGCGTTCGTCGATGCGCGCCGCAAGGCGGAGGCTGACTGGAAAGAAGCCGTCGAGCGCGCCGATGAGGCAGCGGCGGAGGCCGCGCGTGCGGAGGCCGAGCGCAAGAGCGCTGCCGAAGCGAGTGCGGCCGAGGCGGAGCGCCGGCGTGCCGAGGCGCGCAAGGCGGAGCTGAAGAAACTCAAGGAGGAGCTGGACCGGCGCATTGAGGAGGGCCTGAAGCGGCTCGAGGAGCTGGAGAAGCTCGACACGACGAAGAGGACGGAGGCGACGCGTAAGGCGCTCGCCGCCGATGCCGCGCAGAGCGCCGGGGCGGCCCTCAAGGCTGTGACTGGCGCCGCCGCCGCTAGGCGCGCGGATGCCAAGGCGGCCGAGCAGCAACGCTTGGCAGAAGCCAAAGCGGTTGAGGAAGAACGGCGCGCCGCGGAGGCCAAGGCCGCAGAGGAGGCCCGCGAAGCAGCCGACGCAGAGGCGGCTCGGAAGGCCGAGGAGCAGCGCCTGGCCGAAGCCAAGGCGACCGAGGACCGGCGCGTCGCGCAGGCTAAAGCCGCGGAGGAGGCTCGCAAAGCAGCCGATGCAGCGGCGGCTCGGAAGGCTGAGGAGCAGCGCGTAGCCGAAGCCAAGGCGGCCGAGGACCGGCGCGTCGCGGAAGCCAAGGCCGCAGAGGAGGCCCGCAAAGTGGCCGAGCCAGAGGCAGCGCGGAAGGTGGAGGCGCAGCCCCTGGCCGAGGCCAAGACCGACGAGAAGGATCGTGCCGCGGAGGCCAAGGCCGCAGAGGTGCCTAGGACGGCTGAGCCGGAAACCGCGAAGACCGGGAGACGACCGCCCGAGATCGCGTCCGCCGATGCCGAGGCGCGTGCCGAGCCGAGGTCCGACGCCACGCGCAAAGCCTCGGAAACGGCCACCCGGCCGGCGGCGGAAACACGCCGGCCCCGCAAGCTCGCGGCGACGGACGCGGCGCCGCGCGAGTCCGCACGGCCGAAGAAGCATGTCCGCTCCGCGCGCAAGGCGACGAAGACCAAGGTCTACAAATGGCGCCGCCACGCCGACAAGGTCCACTGCAAACGCAAGGCGTGCGCACGTGCCCACGGCAAGCGGGTGCACGTCGTCAGGCCGGGCGACACGCTATGGGGCATCGCGCGCCGCTACCTCGGCAAGGGTGCGCGCTACAAGCAGATCTCCGCCGCCAATCGCAAGAAAATCCGCAATCCGGACCGGATCTTTCCGTGCCAGGTGTTGCGCGTGCCGCATGCCCGCCATTGAGGTCGCGAGCAGGCCACGCTAAACACCCGCCTGCTCCATCCTGCCATCCCGTGCGTATCGGTAGCGATTGGATGGCGGAGCACGCGCACGGGGTTCCTAGCGAGACATGAGACCGACGAACATTGCGACCTCCTCGGCAAGCCGCAGCGAGCGGCCGGATCTGCTCGGCCTCTCGACCGAGGTCAGCCATTGGGCCGTGCTGAGGAGCCTGTTGCCGCTCATCTGGCCCGCGGGTCGCCCCGATCTGCGCGCCGAGGTCGCCGCCGCCTTCGTCGTGCTCGTGCTGGCGAAGTGCGTCACCGTCGTCGTGCCGGTCGCCTTCAAGTGGGCGACCGATTGGCTCGCGTCCGACCTATCCGGTCCCGAAGCTGCCGCCAAGAGCCTCGCGTTCGGCGTCGCCATGCTGATCGTTGCCTACGGCGCGGGCCGCGTCGTCATGATGGTGCTGAACCAGGTCCGCGACGTGCTTTTCACGCGCGTCGGCCAGCACGCCATCCGCGAGCTCAACAACCGCACCTTCCGCCATCTGCACAAGCTATCCTTGCGCTTCCACCTCGAGCGCCGCACGGGCGGTCTCTCGCGCGTGATCGAGCGCGGCACGCGCGGCATCGATCTCATCGTGCGCATGGGTGTGATGCAGCTCGCGCCGACCGTGGTCGAGATGGTCCTGGTCGCGGGGTTGCTCGTGTACTATTTCGACTGGACCTACGTCGTGATCCTGGTCGCGACCATCGCCCTCTACATGTGGTTCACGTTCTGGGCCTCGGAGCGGCGCATCGCCATCCGCCGCGAGATGAACGAGAGCGACACCGAGGCCAACACCAAGGCCATCGACAGCCTGCTCAACTTCGAGACCGTGAAATACTTCGGCAACGAGGAGGCCGAGGCGCGCCGCTACGACGCATCGATGGCCCGCTACGAGAAGGCCGCCGTCAAGACCTACTACTCGCTCGGCGTGCTGAACTCGGGGCAGGCTGTGATCTTCACGGCCGGCATGACGCTCGTGATGTGGCTCGCCGCCCGCGGGGTGATGGCGGGCACGCACACCGTCGGCGATTTCGTGCTGATCAACGCCGTCATGATCCAGCTCTATCAGCCGCTGCACTTCATGGGCATGGTCTACCGCGAGATCAAGCAGGGCCTTGTCGACCTCGAGACCATGTTCGCGCTTCTGGCCGAGAAGCCGGAGGTCGAGGACAAGCCGGGTGCGAAGCCGCTCGTCGTACGCGAGGGCACGGTGCGCTTCGATCGCGTCTCGTTCTCCTACGATGCCGAGCGCACGATCCTACACGATATCTCGTTCGAGGTCCCGGCCGGTAAGATGGTCGCCATCGTCGGCCCCTCGGGCGCGGGCAAATCCACCATTTCGCGCATCCTGTTTCGTTTCTACGACATCGAGCACGGCGCGGTGACCGTCGACGGCCACGACATCCGCGACGTCACCCAGCAGTCCCTGCGCCGCGCCATCGGCGTGGTCCCGCAGGACACCGTGCTGTTCAACGACACGATCCTCTACAACATCCGCTACGGACGCCCCGACGCCACCGATGCGGAGGTTGAGGAGGCCGCGCGCCTCGCCCAGATCGACCGCTTCATCGCCGCACTGCCGCAGGGCTACAAGACCATGGTCGGCGAGCGCGGATTGAAGCTGTCGGGCGGCGAGAAGCAGCGCGTCGCCATCGCGCGCACGCTGCTCAAGGGACCGCCGATCCTGATGCTCGACGAGGCGACGAGCGCCCTCGACAGCCACACCGAGAAGGAGATCCAGGACGCGCTCGACCGCGTCGCCGCCGACCGCACGACTCTGGTCATCGCGCATCGCCTGTCGACCATCGTGCATGCCGACAGCATCATCGTGCTCGACAAGGGCCGCCTCGTCGAGCAGGGTACGCACGCGGAGTTGATCTCGAGAGGCGGCCTCTACGCCAGCCTCTGGAATCGCCAGCGCCAGGCCGAAAAGGCCCGCGAGGAGCTGGCCGCGGCGTTGGAAGCCGGCTCCGGCGCCTCGCCCGACCGTACCGTCAAACAGGAATTGCCCGAGGCGGAGCCCCGGGCAATCGCATCGTTCGACGAGCCGCCGGCCTACTGACCGGCCGCACGGCCGATCATAGCGTGTTCGCTTACTGGCCGACCTGCTCCTTGAGCGCATCGTAGCGCTTCTGCGCCGTGCCAGACGGCTTGTAGGTATCGAGCTGGCCCTTGTTGGGCAGTTCGTCGCCCGCGACGACGAGCGCGATCATGCCCATCGGATAATGCGGGAGGCACTTGATTCCATAGACGCCGGGCTTCTCGATCGTGAGCACGATCTCCTCGTTGAGCTTGCCCTTGAACTCGGCTGCGCCCTCGGGCCACAGGTCGGGGATCATCTCCGCGTTGTGGCCCTTATTGGTCGGAATGAACTTGACGGTGTCGCCGACCTTCGCCTTGATGACCTCCGGCTCGAACAGCATGAACTTGCCCTTGCCGTTGTTGTTCAGCATCTTCACCTCGATCTCCTCGGCCGAGGCGGAGCCGGCGAACGGTGCAGCGAGCAGCAGAGCGGCGACGGCCGCGAGCCCGAAACGTGAGATCATGTTTCCTCCTTTAGAGTTTTCTACGATTCTTGAGTGTTGAAGTATAGAATAGACGCGAAGCTGTCAAACCCCTGCCGCGCGGGGTAAGATGGCAAAGATGTCGCATGGGGCTTGCCCGCCGGGGACAGGGGCCGACGCACCTGAAGAGGCGCGTCGCCCGGTGCAGATGTTGACCCGGGTGCAGCGTCGGGAAGGACGCGGGAGCGGCGATGTCGGGACGGCTCCGCGAAGGCGTCAAGGCCGCATGGCGGGAGGGGAGATCACGCCTTCGCCGGGTCGTGGTGCATGCGCTGCTGGGTCTGCGCGCGCTGTGGCATCTTATCCGCGCCTCGCTGAGCTTTGCGCTGCAAGTCGTAGCGGCTCTCATCCTACTGTTCGAGGAATGGGGCTGGCGCCCGCTGGTCGAGGCGCTCGCGTATCTGGCCCGCTTCGCGCCCTGGGCGCGTGTCGAGCAGATGATCGCGCGGCTCCCGCCCTATGGCGCCCTGGTCGTGCTCGCGCTGCCGACCTCGGTCCTGTTTCCGCTGAAGTTCCTGGCGCTGTATCTGCTCGCGGCAGGACAGGTACTCGCAGCCGGCATGCTGTTCGTCGGCGCGAAGATCGCTTCCACCGCGCTCATCGCCCGCATCTTCCTGCTGACCCGGCCCGCGCTCATGCAGATCGGCTGGTTCGCCGCCATCTACAACGTCATCATACCGTGGAAGGAGGCGCTGTTTGCCAGCATCCGGGCGTCGTGGCCCTGGCGCTACGGCCGCATGGTGAAGACGCGCGTGCGCCTGGAGGCGAAGCGGGCGTGGGCGCGATGGCGGCCGGTCATCGAGGAGACGGCGTCGCGTTTTCGGCTGGCCGTCGGTCGCCTGATCGGACGCGCGTGACGCGAGGGGCATCAGCCAGGGAGGCTTCGATCGCGTGACCATACCCATGGAGTACCGCACGGCCGCGAAGGACTTCGAGCAGTTCCTGGACGACGCGCTCGAAGCCTCGGGCCTCGCGACGCGCAATCAGGTTTACACGATGGTCCAGGGCGTCTTTCAGATGTTCCGCAGCCGCCTCGGCGTGGGAGACGCCATTCGGTTCGCCAACGCGCTGCCGCCCCTTCTCCGCGCACTTTTCATCGATGACTGGCATGTGGAGCAGCCGCAGCGGCCCTTCGACGACCGTGCTGCTATGACAAGGGAGGCTCAGGCGCTGCGTCGCGACCACAACTTTGCACCCGACAGCGCCATTCGTGACGTCGCCATCGCCTTGCGCAGGAACGTCGACGAGCCTGCATTCGACCGCGTGTTATCCACTTTGCCAGATGGAGCGGAGGAGTTCTGGCGCGTCCAGGTCTAGCACACGACGATATCGTTGCGACCGTAGCCCTGCAGGTGCAAGAGCGCCGTGAGGTCGCCATGCGTGACGACCGCGCCGGTATCCAACGCGCGCGCCTGCTCCGCGAGTATTGGCTTGGCGCGGAACGCAACGCCGAGCCCCGCCGCCGCGAGCATGGCAACGTCGTTGGCGCCATCGCCGACGGCCAGTGTCTCCGAAAGCGGAAGTCCGCCCTCTGCCGCGAGCCGCTTCAGCGTATTGGCCTTACTTTGCGGCCCGACGATCGGTTCCCGCACCCGGCCCGTGAGCTGCCCGCCCTCGATCTCGAGCACGTTGGCGACCACGGCATCGAAGCCAAGCCGCGCGGCGATCCGCTCGGCGAAGATCGTGAACCCGCCCGAGACCAGCGCCGTCCATCCTCCGTTCGCGCGCATGGTCGCCACCAGCGACTCGGCCCCCGGCATGAGCGTCACGCCGGCGAGGATCGCCTCGAGCCGGTGCGCCTCGATCCCAGCGAGCAGCGCCACACGCTGAGCGAGGGAGGTTTCGAAGTCGATCTCGCCCCGCATGGCGGACTCGGTGATGGCGGCGATCTCGGCGCGGCACCCCACGATCTCCGCGATCTCGTCGATCAGCTCCTGTTGGATGATCGTGCTTTCCATGTCCGCGACGAGCAGCCGCTTGCGCCGGGCATCAGGCTCTCCGGCAACGATGTTGACGTCGACCGGCGTCGGTCCGATGGCCTGGGCGACGGCGTCGCACTGCGCGGCCAGGCTGCTTGCACCCGCGAGGTCGAAACGCGCTTCCCAGGCATCGCCGGGGGACAGCCACTGCACGTCCGCCGCCGTGCCGGCAAGTGCGCCAAGCGCCGCCTGCGTTACCGACTCGGTGACCACGCCGGATCCCGGCGCTGCGGTGAGCAGGAGCGTGCAAGTCGTTGATGCGGTCATCGCGTAGTCTTTTCTGTTTCTTCTAGTCTGTAAGCGGGAAGCTACGTCGCAATGCGTCTCAGGTGCATCTCTCCGAGATGCGGGTCCTGATAGGCCGAGTAGCGGATGTTCGCGTCACGGAACGCCGTTTCTACCTCACGCTTGTAGCCCGCATCGATCACCACCGAGCCCTCGATGAGCCCGATCCGGAACCGCTCCTCGGCCTCGGGGCTCCCGAGGTAGGTCCATATGCGTCCATCGAACTCAGCGAAATACCGGCTGATGTCGCACCGGCAATAATTGCGCTCGCGCCGGTCGAGGATGGCGAGGGCGGCTTCATCGATCTCGAACAGCACGCCGGTTACCTCCGGCGGCTCCGCGTAAGCCGAAAGCTCGCTCTCCCCCGCATGCTCGATATTGAGAAACGCAACGTATACGTCCGGCCGCGCATCGCTCTGCGCGTCGAGATAATACTTGTAGTCGGGCAGGTCCTTGCGGTTGTCCATCGCGACGCTCCAGGCACGGCGGAACCCGCGCAGCGTCGCGTATTCGTGCGCGCCAAGCTTGAGCCCTTCCGATTGCAGGAACTCGCTGAGCCGCCCGATGTCGACCAGCGATCCGTAGCCGAAGATCACGTGACGCCGGGCGCGTGGTGGCGCGATCGGACGCGCGTGCTCGAACTTGTCCCAGCCCGGCCAGTGTCTGGCATTGCCGCCCGCATGACGAGGCGTAGAGCCGGGTGCAACGAGCACGTCGTAGAAATCTCCGAACTCGTAGTCTGCATCGTTGCCACTCAGCTTGTACCACTTGGTCTGCACGAATTCGGTCGCAAGACTCGGCGCGAACCCCCTCACCGCAACGATGAGGTAACATTCACCAGGCCCGTCGTTGGAAACCTGAGACACAGGGTTACCCGCTAGCGCCCGCAGCCTGGGCTGGCTTCCCTCGTAGTAGATATCGCATGATTGTAATGGGATGCTTAGGGTGTAAGGGACGAAAGGAAGAGAAAGGGGCCAATTGGCGCGCTCAGGGGCAATATCAACTTGAATGCTTCGTACGAATGGTACGACGCCGTTTGTTGTCGGCGCGCGCAAGAGCGCCGTAGCTGTCAGGTCAAAAAAATCCGTATCGGTGGCATTGTACAGACGAACAAGCGCCTCCCACCCATGAACGCCAGGACGTATCAATAGACGCTTTCGAAAGTCTAGAACGTCGTCGGGGACGAACATCTTGAAAACGATGGCGCCCAGGATCAGCGAATGGGTAATCAGTCGTGCTAGGCCAGCGACGGGTGCCAGCCAGCCCGAGTTGATTGCGCCGGGCACCAGATCCTCAGCTCCAAGAAAGAAGGCTGTAAAGTACAACACACCTGCCCACGGTTTGGCGCCGCTCGTGAGCACGTGTGTTAGGCCGAAGAGAATGCCGAGGACCACTAGGCCCAGGACAAACTGAAACAAGAGCACCGACCATCGCTTGTAAGCGATATAGGAAATCACGAGGCTTTTGCGACGCAGATGGCTGCCGAACATAGATGGGTGTCGATCCGCTGATGGCGAGCGAGAACAGGGCTGGGCATGCCCCCATACTGATCGCAGGCCCGACGGCCTCGGGCAAGTCCGCGCTGGCGATTGCGCTCGCCGAGCGTATGGGCGGCACCGTGATCAACGCGGACGCCATGCAGGTCTACCGCGAGCTGCATGTGCTGACGGCACGCCCGAGCGAGGCAGACGAGCAACGCGTGCCTCATCGTCTCTACGGCCATGTGCCCGCGGCGGACGCGTATTCCGCAGCGCGTTATGCGGCGGAGGCGCGGGCGGCCATCGCTGCGGCAGCGCGCGCGGACAGCATTCCCATCATCGTTGGCGGCACTGGACTCTACTTCAAGGCGCTGACCGACGGACTGTCACCCATTCCGCCGATCCCCGACGAGATTCGCACCCGTTGGCGCAGCCGCGCAAGCGAGGAGGGCGCCGCGGCGCTGCACGCCGTCCTCGCGGAGCGCGATTCCGAGATGGCAGCACGCCTCAGGCCCACCGATCCGCAGCGTCTCGTGCGCGCCCTCGAGGTGCTGGAGGCGACCGGCACCTCACTCGCGCGCTGGCAGGAGCGGCCGGGCGAGCCGGTGGTGACCGTTGAGCAGGGGCGCGCCGTCGTCGTGTCTCCCGAGCGCGACGCGCTGCGCCGGCGCATCGACGCCCGCTTCGATCTGATGATGGAGCATGGCGCCCTCGACGAGGTGGAGGCGCTCCTGGAGCAGGGCCTCGGTCCCACACTGCCGGCGATGCGCGCACTCGGCGTTGCCCCCCTCGCACGACTGATCGCGGGCAGCATGAGCGCCGCCGAGGCGGCCGAGGCGGCAAAAGCCGAGACGCGCCAGTACGCCAAAAGACAACTCACGTGGCTTCGGCGCAATATGATGTCTTGGAAATGGTTAGATACGCAAGAAATAGAAAGTTTTACATCAGAATTAGTAGATTTTATTAAATCTAAAGCTTGACCCTGCATCCTGGCCTCCATAGGGTGCCAGCTCCACGACACCCGAGGATGAGGCTGCCCGCGATCGAGACCCGCGGGGCGGCGAACCAATTGTGCGGCAGGCGGAGAGTTACATGGCACGGACGATGACGGGCGCGGAGATGGTGATCAAGGCGCTCCAGGATCAGGGCGTCGAGCACGTTTTCGGCTATCCGGGCGGCGCCGTGCTCCCGATCTACGACGAGCTGTTCCAGCAGGACAAGGTGAAGCACATCCTTGTGCGCCAGGAGGGCGGCGCGCTGCATGCCGCCGAAGGCTATGCGCGCTCCACCGGCAAGGTCGGCGTCGCGCTGGTGACCTCCGGCCCCGGCGCCACCAACGCCGTCACCGGCTTGACCGACGCGCTGATGGACTCGATCCCGCTAGTCTGCATCACCGGCCAGGTGCCGACGCATCTGATCGGCAACGACGCGTTCCAGGAGTGTGACACGGTCGGCATCACGCGCCCGTGCACGAAGCACAACTGGCTCGTGAAGAACGTCAACGACCTCGCGCGCATCATCCACGAGGCCTTTTACATCGCCAAGGCCGGTCGCCCCGGGCCGGTGGTCATCGACATTCCGAAGGACGTGCAGTTCGCGCCCGGCAACTACGTCGGCCCGTCGAACATCGCCCACAAGACCTACAAGCCGCGGGTGAAGCCGGAGGTGGCCGCCGTGCGCGACGCGGTGGAGCTGATGGCTTCCGCCAAGCGCCCCGTGTTCTATACCGGTGGCGGCGTCATCAACTCCGGCCCCAAGGCGAGCCAGCTCTTGCGCGAGCTCGTGCGCCTGTCCGGCTTCCCGATCACGTCGACGCTGATGGGCCTCGGTGCCTATCCGGCCTCCGACAAGCAGTGGCTCGGCATGCTCGGCATGCACGGCACGTACGAGGCCAATATGGCCATGCACGATTGCGACGTGATGATCAACATCGGCGCCCGCTTCGACGACCGTATCACGGGCCGCATCGACGCCTTCTCACCGGGGTCGAAGAAGATCCATGTCGACATCGACCCGTCGTCGATCAACAAGAACATCCAGGTCGACCTGCCGATCATCGGCGACTGCGCCTATGTGCTCGAGGAGATGCTGCGCGTCTGGAAGGCCAAGGCCCCGCAGCTCGACAAGGCCGCGCTCAAGTCGTGGTGGAAGGAGATCGACGCTTGGCGCGCGAGGAAGTCGCTCTCCTACAAGAACTCCTCCGACCACATCATGCCGCAGTACGCCTGCCAGCGGCTCTACGAGCTGACCAAGGATCGCGACACCTACATCACGACCGAGGTTGGCCAGCATCAGATGTGGGCCGCGCAGTTCATCAACTTCGAGGAGCCGAACCGCTGGATGACGTCCGGCGGCCTCGGCACCATGGGCTACGGCCTGCCCGCCGCCATCGGCGTGCAGCTCGCGCATCCGAAGTCGCTGGTCATCGACGTCGCGGGCGACGCCTCGATCCTGATGAACATCCAGGAATGCTCGACGGCGGTGCAATACCGCCTGCCGGTCAAGGTGTTCATCCTGAACAACGAGTACATGGGCATGGTGCGTCAGTGGCAGCAGCTCCTGCACGGCAACCGTCTGTCGGAGAGCTACACCGAGGCCCTGCCGGACTTCGTCAAGCTCGCCGATGCGTACGGCTGGACTGGCATGCGCTGCGACCACCCGGCCGACCTCGACGACGCCATCAGCGAGATGATCAACACCAAGGGCCCGGTCCTCTTCGACTGCCGCGTCGCAAAGCTGGCCAACTGCTTCCCCATGATCCCGTCCGGAAAGGCCCACAACGAGATGCTGCTTGGCGAGAACGTCTCCGACGAGGAGGTGTCCAAGGCCATCGGCAAGGAAGGGAAGGTGCTCGTGTGAACCGGATCGGTCGTCTGCGTCGCGCCGCAGCCGTGACAGTCGCAACCGGTGCGCTCGCAACCGGAGGCGCAGCCGTGTTTGCGGCTGGGGGTGCGACGGAGTTCGATCCGTCGGAGGCCGCAGCCTGGGATCAGGCCGCGAACATCCGCGGAGCGGCGGAGCGGCTCGGACGTCTGCATCGCGCGCGGGGCGCGAAGGCGGCCTATGAACTGATCGACAACTGCTACAAGACCCACAGCCTCGCCTCGACTTACGGCGAGGGCTTCGAAGCCTGCATCGCCCAGGACTACCTCGAGACGCGCACGCTGATTCAGGTCTATTCGCGCATGCCGCCCGAGGCGTTGGAGAAGCTCGGCGTTCCCTCGCCGCAGATGCTGGCCGACAGCATGGGCCAGCGCATCTCGCTGGCCTTCAGCCAGTACCGCAAGTCGCAGGCCTACGCCGACAACGTGAAGAAGCTGGTCGACGAGCACGGGCTTCCGGTGTTCCTCTCCATCGTCTTCCCGGAGGCCATGCGCGCGCTCGAGGACAAGAAAGCGAAAGAAAAGAAGAATTAGCTCCGATGATCAATCCCAATCCACAGACCCACTACGCAGGCCCCGCGCTGAGACAGGAGGTCGAGACGCGGACGCTCTCGGTGCTCGTCGACAACGAGCCCGGTGTGCTCGCGCGAGTGATCGGGCTGTTCTCGGGCCGCGGCTACAACATCGACAGCCTGACGGTGACCGAGACCGAGCACGAGAAGCACCTGTCCCGCATCACCGTCATCACGCGCGGCACGCCGGCCGTGCTCGAGCAGATCAAGCATCAGCTCGAGCGCCTGGTGCCGGTCCACCGCGTGCGCGACTTGACCTCCGAGGGCGTCTCTCTCGAGCGCGAGCTCGCCCTCGTGAAGGTGACCGGCAAGGGCGACAAGCGCATCGAAGCCTTGCGCATGGCGGAGATCTTCCGCGCCCAGGTCGTCGACACGTCGATCGAGCACTTCGTCTTCGAGGTCACCGGCAAGCCCGGCAAGATCGAGACCTTCATCGGTCTCATGACGGAGCTGGGGCTGGTCGAGGTCTCGCGCACCGGCATCGCGGCTATCGGGCGCGGCGCGGCGGCTATGTGATGGCCGCCCGACTCCAACAGCGTTTTCCGGTATTAGGGACGTATCGTACGTCTTGCGCGCCGTCGGTCCTTTCCCACGAGGGGGAGAGGATCTGCGGTTCTGCCTGCGCGCAACCGGCTTTAGAAGATTTTCTGCTTGCGCTTTCCGCTCTTGCCCCGCGCAGCCTGCGTTTCGGCGACCGAAAGCGCGAGCCGCGAGAAGGCGAGGCTCTGGTCGCTCGCGAGCACCTTGCTGTTGCCCGCGGTCTGGAAGCCGATGCCGCCGTCCTTGACCGGATAGAGAGGCTCGGCGCGCGCCGATTTGGCGCCGATCGTCACCATGAACGCGGAGAGCCGCGCCCGATACGTGCCGGCGGCCGAGCGCTCACACCGGTTCTCGCCAATGGCGCTTTCACAAGCCTGAACGTTGTTGTACGAGGCCGACGACGCTTCGTGGGCGGCGACCGCACGCTCGATCGCTGCGGCGCACGCCTTGACGGCGTTGACGCCGAACGAAACGCAGTCGCCGGCAGTCGCGATCACGCCGTGCGTATCGGCGGGCTTGCTGGCGCCGGCCGGGTTGGTTCCGTCGCCGCAGCCACCGAGCGCGGCAGCGAGGCAGAGCAGGGCGGCGCGTGCTGCGGACGGGAACGGGGGCATGGAGGGAACGCTTCCGGAACGGTGAAAACGGTCCATAGTGCGCCGCCGCGCCTTTCGGATATGTTAATCCGCATGCCGATCCTCGGCGGTCGGGTGCAGACCAATATGTATCGGTCCAAGGCCGTATTGGCCGTTGAATCAGGACCGGCCGGCGATGTAACGTCCGCCCGACTTTCAGGAGCGCCCGCTTCTCGACACTTCCGGGGCGTCGGCCCCGCCCGTTCCACTCACCGTTAATCTCCAAACCACAAGAGAGACCGATGCGCGTCTATTACGATCGTGATTCCGACATTAATCTGATCAAGTCGAAGAAGGTTGCCATTGTCGGCTACGGCAGCCAGGGCCACGCGCACGCGCTGAACCTGCGCGATTCCGGCGTCAAGGACGTAGCCATCGCGCTGCGCAAGGGCTCGGCCTCGGCCGCCAAGGCCACCGGCGAGAAGCTCAAGGTCTTCGACGTCGCCGAGGCCGCCAAGTGGGCCGACGTCGTCATGATGCTGACGCCCGACGAGCTGCAGGCCGATATCTACAAGGAGCACCTGGCGCCCAACCTGAAGCAGGGCGCCGCGCTCCTGTTCGCGCACGGCCTCAACGTGCATTTCAACCTCATCGAGCCGCGCGACGACCTCGACGTCGGCATGGTGGCACCGAAAGGCCCCGGGCACACGGTGCGCGGCGAGTACCAGAAGGGCGGCGGCGTGCCGTGCCTGATCGCCATCCACCAGGACAAGAGCGGCAACGCCCACGATCTCTTCCTGTCCTATGCCTCGGCCATCGGCGGCGGCCGCTCGGGCGTCATCGAGACCACCTTCCGCGAGGAATGCGAGACCGACCTCTTCGGCGAGCAGGCGGTGCTCTGCGACGGCCTGGTCGAGCTGATCCGGGCCGGCTTCGAGACGCTGGTGGAGGCGGGCTATGCGCCCGAGATGGCCTACTTCGAGTGCCTGCACGAGGTGAAGCTGATCGTGGACCTGATCTACGAGGGCGGCATCGCCAACATGAACTACTCGATCTCGAACACGGCCGAGTACGGCGAGTACCGGACCGGCCCGCGCATCATCACGCCCGAGACCAAGGCCGAGATGAAGCGGGTTCTGGCCGACATCCAGGCCGGCCGCTTCACGCGCGACTGGATGCTCGAGTGCAAGGCGGGCCAGCCGAGCTTCAAGGCCACGCGCCGCCTGAACGACCAGCACCAGATCGAGGAGGTCGGCGCCAAGCTCCGCGCTATGATGCCCTGGATCTCGAAGAACAAGCTGGTCGACAAGGGCCGCAACTGACGGCCGCTCTTTAGAACCGTTCGACCGGCAGCCCGCCCTTTGTTGCGCAAAGTCCGCGCTCGGAGGGCGGGCTGCTGCGTTTCGGCGATCGGCCGCTGGAATGCGACATCATTTCGGAGCATCCTCCGCTTGTGTAGGCAACCGCACACAGGGAGTGGAGAAGATGAAACGCGCGATCATATCGGTGGGTCTTGCCGCCGTTCTAGCCGTGGCCGGTACGCTGGCGTTCGATGCCCTGCGAGGGCCGGAGCAGTCGGCCGCAGTGGCGGCCAAGGGCCACAAGGTCTGCAAGGCCAAGACCAATGCCGGCAAGCTCAAGACCTGGCGCTGCGGGACGGATCAGGCGTGCTGCGTCAACCGCGCGCTGGACCTCTACGTCTGCGGCTATCCGGGGCTCGGCTGCTTCTAAAGGCAAACGACGCGCAGGCCCGGTGCGCGGCGGAGGCCGGGCCTGCAACGATCGCTCGGCGCGGTGCTGGCGTCGCAGCCGTCTCGCGGGAAAAAGGCCGTGTAAATCCCGCAGGTTATCGATCGGCGCCATGCATCGACTTAAGAAAAGATTTAAGGTCTGGCGCGCTGCCTACTGTTTATCCAAGCGTATTATAATTTCGGCAACACTTGCCGTGGAATAAATGCCCTACGTCTCGGAGCGACCGCCCGAGGGATCTCTCCAGCGGTTGTGCCGAGGGCGTTCCCCAGAACCTCGGATTCTGCAAAAGAGGGACACGGGTGAGCGGCAAGAGCATACGCGACCGGCACATCGAGGACCGGCTCAAGGACATCCAGCACGAGGTTCTCGTCGCGGTTGCCACGGGCGAGCCTCTGGCCGATGTCATGAGCCTGCTCTGCGGGCGCGCCGAGGAGGTGGCCCCGAACGCCATCTGCTCGGTCCTCCGCGTCGACTCCGCCGGCTGCTTGCGGACGCTCGCCGCGCCGTCCTTGCCCGACAGCTATTCGCAAGCCATCGATGGAATCCCCGTGGGCCCGATGACCGGCTCCTGCGGCAGCGCTGCGTTCTACGGCAAGGCCTTCGAGGCCGTGAGCATCAAGACGGATCCGCGCTGGGTCGATTATAAGGATCTCGCCCTCGCCATCGGCCTGAAGGCGTGTTGGTCGAGCCCGATCAAGTCGCATGACGGCCGTGTCGTGGGCACGTTCGCGTTTTACTTCCGCCGCGCCCGCCGGGCGAGCACGCTCGAGAAGCGCATCGTGGCGCGCTGCGTGCATCTGTGCGCGCTCGCCATCGAGCATTGGGATGCCCAGGGCCGCATCCGGCGCCTCGCCTATACGGACCCGCTGACCGGGCTTGGCAACCGCGCGCTCCTGGCCGAGGAGTTCCCGGGAATTCTCAAGCGCGCAGACGAGTCCGGCAGGGAGGTTGCGGTCTTCTACGTCGATCTCAACGGCTTCCGCGGCATCAATGCGGCGCGCGGTCACAAGATCGGAGACCGGTTGCTGTGCGCCGTTGCCGACCGGATCCGGACGACATGCGGCGAAGCCGACCTCACCGCGCGTCTTGGCGCCGACGAGTTCCTGATCGTGAAGACGGATGAGGAGGGCGGACACGGGTTCGATGCCTTGGCGGCTGCGCTCGGCGAGGCGCTGCGCGAGCGATACCGTCTCGACGCCGATATCGACGTCAAGGCCGAGGCATCGATCGGCATTGCCCGCTTCCCCTGCGACGGTGTCGATCTCGACGCGCTGATGGGCCATGCGGACACGGCGCTCGGCCAGGTCAAGGGCTCCGGGCGGCCGGGTTACGCCTTTTACACGGCCCGCCTCGATGCCGAGCGGCGCGCGCGCCGCGCGTTCGAGCGGGATGTCTCCGTCGCCGCAATCGCCGGCCAGCTCTCGCTCGTCTTTCAGCCGCAGGCGGATGCCCAGACGCGCGCGGTCAAGGGGTTCGAGGCGCTGTTGCGCTGGAACCATCCCATCCATGGTTTCGTCCCGCCGGCAAAGTTCATTCCCGCAGCGGAGGCATGCGGCGCCATCGAGGACATCGGCGCCTTCGTCCTGCGCCAGGCGCTGGCGCAGGCCGCCAAATGGCCGAAACACTTGCGCGTCGCGGTCAATGTGTCGCCGGCCCAGATCGTGCACGCGGATTTCGCGCACCTCGTCGAGACCGCGTTGGCGGAGACCGGGGTCGACGCCTCGCGGCTCGAGATCGAGGTGACCGAGAGCCTCTTCATCTACGATGCGGACACGGCGCTGCAGACGCTCGAAAAGCTCAAGGCCCTGGGTGTCAGCGTTGCCATGGACGACTTCGGCACCGGCTATTCGTCGCTGAGCACGCTGAGATCGTTTCCGTTCGACCGCATCAAGGTCGATCGCAGCTTCATTCAGGACATGGTGTGCAACAAGGACGCTGCCGCCATCGTCGACACCATCATGGGGCTGGGCAGAGCCATTGGCCGGCTGGTCGTGGCCGAGGGCGTCGAGACGGCGGCGCAACTCGAGCTGCTGCAGAGCCAGGGATGCAACGAGGTGCAGGGCTACCTGATCGGGAAGCCGCTGCCCATCGAGCACTATTCTCATTTGATGAGCGCGGGAGGCAGATCGGGCGACGCCAGCGGGATACCGACCGCGGTCGCCTGAGCCGGACCGTCAGTCGTCGCCGTGCCCGAACGAGGCGACGCGATTACGCCCCGACGACTTGGCGTCGTAGAGCTTCGCGTCCGCGCGCTGCACGAGCGTCTCCACATCGTCGCCCGGCCGATACTCGGCGACGCCGAACGACGCGGTGAGCTGCCCGATCTTCTGGCTGGTCTCCCGGATCGTCAGCCGCTTGCTTTCGAACTGGCGGCGGATGCGCTCGGCGATGCTGCGGGCGGCCTCCTGCTCAGTCTGCGGGAGCACGATGGCGAATTCCTCGCCGCCGTATCGGATCACGGTGTCCGCGTCGCGGACGCTGCCCTCGATCACCCGCGCGAACATCCTGATCAGCTCATCGCCGACCTGATGTCCGAAAGCGTCGTTGACGCGCTTGAAATGGTCGATGTCGCACATGATGAGCGAGAGCGTCGTCCCGTTTCGCTCGCACTCGAGAACCGCCTTCTCCATCGTCACGTCGAACTGGCGCCGGTTGCCGGCTCCCGTGAGCGGATCCTTGAGCACCACCGCCTCTGCTTGGCTGAGGCTGGACCGGAGCGACTGGATCTGCTTTTGAGAATCTTCGAGCCGGGATTGAAGCAGGCCGCTGTCCTGGCGCATGCGCTCGTTCTCCGCGACCAGGAGGCTCACGATGACGCGCACCTGCTCCCCTTCGGAGAGACCCGAAAGGCGGGACTGCGCGCTTGCGAGAGATTTGGCGTAGCTCTCGTTGGTGGTGATGTGGGCGCGGATGTGTCCGAGCACCTTGCCGAGCTCCTGATCGAGCTTTTGTCCGGCCTGCGCGAGGGCGTCGCTCGGTGCGCCGAGAATGCCACCGGCAAACTTGGGCAGGAGACGCAGAAAGCTCGCAAAGACAAGTCCGAGGGCGCCGAGGATCGCCACCCCGATCAGCGCGAGTCCGACAATGGCGATGGGATTGTAGCGCGTTTCGACGACGTTGCCCGCTCCGTTGACATGCACGGCGCGCAGCGTCCTGAAGGCGGTCAAATCGAGATCGGAAGCCGAGAGAAGTACAAGCAGCGCAGCAACGACGGAAGCCGCTCCAACCCCCAGCAAGGTGCGTTGGCTTGCAGTCAAGTCTCTGAGTGAGATCATGAGAAAACACTTTGCGGGCGAGGCGAGCTCATAGAATCCTATAACTTATGGATCGCCCCGGGGATGTGATAAAATAGACCATAAGTACGAACAAACGAGCGCCGCCAACATACCTCTAGAGTGGCATGCCGGACGCGAGCCCGACGAATACGGTGCGCTTCTGTCGCATCTTCTCCGTTGAATTCAAAGCAGTTCTAGCGCGCGTCCCCTCGGACTGCAAACTGGGTTGACAACCTAAGCGATTCTCCGAAAGGCCGGAAGAAAGCGGTTTCTGCTGCTAAGCAGGCGCCAAGGCGCCATGGAAACGGTCACGAGCGCTGGGCAGCATGCGTGCTCCGTGCCCACGCGAGTGCGCTTTCGAGTCGATCGTTGCCCCAGAACAGCTCGCCGTCCGCTGCAACGAAGGTCGGTGCGCCGAAAATTCCCATCTCCCCCGCACGCTCGGTCTCTGCCCGCAGCCGCTCCTTGATCTCGGCCGTTTGCGCGAGTTCGAGAAAGCGCAGCGCGTCCGTGGCGAAACGTTCGACGACGGATTGAATGATGCCCGCGTCGGCGATGGGACGGCCATGCGCGAACGCCTCGCGGAACACCTGCACGCAGTAGTCGCCCAACCACGCTTCGTCGGCCGCCGCGACAGCGACGCGTGCCGCGAGCAGACTGTTCTGCGGGAAAGGCTCCGGCCGCACGAGGGGTAAGCTCAGCTCGGTGCAGATGCGCGCCAGGTCCCGCCACATATAGCGGCCCTTGGCGGGATAGAGGTTGAACGGTGAGGTGCTCCAGCCCTGCGCCTTGAAGATGGCACCCAGCATGAACGGACGGAATCGGACCTGCACCTCGGCCTCACGCGCCAGCGCCTGGATGCGCTGTGAGGCGGGGTAGGAATAGGTCGACCCGAAGTCGAACCAAAACTCGAGTTGCGGTTGGGCCATCGTGAGCTCGATCGTTAGGAGGAGGTGGCACGGTCGTAGGCCACCGGCAGCGCGCTTGCGACCAGGAACAGCGCCATGACGATGTTGAACGTACGGACGTGCGATGGGCTGTCGACAAGGCGGCGCATGAAGCTGCCGAAGGCGGCCCAGGCGCTGAGCGACGCAAGCGCGATGACGACAAACACGGACGCGACCCAGGCGAGACCCGACAACCCCGCTTCCGGCGCGGAGAAAGCGGCGGTTGCTGACAGCGCGACCGCCCAGGCCTTGGGATTGACCCATTGAAACACGGCGCCGGTTGCGGCCGACAGCGGACGCACCGCACGCGTATCGTCTCCGGCGTTGAGGCTCGGCGCACTCGTTGCCACCTTCCAGGCGAGCCACAGCATGTAGGCGACGCCGAGCGCCTTCGCCGCCGCGTGAAAGCCCGGGTTCGAATGGATGAGCGAGCCGAGGCCGATCCCCACGACGATCACCATGAAGGCAAAGCCGAGGCTGATGCCCACGATCAGGGGCAGCGAGCGCGGGACGCCGTGATTGAGCCCGGAGGTGAGCACGAGGAGATTGTTGGGGCCGGGGGTGATGGAGGAGGCGATCGCGTACCCGACGAGCGCAAGCAGGAGATCGGCTGGCATAAGGAGGACGTCTCGATGACTGATGGCGCAACCAGCATAGCCGTGCGCACGCGCGCTTTCACTGTCAGTGCGGAAGGTCCCAGAACGGTCTCCGCCATTCCTCGTACGCATCGGCGCGGCTGACCCCGATATCCTGAAGCGCCCGCTCGTCGAGCGCCATGAGTTGACGGCGCTCGCGGACGGTGCGGAAGACGGCCTCGGCCCAGGAGAGGGCCTGCGTCAGCCGCGCAGCCGTTTTGCGGCGTGACGCGGGGCAGTGGGGGATGCACGACGTGTGGTCCATTGGACATTCCGGGGCTTGCGCGGAGGCGTGTCTTAGGGCACATCTTTGTATTAGTGAAGCAAATGTAATTCATATTACGCATAACGGATCGTTATGGAGTGCGGCCATGGTGCGCAACATCGACATGGGGCTTCTGCGCGCCTTCACCGCTGTCGTCGAGACCGGCTCGGTGACGGAGGCGGCCGGCACGCTGAGCCTCACGCAGGCCGCGGTGAGCCAGCAGATCAAGCGACTCGAGGAGCTCATCGGCAAGCCCATGTTCGTGCGCACGCAACGCCGGCTGGTGTTGAGCCCGGACGGTGAGCGGCTCTTGCCGTACGCCCAGAAGCTGATTGCGTTGAACGACGAGACATGGCGCGCCATGGCGGCACCCGCCTTCGACGGTGAGGTGCGTCTCGGCGTGCCGTACGATCTCGTTGCCCGTTTCCTGCCCAAGGTGCTGCGCCTTTTCGACAAGCGCTTTCCGAACGTACGTGTCTCGCTGATGACCAGCACCTCACGCCTGCTGCTGGAAGCCCTGAGCCGCGGCGAGCTGGACCTCACGCTGACCACCGAAGCCGCGCGCCCTGCGCGCGCCGAAAGCCTGCTCGTCGACCAGCTCGTATGGGTCGGCGCTGACGGCGGCGATGCCTATCTCAGGGATCCGCTGCCCGTCTCCCTCGGCGCCGACACCTGCGCCTTCCGCCCCTACGCGCTGGCGGCGCTGGCCAAGTGGCATCGCCAATGGCGTCCCGTCAGCGAGAGCAACAGCCTCGAGCCCATGATCGCCACGCTGGAGGCGGATCTCGCGGTGGCGCCGATGCTCTCGTGCGCCGCGCCGAAGAGGCTCGCCATCTTGAGCGACGCCGCCGGCCTTCCCAGATTGCCGACCTGCCACGTCAATCTCTACCTGCCGCGCAACACGCAGAACGACATGGCGACCGAGCTGGCCGCGGTGCTGCGCGAGGAGTTCGCCTCCGTGGGCCGCGAGAGCCGAACCCCGCCGAAAAGGAGTGCTGCTGTCGCCGCAACGCCGTGAGGCTGATCTGACGCATCATGCGGCACGTAACGGCACGCAAGAACTCGAACTCCGACCAGAAACGAGGGCAAACGGATGGATCTCAATCTCGCAGGCAAGACGGCGTTGGTCACGGCCTCGTCCGGAGGCATCGGGCTCGAGATAGCCCGTGCGCTCGCCGCCGACGGCGCGCGCGTGGTCGTCAACGGCCGCACGCAGGCGAGCGTCGACAAGGCGATCGCCGACATACGCGCAGGGCTCCCGAACGCCGACCTCGTGCCGCTCGCGGCCGACAACGGCACGGCACAAGGCTGTGCGGCCACGATCGCGGCGCTGCCCTCGGTCGATATCCTGGTCAACAACCTCGGCATCTACGAGGCGGTCGGATTTTTCGACGAGACGGACGAGGCGTGGCAGCGCCTGTTCGAGGTCAACATCATGAGCGGCGTGCGCCTCACGCGCCACTACTTGCGCGGCATGCTCGACCGCGGTCACGGTCGCGTGATTTTCATATCGAGTGAATCCGGCGTGAACCCCGCACCCGAGATGGCCCACTACAGCGCCACCAAGACCATGCAGCTCGCCATCTCCCGCTCACTGGCCGAGCTGACCAAGAACACGCGCGTGACCGTGAACTCGGTGCTGCCGGGTCCCACGCGCACGCCGGGCGTCGAGGAGTTCATCGGCGGCATCTACGCGGGCCTGAGTTTCGCCGACGCCGAGCGCAAGTTCATCGCCGAGAACCGCCCGACGTCGCTGATCGGCCGCCTGATCGACCCCAAGGAGATCGGCGACGTGGTGGCCTTCGTCTGCTCCGACCGCGCCGCGGCCATCAACGGCGCCGCGATCCGCGCCGAGGGCGGTCTCGTGCGCAGCGTGGTCTGAGCCAACACGTCACGGTCGAATCCTGACGTCTACCCGCCCAAGCGTTGAGACTGGCGTGGGTGCCGGACTTCGCCGGCATGACGTCATTTTGGTCGCACCGTCCCGCCACCACTCAACGTCATCCCGGCGTAGGCCGGGATCCACGCAAGCTTCCACGCGCGCGACGTCGGCAGGATCATGCGTGTCGGTGAAGCCTCGTCCGTCTGGACCCTGCGGCGCCATCAAATCGCCGGATAGGCATATGAAAGTCGAGGCCGTGACGGCGCTCGGCTTGTCACGGGCACCGCCGGCTGGTATAGCCGGCCCATCATCAACGCAACCGGGGAGGACGACATGATTGTGACACGTATGCGCCTCTTCTCGGTTTGGACCGTCCGGCACGGTTAGCCGCACCGTCCTTGGATCGCCCGCGCGATCGCCCTTGCCGACAAGGCAATTCCCAAAATTTGTTCTGGACCGCAGACGCCCGCCCGACGTGCGTCTTGCGCGCCCCAATCCTTCGGAGACGGCGCACCGCGCCGAATGTGTGATGACAAGTGAGAACCGCAACGGCGAACGCGCGGCGATCAGCGCCGTGCTCGCCTATGCCGCCGGCCACTGGCGCCGGCGCAAGCTGATGGTGGCCCGGGTCGCCGGCGCCATCCTGCTCGCCACGCTGGCCGACGTGTTCATTCCGTTCTTCTCGGGCCGCCTTGTCGACGCGCTTCTGGTCGCCGACACGGCGCGCGAGGTTGCGCTCGCACGCGCGCTGGAGGCGTTCGGCATCATGATCGCGCTCGGCGTCGCCATGGTGGGCCTGCGCCACTACGGCTGGCTCGGCGTGATCCCGCTGTCGCTCGGCATGATGACGGACATCGCGCAGGAGACGTTCGCGCGCGTGCAGCGTTTCTCGACGGATTGGCACGCCAACAGCTTCTCGGGCTCGGTGATGCGCAAGGTCACGCGCGGCATGTGGGCGGTTGACCAGTTGAACGATACGCTGCTCCTCGCGCTGTTGCCGTCCGCATTCGTGCTCGTCGCGACGACGGTGCTGCTCGCCGTGCAGTGGCCGTTGATGGGCCTGATCGTCGCGCTGGGTGCTGCGGCCTACGTCGCCATGACCGTCTCACTCGCCGTGTTCTACATCGCGCCGGCCTCCAAGCTCTCGAACGCCTGGGACACGCGCATCGGCGGCACGCTGGCCGACGCGCTGGGTTGCAACGCCGTCGTCAAGGCGTATGGCGCCGAGGCGCGCGAGGATGCGCGGCTTGCCCGTGTCCTAGCCAAATGGAGCCGGCGCAGCGCGCGCACGTGGTTCCGCCACACGCTAGCGGGAACGGGCCAGCACGTGGTGCTGCTGCTCGTGCGCTCGTTGCTCGCCGGCGCCGGTATCTGGCTCTGGTGGATAGACCGCGCTACGCCCGGCGACGTGACGTACCTGCTAACGACGTACTTCGTCGTGCACGGCTATCTGCGCGACGTGGGCATGCACGTGCACAACCTGCAGCGTTCCGTCAACGAGATGGACGAGCTGGTGGAGCTGCATGCCACGCCCATCGGCATCGCGGATCGCCCGGACGCGGCACGCATGCGGATCACGGCCGGCGAGGTGCGGTTCGAGGACGTGGCCTTCCACTACGGCGCGCACGAGACGCCGCTCTATAGCGACCTCTCGGTCGTGATCCGGGGCGGCGAGCGTGTGGGCCTCGTCGGCCACTCGGGCTCGGGCAAGACGACGTTCGTGAAGCTGGTCCAGCGGCTCTACGACGTCACGGGCGGCCGCGTCCTGATCGACGGACAGGATGTGTCCGGCGTGACGCAGCAGTCGCTGCGCTCGCAGATCGCCATCGTCCCGCAGGAGCCGATCCTGTTCCACCGCACGTTGGCCGAGAACATCGGCTACGCGCGGCCGGGCGCGTCGGAGGCGGAGATCGAGCGGGCGGCACGTCTGGCCAATGCGCACGACTTCATCGCCCGCCTGCCGAAGGGCTATCAGACGCTCGTCGGCGAGCGCGGCGTGAAGCTGTCGGGCGGCGAGCGCCAGCGCATCGCCATCGCGCGTGCGTTCCTCGCCGATGCGCCGATCCTGATCCTGGACGAGGCCACGTCGAGCCTCGACTCGGAGTCGGAGCAGGCGATCCAGGCAGCAGTCGAGCGGCTGTTGAAAGGGCGCACGGCGATCGTTATCGCCCACCGCCTGTCGACGGTACGCGCGCTCGATCGCATCCTGGTGTTCGAGGCGGGCCGAATCGTCGAGGACGGCCCGCACGGCGAGCTGATCCGCCGCCCGAACGGCCGCTACCGGCACCTGTTCGAGCGCCAGACGAGCGACCTCCGCGCCGCGGAGTAATAAAAGCCCCCTCTTCCCGTAAAAACGGGGAGAGGGGGATACGCCTAGTGCAGCGTCTCGGCCGTCATGGCGCCGAAGCGGCCCTGCTCGAAGTCGAGCATGGCCTGCTTGATCTCACCGACCGTGTTCATCACGAACGGCCCATGCGCCACCACCTGCTCGTTGATCGGCTCGCCCGAGAGAACGAGCACCGTCACGTCGTTGTTGGCCTCGAGCGTGATGGCGCCGCCGCTCCTTTCGAACGCGACGAGCTGTCCGCTCCGCACGACCTCCTCGCCGTTGACCAGCACCGTTCCGCCGAGCACCGCCAAGGCGACCGTGTGTCCCTCGGGCAGCGTGAGCGTCGTGGTCTTGTCGCGCGCGAGCCGGAGGTCCCAGATGTTGATCGGCGTGAACGTCCGCGCCGGTCCCGTCTGGCCCTCGTAGTCGCCCGCGATCACCCGCACGCGCCCCGCCCCGTCCGCGAGATCGACGGACGGGATGTCGGCGTTGAGGAGCGTCTGGTAGCCCGGAGGCGCCTTCTTGTCCTTGGCGGGCAGGTTGACCCAGAGCTGCACCATCTCGAGCGTTCCGCCCGTGCGGGTGAACGCCTCCGAATGGAACTCCTCGTGCAGGATGCCCGAGGCCGCCGTCATCCACTGCACGTCGCCCGGACCGATCGTGCCGCCGTTGCCGGTGGAGTCACGGTGCGCGAGCTCGCCCTGGTAGACGATGGTGACGGTCTCGAACCCGCGGTGCGGATGCTGCCCCACCCCGCGTGGCCGATCCGTCGGCGCGAATGTAGCCGGTCCCGCATAGTCGAGCAGCAGGAACGGCGACAGGCCGCTCTCGGGCGAGAGCAGCGAGCGCACGGGGAAGCCGTCGCCGACCCAGTGGGCCTGCGGGCTGTTGGTCACTCCGAGGA
This sequence comes from Hyphomicrobium sp., assembly GCF_020852195.1. Taxonomy (GTDB): domain Bacteria; phylum Pseudomonadota; class Alphaproteobacteria; order Rhizobiales; family Hyphomicrobiaceae; genus Hyphomicrobium_C. The sequence continues at coordinate 41,603 of NZ_JADZBI010000137.1, read as the reverse complement.
TCTTTCTCATGGGGCTCACTCCTTTCCGACCGAGCCTGCAGAAGCGCAGGGGGTCTGTGTAAGCCCGCCAAATGGGGAACGCGGCGCCGATAGCAAGGGGTTGCGGCAAACGCTGCGTTTCCGGCACGGCACCAGTGTGTGGCACCAAGTTGCGCTATTTCCGCGGGTGTACGGACGGGCGATGGACCTCGGCGGCAGGCTTGTCTTCGCGCAGGCCCTTGAAGGCCGCGTGGCGGAGCAGGTTGTCGCCGGTGAGCGCCCGGTATTCGATCTGCGCCACGAGCTCCGGCTTAACCCACACGACGCCACGCCGCTGAGGAGCCGTGAGCGCCCCGGCAAACGGGGCGGCCGCAGTTTTGAGCGGCTGCAGCGTCTTCCACAGCGCACGCGCAGTGGCGTTCGTGTACCCGGTGCCGACGCGTCCGGCGTAGACGAGACGCCCACGCTCGAACGTGCCGACCGCCAGCGCTCCTACCGCCCTGGCGTCGACACTCGAGACGAGGTATCCGCCGATGACAAACTCGTCGGTCTGGATGCACTTCGACTTGAGCCAGTCGCCGTTGCGGCCGGACCGGTACGGGCGGTCGGCGCGCTTTGAGATCACGCCTTCAAGCCCAAGCACGCAGGCCTCCTTGAGCACTACGCCGCCGTCGCCGGCAATGTGCGCGCTGTAGCGCAGGTGCTTCGAGCGGCTCCGCTTCATGACGGCTTCGAGCAGGAGCTTGCGGTCGCCCAGCTCCGCCGGCGTGACGTCGACGCCGTCGTAGTAGAGGAGGTCGAACGCCACGTACACCATGTCCTGGGAGCGGCCGGTCTCGAGCGCCTCGACCAGCTTGACGAAGCTTGTCACGCCGCGCGCATCCTCGACCACCGCCTCGCCGTCGATGAGCGCGTTCTTGACCTTCAGCCCCTTGAGCGCCTTGGCGATCGACGGGAACCGCCCTGTCCAATCGAGGCCGCTGCGCGTGAGCAGCCGCACGTCTCCATTCACGATGCGCGCCTCGAGCCGGTAGCCGTCGAGCTTGATCTCGTGCACCCAGTCCGCGCCCTCGGGCGGCGCGTCGGTGAGCGTGGCCAGACACGGCGGCACGAACGACGGCATCCGATCGGGCGTACGGCCGGCCAGCGCGGTCGCGCTGTCTCGCGCAGCGCGCGTCGGCGCGTTCGGCCTGCGCCGCGTCTCCTTCTCAACGGAACTCATGCAAGCCCGTCAGCATTCGTCATAAGCGCCTGTGCGCGCTTCATGTGGAAGGGGACTGCCATGCCCATCGTCACCACGGCCATTCTGACGTTCATCATTCTTGTCGCCATCGGCATTATCGTCGGGCTTCTGTTCAATCGCAGGGGACGAAGCTGGCTCGGACGCCAGGTCGCCGATGCGACCGGCGCGGGCGACGTGACCTACAGTCTGGTCGGCATCGCCGGCTCGTTCATGGGCTTCCACGTTGGCGTCATCCTGGGCCTCCTTCCCTCGGTTCTTCTTTATGTCGTGGCCATTCTCGGCGCCGCGCTGACCATCTTCCTCTGGCGCGGACGCTGAAGGGCAACCGTCATTTCCCGTCCACGAGCTTGCGGATGGCGCCCTTGAGCGGGCGCGCCGCCTTGTCGTAGTCGGCCCATGCCTTCGAGGTCTTGATGAGGCCCGGCACCGTGCGCATCGTGAACCGCATCGGGTCGAGCCCGCGGCGCACTTGCGCCCACGTCAGCGGCATCGCCACCGGCGCCCCGGGCCGCGCCCGCGGCGAGAGCAGCGCCACCGCCGTCGCCATGCGGTCGTTGCGCAGATAGTCGAGGAAGATCTTTCCGCGCCGCAGCGCCTTGCGCATCGTGGTCACGTAAAGGTTGGGGTTGTCGTGCGCCATGCCCTCGCAAACCGCGTGCGCAAACGTCTTGGCGTCGTCCCAGCCGAGCTTGTCGTTGCGATCCGTCTTGAGCGGCACCACGACATGCAATCCCTTGCCGCCGGTCGTCCGGCAGAAGGGGACGAGGCCCAGCTTCTCGAGCCGTCCGCGCATCTCGTTCGCCGCCACCACCACGCCGTCGAAGGCGACGTCCGGCCCAGGATCGAGGTCGAATACCAGCCGCCCCGGAACGGTTGGCGCGTTCGGGGCGCAGTTCCAGGGATGGAACTCGAGCGCCGCCGCCTGCGCCATGGCGATCAGTCCTTTGACGTTGTCGATCTGGATATAGGGCTCCCGGTCGCCGGCGATGCGTACCAGCGTGATGTGGTCGGACGTGCCGCGCATGGCGTGGCGCTGTAAGAACGTCTCGCCCGTAATCCCGTCCGGTGCACGGATCACGGAGCAGGGCCGGCCCGCGATATGCGGCAGCATCCACGGCCCCACCGTCGCGAGATAGCGCGCCAGGTCGGCCTTGGTCACGGCCGGCTCGCTCTTGGTGGCTGGCCACAGCACCTTGTCCGGTTTGGTGATGGTCACGCCGAGCACGGGGTCGTCCCCGTCCGAGTGCCAGACCGCATTGGGCTTGAAGGCCGACCGGCCGCCGAGCATGAACGGCTGCGGGCTCTTGCCCTTGCCGGCTGCGATCTCCGCCATGCTGCGCCCCGACGCCACGGACCGATCATCCTTTAGCAGCGCATCCTTGTCGCCGGACTTGGCGTATTCGTCGCGATGCTTGATCAGCAGCCAGTTGGTGCGCTTGCCGCCCATGCGATCGTGCTTCATGCGCACGAGCACCCAGCTTCCCTTGAGCTTGGTGCCGGCGAGCAGGATCTTGAGGTCGCCGTCGGCGAGCGCTTCGCGCGCGGGCTTGTCGCCCTCTGGCAGCCAGAAGCCGCGGTCCCACACCATGACGGCGCCGCCGCCGTACTCGCCCTTCGGGATGGTGCCTTCGAAGTCGCCGTAGTCGAGCGGATGGTCTTCGACCTCGACCGCCAGCCGCTTGTCGGCCGGATCGCGCGAGGGCCCCCGCGTTACCGCCCAGGACTTGAATACGCCGTCCATCTCGAGGCGCAGGTCGTAGTGCAGCCGCGTGGCGTCGTGCTTCTGCACGACGAAGCGGGGGTATTCGGCGCCGCGGACGGCCTCGAGGCCGCTCGGCTCCTCGGTTTTCGTGAAGTCGCGCTTGGCGCGGTACGCGGAGAGCTTTTTCTTTTGCCTTGCCATCTCTCGTCAACCCGCGGACTGCCGAAGCGTTTCAATCCTGACCGCTAGGCCCGCTTCTTGTTGCCGCGCGCGGGTTTGGACTTGGCCGATGACGAGCCCCCCTTGGGCGAGCTCGTCTTCGTGGACGACGCCCCGACGCTCTTCTTCAGCGCCTCCATGAGGTCGACGATGTTGCCGCCCTGCGGCCGCTCCTGCTCGTGGGCGACGATCTTGCGCCCCTTGAGCTTGTCCTGGATCAGCGCCTTGAGGGCGGACGCATAGTGATCCTCGAACTTCTCTGGCTTGAACGCGCTCGACTTCTTCTCGATGAGCTGCACGGCGAGGTCCACCATTTCCCGGTCGGGCTTGGTGCCCGGCACCTCGTCGAAGAAGTCCTCGGGCTTCCGAAGCTCGTCCGCGTAGCGCAGCATCTCCATCACCAGACCGTCCTCGAGCGGGGCGATGGCGACCAGCCACTCGCGCCCGGAGATGGTCACCTGTGCGAGCCCCACCTTGCCGGTTTTGCGCAGCGCCTCGCGGATCACGACATAGCCCTCGCCCGAGAGCTCGTCCGTCGGTGCGATGAAGTAGGGACGCTCGAAGTAGCGGTAGTCGATGTCGCGGGCGTCGACGAACTGCACGAGGTCGATTGTCTTCTTGCTCTCGAGCTTGACCGCATCGACCTCCTCGGGATCGAGGGTAACGTAGGTGTCCTTGTCGACCTCGTAGCCTTTGACGATGTCCTTGCTGTCGATCTTGCCGATCCCCTGCACGACCTTCTCGTAGTTGACACGCTTTCCGGACGGCTTGTGGATCTGGCGGAAGCTGATGTCCGCCTTGGACTCGACGGCGTTGTAGATCTCGACGCCGATGGTGACGAGCGACAGTCTGAGGAAACCCTTCCAGTAGGCACGGGCCGCGTTGGGCATGACGCAACACTCTCAAGAGGCGACAAAGACGGGACCAAGATGTTGTGGTCCCGATCCTAACGGAACGCAAGATGATGCGGCGGGGTTTCGTGGCTGTGGCCACCGCGGTTAATGCGATCTGGGCAGGACGCCTAAAAAAAGAGCCGTCGAGCGCTGTTGACCCCGGGTGAGCGAGTTGCGAGGCTCGTTAACCGCTTGAGGGAACGGGGGAGAAGCTGATGCAACCTGCCGACGACCGCGAGCACGGCACGCCCGAAGGGCACGCCGAGCCGAGCCTGCATCGGGTCATGGGACCCTGGCTGCTGCTCCTCTTCATCGTCGGCGATATCCTCGGCACCGGCATCTATGCGCTCACCGGCAAGGTGGCGAACCTCGTCGGCGGGGCTGTCTGGCTTCCCTTTCTGATGGCCTTCGGCGTGGCGCTGCTCACCGCCTTCAGCTACCTCGAGCTGGTCACCAAGTATCCTCGCGCCGCAGGCGCCGCCCTCTATACGCACCGCGCCTTCGGCATCCACTTCGTGACCTTCCTCGTCGCCTTCGCGGTCATGGCGTCGGGCATCACGTCGGCGTCCACCGCTTCACGCGCCTTCGCTGCCAACCTTTCGGACGCGTTCGGCTTGGGCCTCGCCGGCGGCGTCGGCATCACGCTGGTCGGCCTGCTCTTCATGACGGCGATCGCCGCGGTCAACCTGCGCGGAGTCGGCGAGAGTGTGAAGCTCAACGTGCTTCTGACCTGCGTCGAGCTAACAGGCCTGCTGATCATCATCGTCATCGGGCTCTGGGCCATCGGCGGCGGCCATGGCGATTTCTCGCGCGTCCTCGAGTTCAAGGCCGGCGAAGGGGCGGGCGGCGCGGTGTGGGCGGCTATCGCCGCAACCACGCTCGCCTTCTTCGCCATGGTCGGCTTCGAGGACAGCGTCAACATGGCCGAGGAGACCAAGGATCCGGTGCGCACCTTCCCGAAGATCCTGCTGCTCGGCCTCCTGATCACCGGCACGATCTATCTGCTGGTCTCGATCTCGGCCATCACGCTCGTGCCGCCCGATGAGCTCGGCGAGGGCGAGACGCCGCTGCTCAAGGTGGTCGCCGCTGGCGCGCCGGGCTTCCCACTCGGCCTCTTCGGCTTCATCACCATGTTCGCCGTCGCCAACAGCGCGCTGATCAACATGCTGATGGCGAGCCGTCTCGTCTACGGTATGAGCCGCGAGCACGTGCTCCCGCCGCTGCTCGGCAAGGTGCACCCGGCGCGGCGCACGCCGTACATCGCTATCGCCTTTACGACGCTTCTTGCTTTCGCGCTGATCGCCTTCGTTGGCGAGGTGCCGGCGCTCGGCGGCACGACCGCGCTGCTCCTCATTTGTGTTTTCACGATCGTCAACGTTGCCGTTCTCGTACTGAGGCGTGATACCGTCGAGCACGAGCACTTCCGCACGCCGACAGCGCTTCCCGTGCTGGGTGCCGCGAGTTGCGCGTTTCTCGCAGGCCCTTGGACGGGCCGTAACCCCGTCGAGTACCAGGTCGCCGGGGCGCTCATCGCCATCGGCATCGCGCTCTGGATCGCAACCGTGTACATCAACCGCGCCACGGGCACGGCGCCGTCCGAGCCCCTGGCCGAGGATATCGGCGGCAAAGGCCCCCGCAACTGACGACGGAAAATACTGAAAAAACAATGCCGTGGAACCATTCTTTGTCGGTGGACGTTCAATAGGCGCACGACCCCCAGAACAAAGGAGACGTCCCTATGGCAAACGAGAACCGGAACCCCGGTCAACAGGGCGGCCAGTCCCAGCGTGATCAGCAGCATCAACAGGATCAGCGCCGCGACCAGCAGCAGCGCAACGCACCCGGCAAACAGAGCCAGGATCAGCAGCGTAATCGCAAGCCGCAGCCAGGCGATCCCGAGGACAACCGTAGCGGTGAGCAGCGCCAGGGCCAGGACCAGCGCCGCGATCAGCAGCGCTAGACCGACTGTGCGCGAATAAGAGACGCAGAAAATCAGCGATACCTCGGGCCGCGACAACGCGGCTCTTTTTTGATCCGCCATCGCGGTGTCACCCGCCTTGCACGCCGAGACGGCCTCGCACGCGCCAAGTCAAGATCGCGCCCCGGACGGAATCACTCCGGCAGCAATGTCAACCACGCGTCTTTTCGGATGCACAAAGGGTTGACCTGCCAGGGTCGAGCGCGCAGCATGCGCGCGCAACGGAAGGAATTCCGTTCACGGTATCGCTCGCTGGGGCGAGGGGGCTGCAGTCAGGGGAGGCTCCTGAAATATCGCGGAACATGGACTTTCTGCTGCGCTACTGGGAGCGTCGGCCTTCGTTCCGGGCGGTAGCGGGTCAGCCCGCGCAACTCGCTGCGCGCTATGGTCTCATCGCAGCCGGCATCGCGCTTCTCGCCATCACGCTATTAGGTCCGCTCGTGACATCGCTGGTCGAGGACTGGTCGCGTCGCGATGTCGAGATGCGCGCCGCTCTCGTCTTCAACTCCGTCGGTGGGCCGCTCGCCGCCATGTTGGCCGGCGGCCAGGACGATCAGATCAACGCACTCTTCGAGCGTGTTGCCACCGACCCCCGCGTCGTGGCCGTCGCGCTCTGCCGTGGCGGCGATGGTCCGCCCTCCCATGCAACGCGTCTGATGCCGCCGTCGATCTCGTGCGCGGAGATCGCGCGCTCGGACTCGGAGAGCTTCTCGTCCGTCATCGTCAAGGGACGGCGCATGTTGATCGGCGCGTTTCCGATCTCGACGGAAACGCCGCAGAGCCATTTCATCATCGTCCAGGATCTCACCTTCGCCGAGCATCGCGGCCAGGAGGCACGCAACTACCTTACGCTGATGCTGGGTGGCATCATCCTGGCCAGCGGCGCGCTTGCCATCGGCCTCGTGCTCTATCTGATCCGCAACTGGATGCAGAGGTTCAAGCAGGCCGTGACGAGCGCCACTACGGCGCGGGGCCCGGGGAGCGAGGCGCCGGCGAGCTTCGGTCCGCTGGACCGCGAGGTGCGCCAGGTGCTGCGCCAACTCGAGATGAGCCAGGCCGCCATCGACCGCGACCAGGCCAACTGGAGCAAGACCACGCTGCGCGAGATCATGATGGCGGAGCTTCCCGGCGTCGAGGTGCTCGTGGTGGCGAACCGCGAGCCCTACATTCATAATCGCGGCGAGCACGGCATCGAGCTGCAGACGCCGGCGAGCGGCCTCGTCTCGGCCGTCGAGCCCGTGATGCGCGCCTGCGGCGGCACGTGGATCGCCCACGGCAGCGGTACGGCCGACCGCGATACTGTCGACGAGCACGATCGCATCGCCGTGCCGCCGGGCAATCCCGAGTACACGCTGCGCCGCATCTGGGTCTCCGAGGAGGAGCAGGACGGCTACTACTACGGCCTCGCCAACGAGGGCCTCTGGCCGCTCTGCCACATCGCCTTCACCCGGCCCGTTTTCCGCGAATCCGACTGGCGCACCTATCGCACCGTGAACGAGCGCTTCGCCGAGGCCGTCGCCGCCGAGGCCAAGACCTCCTCGCCCATCGTGCTGATCCAGGACTACCACTTCGGCCTCCTGCCGCGCATGGTGCGCGAGCGACTGCCCGATGCGACCATCATCACCTTCTGGCACATCCCGTGGCCGAATGCGGAGACCTTCGGCATTTTTCCGTGGAAGGAGGAGATCATCCACGGCCTCCTCGGCTCCACCATCATCGGCTTCCACACGCAGTTCCACTGCAACAACTTCCTCGAGACCGTGGACCGTTTCGTCGAGAGCCGCATCGACCGTGAGCAGGAATCGGTAACGCTCAAGGGGCATGAGACCTTCGTCCGTCCCTACCCGATCTCCATCGATTGGCCGCCGGCGGCGTTAGAGCATCAGAAGAGCGTCGAGGAGTGCCGGGTGGCGGTGCGCAAGCGGCTCGGCTTGCCGCTCGACACCAAGATCGCCGTCGGCATCGAGCGCTTCGACTACACCAAGGGCGTGCTCGACCGCACCCGTGCCGTCGACACGCTGCTCGAGTCGCATCCCGAATGGCGCGGCCGCTTCGTGCTGATCCAGGCGGCGGCGCCGACGCGCAGCAAGCTCTCGACCTACAAGGGGCTACAGGACGAGGCGGCCGAGCTCGCCGAGCAGATCAACGCCAAGTACGCCGACGTGTCGCCCGCGCCGGTAAGGCTGATCATCCGCCACCACGAGCCCGCGGAGGTGTTCGAGCTGTTCCGCGCCGCCGATGTCTGCATCGTCTCGAGCCTTCACGACGGTATGAACCTCGTCGCCAAGGAGTTCATCGCCGCCCGCGACGACGAGCGCGGCGTGCTCATGCTGTCGCACTTCGCGGGCGCCTCGCGCGAGCTGGCCGAGGCGCTGATCATCAATCCGTACGATACGCACGCCACCGGCGAGGCGCTGCACAGCGCGCTGATCATGCCGGAGGCGGAGCAGCACGAGCGCATGCGGCTGATGCGGGCCTATGTCAGCTCGCGCAACGTCTACCGCTGGGCGGGGCGCATGCTGCTCGACGCCAGCCGGCTCAGAAAGAAGCAGCGCATCCTCGAGATCGCCTCGAGCGACAGCTTCACCGGCTGAGATCAAGCCCCGTCGGCGCTCGCAAGCAGGCGGGAAAGCATCGCCTCCGCCTGCGTCCGCTGTGCAGCGTCCCCGATATGGAGCCCGGCCTTCGTGCGTCGCCAAAGGACATCCTCGGCCGTACGCGCCCATTCGTGATCGCGCAGGTAGATCACTTCGCGCTCCGTCAGGCCGCCGCCGATCGCCTGCCCGAGGTCCGCATCTTTCTTGGCATCGCCGAGCACGCGCTCGGCGCGCGTACCATAGAGCGAGACGAGGCGCTTGAGCATGCCCTCCGAGAGCCCGCGATGCCGGCGCGCGAGATCCGCGCCGTACGCCTCGATCCCGTCCGCGCCGACATCGCCGCCGGGCAAGGGCGCATACGCCGTCCAGGCCGCTCCCACGCCCGGAAAGAAAGGCGCGAGCCGCGTCAGCGCCGCTTCCGCGAGACGGCGGAACGTCGTGATCTTCCCGCCAATGACATTGAGCAGGGGCGGTTGCCCTTCAGACGCCACGAGGTCGAGCCGATAGTCGCGCGAGACTGCGGACGCACGGGACGCGCCGTCCTCGACCAGCGGACGGACGCCCGCGAACCGCCACACGATGTCGTCCTTCGCCAGCGCGTGCGAGAAGAAGCGCCCGGCCGTCGCGAGCAGGTAGGCTTCCTCGGCGTCGCTGGCGGCAAAGCCGTCCTCGGGCCGCGTGACATCGACCTCCGTCGTCCCGATCAGCGTGAACGCACGCTCGAACGGCAGTGCGAACACCACGCGCCCATCCGGGTTCTGCAGCAGATAGGCATCCTCGGCGCCGTCGATACGCGGCACCACGATGTGCGTGCCCCGCACCAGCCGCAGAGTCGGTACGTGCCCTTGAGATCCGACGAGACCGGCCACCTCCGCACACCACGGCCCGGCCGCGTTGACGAGCACGCGCGCCGCGACGGCCATCGTCCCGCTCGGCCCTTCACCGGTGATCTCCCAGACGCCGCCTTGCCGCGCCAGGCGCGTGACCGGCGTGCGTGTATGAACCGCGGCCCCACGCTCCGCCGCGTCCATCGCAACCATGGCGACCAGGCGTGCGTCATCCACGAGGCAGTCGTAGTACGAGAGCCCGGCTTGAAACGCGGCCCGCAGCGGCCGCCCGGCGGGATCGCGCGCGAGATCGACGGTGCCGGACGCCGGGATGCGCCGTCGCGCGGCCAGATGGTCGTAGAGGAACAGGCCGAGCCGCATGAGCGAACGCGGGCGCATGCCGGCCGCATGCGGAATGACGAACCTCAGCGGGCGGATGAGGTGCGGCGCCCGAGCGAGCAGAACCTCGCGCTCGATAAGCGCCTCGCGCACCAGCCGGAGTTCCCAGTGCTCGAGATAGCGCAACCCGCCGTGGATGAGCTTCGAGCTTGCCGACGAGGTGCCGCTCGCGAGATCGCCCTTCTCGAACAGCACGACCTTGAGTCCGCGCCCGGCGGCATCGGCCGCAATGCCGGCACCGTTGATTCCACCGCCGACGACCGCCAGATCATAGACCCCGCTTGGCATGCGAGCGCCGCTCCAAATACATGTGGTTTTTGGATAAACTTCGCTCCAGCCCACCGCGCCGACGAACGCATCGCTGAATCACTTCCGGCATGATACGCAGGAATGAGGACGTTCGCGACCGCGCGTTCGCCACGATGCCGCCGCCTTCCGACCGCACACGGGATCCGATGATGAGATTTGCATTTCAAGCCCTTGCCGCCGTGCTCGCCCTGTTCGGGCTCGGCCTCACGCTTGCACCCGCCGAGGATCTGCCGCCGCTCAAGACCGGCGACATCGTCTTTCAGAAAACCATCACCAGCGCCAGCGACGCCATCATGCTCGCATCCGGCAGCGAGTACACGCACGGTGGCATCGTGGAGATCGACAAGGGGGGGCGCCCCATCGTGATCGAGGCCGTTGGCCCGGTGCAGACTGTGCCGCTCGAGAAATGGATCAAGAAGGGCAACGGAAGCCGCGTCACCATCAAGCGCCTCAAGGCGCTTGCAGAGTCGGATGCCAAGCAGGCCATAGCCGGCGCGCGTCGCTACCTGGGCCGTCCGTATGACCACTACTTCTATGAGACGCGCGACCAGATCTAGTGCAGCGAGCTGGTCTACGCGGCGTTCAAGGAGGGGCCGGGCATTTCGGTCGGGCGCGAGGAGCATGTGCGCGACCTCAACATCGACACCGATGCCGCCCAGAAGCTGATCGCGCAGCGTTGGAAGAGTCATCCCCTCTGCCGGACCAAGGGCGCGAAGTCCTTCAAGGACTGCTACGCGCTCATCCTCGATCAGACTCTGGTAACGCCGGCCAGCATTGCCCGCGACCCCCAGATGGAGCTCATCTACACGAGCTTTGGCGCGAGCGCAGAGTAGGACAGCCGAGTAGGGCGGCGCGGCATTCGACGCGAGGTTAGGTCTGAAGCGGCGGCGGAGAAAAGCGCGCCCGCGGCGTCGACGGATGAGCGATGCGTCCCAGCACGGCCGCGACCAGACGGTCCGGATCGCGCTCGCCCGAGCGGGCGACCACGAACAGCCGCCGCGCCATCAGCTCGACGGGAATATCGACGCCCGCCTCGGCGATGGCCCGATCGAGGACCCTCCTGAAGATGTCGAGATCGTCGGTCGTGTATCCGGAAACGTCCATTGCCTCGCACTCCCTGGCGCCTGTCGCCAGACGGTCAAAAACCTCGGGCTCCCCTGACGCTTGGCGTCGCGGGCTCTGGCCACCAACGCACGATGGGCCCATGCGTTCCCCGGCCGGGCCACGGGCAGGACGTAGTGGGGGAACCAGGCGGCGGAAGCGCCGCTTTAGAGGCATTGGCTTGTCACGGAGTGCATGGGCATGAGCATCGAAGACCCCGAGGCGCGGGATCCGCGCACGAGGCCAACCCGCACCGACACGGGACACGAGCGCCGTTCGATGTTCCGCCTGGCAGCGGTGGGTGCCATCACGCTGTTCGTGTTTCTGATCGGCTACTTTCTCGCGTTCGGCCCGCTCGATCCGACCGAGGAGCCGGCCTATCCGCCTGCCGGCCGCAACCTTGATCTCGAAAACAAGGCCGCGCCGCCGCCTCAGCCCGAGACGCCCTAGGCCATGGCCCGGCCCGAGCCGGCCCGGCCGAGCGAACGAGCGCATTGAACCGCATCAGCCGATGATCTTCTGCTTGGCCTGCGCGAACTCCTGGTCGCTGAGCGCGCCGGACTTGTGGAGCGCAACAAGGCGCTCGAGCTCCGCCGCCACGTCCCTCGATGCTCCCGCCGAGGAGTGGGTGCGGTTCTGCTGGTCGATCTCGGGCAATGCCGACTGCAGAAAACTGGCGAGCGACTCGACGTTCTCGCGCACCGTGCTGCCGAACCAGCCCTGCGTCTGGCCATCGATGGTGATGGTCGTCTTGTCCGCGGCACCTGCCTTGGCATTGACCACCATCTCGCCCCCGTAGGTCGTGGAGCTGGCCGGGATCTGCACGCGCGCGCTGGTCGCGGTCGGATGGCGCACGCCCTGGGTCTTGGCCATCGCCGGACCCAAGGCGGCAGCGAACGTCCGGCCGCTTTGGTAGTGCGCCCCGGCCTGGCCGTCGATCAGACCCTTGGCGAATGCGGACGTTCCGTTCTGAATGTTTCCGACCCAGTGGTTGATGGCGGCGCCGAAGATCGGCGGGATATTGGAGAAGGGAATGGGGACATCGAATTTTACGCTGTGCTTGGCCATGGAAAGATCCTGCGGGATGAAAAATGCTGAAACTCATGAAGCAGAGGACGGCCGCCTCACCGTCTCGCAACGAGACGAGGCGCGACCGCGCACATCAGTTAGCCGGCGCGGACTGAGGCTGACCAGATAAAAATATGCAAGCTGCGGCAGTCACCGGAAATAGAACGTCGTCAAGAAACGCAGTTGTCGCGCACGGCATCCAGCATGCCGACGCTGCCGTCCGCGTTCTTGGCGAGCGCGGGGCGCGTGGCCGCGTTGTCGGCGGGGACCGTCATGGCGATCACTCCGCTGCGGTGCGCCGGCCGTCGGAGGTCACCGTCTGCAGCACATGGAAGCCTTCGAACTCGGGATGCCCGAGATAGAGCGGCTTGTGTCCGCCGGCGCCCGCGTGTGCCTTCCGGAACTGCTCGGACTTCGTCCACGCCTCGAAATCGGCAACCGAGCGCCACACCGTATGCGAGGAGTAGAGCACGTGATCGTCGCGCTCGGGTCCTTTCAGAAGGTGGAACTCGACGAACCCGGGTACCTCATCGAGATGCGTCTCGCGAGACAGCCACACGTGCTCGAAGTCCTTCTCGGCGCCTTTGATGACCTTGAAGCGGTTCATGGCGATGAACATGGACGCAATCTCCTTTCTTGGGCCTCGTGGCCAGACGAACGACCGCACCTCAATTCTGAGGCCGCCACCGACAGGCTTCAACGATCCTTCTATTGAAATCGATCAGCGGGTTGGTTGGGCTCCGGAGCGTGCCGCTGAGCGTATGCCGGCAATTGTGAACGTTGAATTGGGCGACAATGCCGGAGTTCGCGAAGCGCGTCATGGCTGTCGATGCCGAAAGACGCTGGCCTTCTGCCGAGCTTGCCATCGCGTATCCGGATGCGGCAGAAATATAAATATTGATTGTGAACGTCAATAATGCGATTCAATTGCAATCCAGAGTTTTGCCGATGGAACGCATCTGTCCGCAAGCCGGAGGGCTTTGTGCAGATGCCCGGCAAATGGCCGTTGGCGCCGGCCCCCACGCCAGGCTCGGGCGGGTCCACAAGGCAAGGAGATGTGCGATGTTCGTCAGCTCGAAGGCACGCGCGCGTTCAATTGCGCGCGCGTTGGTCCTGATCGCCCTCGCGGGCGCCATGGCGACGGCAGGGCATGCCGGAGAGGGCAAGACCTACGACACGTCGCGCATCGTTTCGGTCGGCGGTGACGTGACGGAGATCCTCTACGAGCTCGGTCTCGGCGACAACGTGGTCGCGGTCGATACGACGAGCGTGTTTCCCCAGCCGGGCGTCTCTCAGAAGAAGAGCGTCGGCTACATGCGCGCGCTCTCGTCGGAAGGCGTGCTGTCGATCGGACCCACATTGATCCTCGCCACCGACAAGTCCGGGCCGCCGGAGGTCGTCGCGGCGCTCAAGGCGTCATCGGCGCCATTCGTCACGGTCGAGGCGCCGGACACGCCCGAAGGCGTTGCGCAGAAGGTGCATCAGGTGGCGAAGCTGGTCGGCAAGGAGGCGGCGGGGGAAGCTCTGGCGGCGCGGATCCGCAAGGACTTTGAGGCTGCCGCCCAGACGCGCGCTCAAATCACGAAACCCGTGAAAGCTCTGTTCCTGCTTTCCGTGCAGAGCGGTCGCGCGCTCGCCGGAGGTCGGAACACCGCAGCCGACGCGATGCTTGGCCTTGCTGGCGCCGAGAACATCATGAGCGGGTTCGAGGGCTATAAGCCGCTTTCCGGGGAAGCGGCGCTGACGCTCGCTCCGGACGTGATCGTCGTCATGCAAAGGGGGGGCGGGCATCGCACTGCGGACGCGAGCGGCTCCGTGGCCGCCGAGATCGCCGCCATCGAGGGGCTTGCTGCCACGCCGGCCGCCAAGAACGGCCGCATCGTCGAGTTCGACGGCAGCCTGATGCTCCAGTTCGGTCCACGCGCTCCCAAGGCCGCACGCGAGCTGATGCAGATCTTCTATCCAGAGACCGCCAACGCACGCCGGATCAACTAGGCCCATGCTGAAGGTTGCGCCGGCCGGGGAGACCGCCGCGGACGCCACGATGCGCCGCCGCGTTCGCACCTCGCGTCAGCTCCTCGTACTTGCGTTGATACTCGCACTTGCGGCCCTGTTGTCGCTCTCCGTCGGACCGAGCGGCACGACGCTGCTGGCCTTGCCGCGCGTGCTCGCGGAGCTCGTGGGCTATTCCGCCAAGACGGACGGCCATGAGGCGCTCGTGCTGCTCGACATTCGCCTGCCCAGGACGCTGCTTGCGATCTATGTCGGCGCGTCATTGGCGATCGCGGGCGCTATGATGCAGGGTCTGTTCCGCAATCCTCTCGCGGACCCCGGGTTGATCGGTGTGTCGTCAGGCGCGGCACTGGCGGCCGTCGCGCTGATTGCCTTCGGCGAGACGCACGCTCCGGCCTTGAAGGAGGCTCTCGGCGTGCACGCGGTGCCTATAGCCGCGTTCGTCGGCGGACTGGCGGCGACCGCGGTACTGATCGGCATGACGAGTGGCAAGCGAGGCGTATCGACCGCCACGTTGCTGCTGGCCGGCGTTGCCATCGCCGCGCTGACGCAGGCGTTGATGGGCGTCGCCGCCTATCTCTCCGACGACCGCGCCCTGCGCGACCTGACGCTGTGGACTCTTGGAAGCCTTGCCGGCGCGAGCTGGACCAAGGTCATCGGCGCGCTGCCGTTCATGGCGCTGCTTCTGATCCTGCTGCCGCGCCTGGTGCGGGACCTGAACGGCCTGCTGCTGGGCGAGGCCGAGGCCTTTCATCTCGGTATCGATGTACGGCGCGCCAAACTTCTGATCATGCTGGCCACCGCCGCGGCGGTTGGCGCCGCGGTCGCCGTCGCCGGCATCGTGGGCTTCGTCGGCATCGTGACGCCGCATATCGTGCGCTTGGCCGCAGGGCCGGACCATCGCTTTCTGCTACCGGCGAGCGCCATGCTTGGCGCAACGCTCGGGCTCGCGGCCGACATCGTCGCTCGCATGGCCGTGGCGCCGGCGGAGCTGCCGCTCGGGATCGTCACGGCCTTGATCGGCGCGCCGTTCTTCCTGCATCTCGTCTTGCGCCGAGGTGTCCATGGCTAGCGCGCCGGCACCGGCAATCGAAGCTGATGGCGTGAGTTTCGAGGTCGGCGGTGCGCGCCTCGTCGAGGGCGTGCACCTTGCGGTCCGTGCCGGCCAGGTGATGGGCATTCTCGGCCCCAACGGCGCGGGCAAATCCACGTTTCTGAAGCTCGTGTCCGGCGAGCTCGAGCCGACATCGGGACGCATTCTCTTCGACGGTGTGCCGATCGCGCGCGCCGAGCCCGCACTTCTTGCGCGGCGTCGCGCCGTCGTACCTCAGTCGTCCCAGCTCACCTTCCCCTTCACCGCACTCGAGGTCGTGCTTCTCGGGGCCTCCGTTCCGGGATTCGGTCACGCGCGCGACGCCGTGGCGGCAGCGGAGCGTGCCTTGAAGCGCGTCGGGCTGATCGAGCTTGCGGAGCGGAGATACACGGAGCTCTCCGGTGGCGAGCGCCAGCGCGTCCACATCGCTCGCGCCATCTGCCAGATCGAGACCGCGCCCCGCCGCCCCGGCGAGACTCCTCTTCTGCTGGTGGATGAGCCGACCTCGAACCTCGACATCGGCCACCAGCGACTGGTGCTGAGCGCCATACGCGAGATCGCAGCAGAGGGCGCGGCTGTGCTCGCCGTCCTGCACGATATCAATCTCGCGGCCGGCTATTGCGATCTTCTGGCGCTCCTGCGCGACGGCCGCCTGATCGCGTGCGGTCCGCCCGCAGAGATCGTCCGCAACGATCTCTTGTCGCGCACCTTCGGATGCGAGATCGACGCCAACACGACCCCGGCGAACACACCGTTCGTGCTCCCGATCACGCGCGACGCCGTCGAGGGCGGGCAGGCCGCGGCCCGTGTCCGCTGAAAGCCCTCAATTCAGTCGCCAATTCTTTCGAGCGTTGCCGCGCTTGCTCGCGTCCTGACGGCGTGACATCCTCGAACGAGATTGAGCGTCCATTTTCCGGAGGCGGCCATGATCCGCCGGTTCATATTTTTTCCGATTGCCCAGGCGCAGACTTTCGTTGCCGCCGTTGGTGTTGCAAGCAATATCCTGGCGGGTATCGCTACTCAGCCTGCTCCGGCTCAGGCAGAGGACAAGTGTGTGGTTGCACGGCAGGGAGGCCCGTGCAAGTTCAGCCGCGACAATCGGGCCTTCGAGGGTACGCCTGCTCAGCAGGCCCGGTGCCTGCTCCGTGAGCTTAAGGTCGGGGGCACGGTGGGAAGGCCCATGACGCAACTGCCGGCGCCGCTCGATAAGTTGATCGGCACTCCGACGACCGTACGTCCCGCCGAGGTCGCCGCCTACGCAGAACGCTGCCGAATTCCCGCTGCAGAGCTCGGCAGCGCCTACAAGACGGAGGCGCGGGCCGCGGATGCACCGGCGGCGCGCTATTTCGTTCTCCACGACACGGCGTTAGCGCTGTTTCGCGGCAAGACGCCGACGAGCTTCGATATGGACACGATCAACTCCGCGGTCTGGCCATACAATGCGAGGCCCAAGTGGAGCTATTTCGAGGACAAGATCAGCTTCATGGTCAACAGGGCGGGATCGTCGACACCCTTCGTGCCGTTGAACGACGCAAGGCCCAAGGATGCCATGCGGCTCGAGGTTTGCTTCCCCGAGGTCAAGCCGCTTTTCATCCATGTCGAGCATGTAATGCCCCGCTCGACGCCGGCCAAAAAGCCGAACGATTCATACTTCCCCGTTACGCCAACCCCTGCCTACACCGATGCGCAGATGCAGCGCTCCGCGCTGCTTTACATCGTTTCCAGCGTATGGGCCGGGCGCTGGCTCATTCCGGCCTTCCACGCTCATATTGACGGCGCCTTGCGTCGCGACGACCCGCAAGGATTCAACGTCGCCGCATGGTCGGCTGCAGTTGCGCGCGCAGTCGACGACATCAGCAAGGGCACCTCGGTCAGTTGCCCTAAAACGTGACGGGGTATCGCAAAAAAACAAGCGCACCCCTAGGCACGACGAGACGGGTCGGAGCGCGAGACGACGAGCGGCTAAACCATTGAAATTGGTGGGTGATGAAGGATTCGAACCTTCGACCCGCTGATTAAGAGTCAGCTGCTCTACCAACTGAGCTAATCACCCGCTGCCGGAAGACGGCGAAGGGGCCCCGAACGAGTGCTCTAGGGCCCCAACGCCGGTTCGTCTAACACCAGCCAACCCCCTTGTCCAGTCGGATATGACCCGGAATAGGGACAGGGCTGTCGGCCGCTGGGGACAGGCGGCCGCTCAGCCGATCTGCTCGGCCTTCGCCGTCTTCTGCCGCTTGAGCATCAGCTTGTTGAGGGCCGCCACGTAAGCCCGCGCGGAGGCCACCATGGTGTCCGTATCGGCGCCGCGGCCGGTCACCACGCGCCCGTCCTCGGCAAGGCGGACAGAGACCTCGGCCTGCGCGTCGGTGCCCTCGGTGACGGCGTGCACCTGATAGAGCTCGAGCTTGGCCGTATGCGGCACCAGCCGATGGATCGCGGCGAAGATGGCATCCACCGGACCGTTGCCGTTGGCATGCACCGTCTGCTGCGCCCCGTCGATGTCGAGCGTCAGCGTCGCCGACTGCGGCCCGCTGGTCCCGGCGATCACCTGCAGCGCCATCACCTTCATGCGGTCGTGCGCGTGCGCGATCCCCTCGTCCACGAGCGCCTCGATGTCCTCGTCGTAAACGTGCTTCTTGCGGTCGGCCAGCGCCTTGAAGCGGTTGAACGCGTCCTCGAACGCGTTCTCGCCGAGGTCGTAGCCGAGCTCCTTGAGCTTGGTGCGGAACGCGTTGCGCCCCGAGTGCTTGCCCATGACCAGCGATGTCTTGCCGACGCCGACCGATTCCGGCGTCATGATCTCGTAGGTCTGCTGGTGCTTGAGGATGCCGTCCTGGTGGATGCCGCTCTCGTGCGCGAACGCGTTCCGCCCGACGATGGCCTTGTTGTACTGCACCGGGAAGTTCGTCACCGCCGAGACGAGCTTGGAGGCGCGCGCCAGCATCGTCGTCTCGATGCCCGTGCGGTAGGGGAGCACGTCGCCGCGCGTGCGCACGGCCATCACGACCTCTTCCAGCGCCGCGTTGCCCGCCCGCTCGCCGATGCCGTTGATCGTGCACTCGATCTGCCGCGCGCCTGCCTTCAGCGCCGCGAGCGAGTTCGCGACCGCGAGCCCCAGGTCGTTGTGGCAGTGCGTCGAGAACACTGCCTTGTCCGCGTCCGGCACGCGTTCCCGCACGGCCCGGAACATCTCGTAGTATTCCTCGGGCGTCGCATAGCCCACGGTGTCCGGCAGATTGATGGTGGTGGCACCGGCGCGGATGGCCGCCTCCACGCACTGGCAGAGGTAGTCGATGCCGGTGCGCGTCGCGTCCATCGCGCTCCACTCGACGTCCTCGACCAGGTTACGCGCCCGCGTCACCGTCGCCGTGATGATCTCGAGCACCTCGGCCTCGCTCTTGCGCATCTGATGCGCGAGGTGGATGGGCGAGGTCGAGACGAAGGTATGGATGCGGCCGCGCTGAGCATGGCGCACGGCCTCGCCGGCCCGGTCGATGTCGGCGTTGATGGCGCGTGCGAGGCCGGCGACCGTCGCCCGCTTGACGCGCTTGGCGATGGCGGACACGGCCTCGAAGTCGCCCTCGGAGGCGATCGGGAAGCCCGCCTCGATGATGTCGACGCCCATCTGGTCGAGGCAGTCGGCGACCTCGAGCTTCTCCTCGAAGGTCATGGTGGCGCCGGGGCACTGCTCGCCGTCGCGCAAGGTGGTGTCGAAGATGACGACGCGGTCGCCGTCGTTGCCGGTGGTGGTCATGAAACGTGGTCCTTCCTCAGTGACCAGCCCGTCATAGCGGTTGCTGGCGGAGATCCTATCAGCGTGCGTCTCGGGTCCCCTGAGCACCTGCCCGGCGCATTGCCGGGCCCCCGGTTCTCAGGGGCTGATAAGGAGGAGGGTCAGGAGGCCGGACGCGGGCGCGCCGACGCGGCCGGGCGCAGAAGCGCCGGTCGGGTTTGTGTCGGGGCTGCCAAACATCGGGCTCATGGGCGAGCAGGTCTCGGGCCATAAAACTCGTCTATGCCGTTGACACTTACGCGAATCCACCCCCGGAGCGCAAGGGGGGCGGGTCGAAGGGTCACTGAGCGGTAAACGCCCATCCAGCCTCCCGCCTTCATTCCGGCCGGCTTCCGATGTCGGATGCGGTTCCGCTCGTTCGTCTTCCAGGCACGGGAGCCGCGCGCCCGACGGCGTCGCCTCTTGGATCAATGGGTTAGACAACTCAGGGAAGGAGTACGCCATGGCGAAAGCAGCAACCAAGGCACGTCCGGCAGAGAAAGCAAGCTCGGCCGAAAGCGGCAAAACCGCGAAGGGGAAATGGGATTCCCGCAAGATGCCGACCGTGACGCCGCATCTCGTCTGCGCCGGCGCGGCCAAGGCCATCGACTTTTACAAGAAGGCATTCGCGGCGGAGGAGATCATGCGCCTCGAGGGGCCGGATGGCAGCTTGTGGCACGCGTCCATCACCATCGGCGGGTCTCCCGTCATGCTCGTCGACGAGTTCCCCGGCATGGGCTCGCTCGGGCCCAAGGCGCTCAAGGGCACGCCGGTTACCATCCATCTCAACGTCCCCGACGTCGACGCCTTCGTCGAGCGGGCGGTGAAGGCGGGCGCGACGGTGGTGATGCCGGTGGGCGACGCGTTCTGGGGCGATCGCTATGGCCAGATCGAGGATCCGTTCGGGCACAGGTGGTCGGTGGCGACCCACGTCAAGGACATGACGGTCGAGGAGATCAAGGCTGCCATGCCTGCCATGTCCGAGTGCGGATCCGGAGAACCGAAATAGAAACGGCGGCCTTTCGCTGATAAGGGCGCATCGGCCGGAAAGACAAGTGCGCCGGTTGCGGGCGAGCGGGATCGCCAAGGGCCAAGCTCGCCCGGACCTTGGCTCAACCGCGAAGCCCACGCCCGACGAGATCCGGTACGATGCCCTCGCCATAGTGGCGTATCATGTGTGTGATGAGGCCGCGCATGACGTTCTCGCGGTGTTTGGCGGCATGGAAGTGGCGCGCCGAAACATTGTAGAGAAAGAGGATGATCTGATGCGCGCGCGCCTCGCCGAAAGATGCGAGCAGCGCTTCGAGATGGTCGGGCAGCTTCTGTGCCTCGGGGTCCACAATGAACAGCCCGATCTTGGCAAGGATTGCCGGATTGATGGCGTAGAGTTCGGCACCGAGCACATCGACCATGGCGCGGTCGTTAGCGGCCAATGCCAGCGTTGTCTTGAGCACTTTCAAATAGACCAGAAACTCCGAGCCGGGCTCGGCGAGCTCGATGGCCTTGTCGTAGAGCAGACGCGCCTCGACGAAATCGCCCTGGTACATGCGTATCTGCGCGCGCGTGGCAAAGGCGGCGGCAAACGCGGTGCTTCTCTCGAAGGCCTCTTCGGCAAGTCGATCGGCCAGCTCGAAGTGACCGCGGTCGATGAAGAACAGCAGCTTCGCCGCGCCGAGCACGAGCAGGGGATTGTCTTGGATGGCGGAGAGCGAGCCGAGCACGAGATCCTCGATCTCGGCTTCGATTGCCTCCCACTCCTCGGCCGGGCGGGGAACCTGGATCAGGCTGGCGTAGAGGGCGAGCCCACGCATGATGGCGAGCGCAGGATCGTCGGGATTGGCCGCACGCGCTCTCTCGATCTGCGCGCCGGCTTCCTGCCAGCTCTCGGGCGCGCGGGAGAGGAGCAGGGCAGCATCGTGCATGCGCAATTCCAGCGGCCTGTCGACCGGCGCGAGCGGGGACGGCGAAGGGAGCGCGCGATGCGCCCAGATTGCGTCCTTGATGCACGTTGCAAGCGCGCGGATCTCGTTGTCCTGAGGCGCGCTCGCTAAGGCCATCCGGAACGCCTGCAGGATCTGCCCCGACCGCCCGTCGCGAAGCACGAAGGCACCGTGCAGCCGGCCGATGTCCTCATGCAGGCTCGCGTCGAGCGAGTAGGAGACCGAGCCCGAAGTATTCGCATCGGATGACCAGTCCGGCTTGATGACGATGCCGTGCTTTTGCCCCGTGACGGCGTCGAGCGCCTTGGCCAGTCCGGCGAGCATCGGACCGGCCCTCGCGGCCGTGGGCTCGTGCCGCATGCCGTAGCACGGGCCGATGACCACGAAAGCACTGACGCTCTCCTCCTGTTTGGCGATCCAGACATAGCCTTCGCCGTACTGCGTTGCGATGAAGCGGGGCGCCCGCGCACTGTCGCCGAGCTTCGCCCTCAGGCGGTTGACGAGAAAATCGACGTTGCGGTCGGAGATGTCGGAGCCTGTGTGTGTGATCGCGTCGAGGATGTGTGCCCGACTGAGAGGCCTGTTGGGGTTCTGCATGAAGAGCTTGAGAAGCGCGCGCTCATAGCGCGTGAAGCGCAGCTGCTCGCTCTTGCCGCGTTCGGCGAAGAGGAGGGTCTTGTCAAAGACCAGATCGCCATAGCGCCGCTGCTCCATGTCCCCCCGTACTTTTTGTACCGGCTCCCGACGCACCGGGCGGGCACATATTCGGCCCCATGTTTCAAATATTCAAACAACAATCGTTTTCCAAACTCCGCCTGCTGAGAAGTCGGTCCGAAAACGTCGATCCTTCTACGTCGGGGAAAAGGTTAATGAGAGAAAGATCCGCAAACGGCATATGCACCGCAGCGATGCTTCTTTGCATGGTGCTGCTGCCCGCGGAAAGTCGCGCGCAGACCCTGGTCGATGTCGAGATCGTCATCGCCGCCGATGTCTCCGTATCGATGGATCGCGAGGAGACGCGCCTGCAGCAGGAGGGCTTTGTCCATGCGTTCCGCCATCCGGATATCCTGAGCGCGATCCAAAGCGGACCCGTCGGGCGCATTGCCGTTGCCTATATCGAGTGGGGCGGAGCAGGCCGGCACAGGGTCGTTGTGCCCTGGTCGCTGATCGAGGACGCCGAGAGTGCACACCGCTTCGCGCGGCGCCTGGAGAAAAATAGACCGGCGCGCTTCAACCGGGGCACGTCGATCAGCAGCGCGCTGTTGCGGTCATACGATCTTCTGCTGGCAAGCGGCTATTCCGCGACGCGGCGCGTGATCAATATCTCGGGCGACGGTGTACAAAACAAGGGTCCCGACCTCGCGCTTGTCCGCTCCGAACTGCTCTCGGCCGGCGTAACCATCAACGGCCTGCCCATCGTCTACAAGGGGCTCCTCGACGGCGTTGTCGCAGGGCCGGAGCGAGAGACGGATCCGCGGGTCTTGATCGAATACTTCGAGCAGGCTGTGATCGGCGGCCCCTACGCCTTCGTCGAGCCGGTCACCGCCATCGAGAGCTACACTGAGGCGGTGCGACGCAAGCTCATCCGCGAGATCCGTACCCCGATGTATGCCGGCTTGAGAAACGCAGGTTGGACGTCATCCGCCGAGGACGAGGATCGCGCGGCGGAATAGCGGCTCAGACCTCGATCGTCCCTTCCGACACGCGTACGGCCGAGCCGCCGATCCTGACCGTCGTGAGCTTGCCGCCGGCCACCACGAGCGTCAGCACGATCTGGCTCGGACGGCCCATCTCGTAGCCCTGCTCGACGATGCGGCGGTGCGTACCGTCCGGCAGGCCGTCGAACTGGTGCACGATGCCGGCGAGGCCCACGGCTGCCGATCCCGTGGCCGGGTCCTCCGCGATGCCGACCTGCGGCGCGAACATGCGCACATGGAAGGCGCTGCTCGTGTGCGTGCACTGGCGCGTATAGACGTAGACGCCGGAGACACCTTGCTGCTCGAAGGCCCGCTCCCAGTGCGCGCCGTTGACGCGCGCTCGTCCGATCGCCTCCAGCGAGACCACGGGCACGAAGGCGAACGTGGTGCCCGCCGCATAGCAGAGCGGCACGTGGTTCTCGAACCCGACCTCGCTCGGGATGAGGCCGAGCCCCGCCGCCAGGATGTCGTCTGGCGGCAGCGCGCCGGCCTCGGCCGGAAGCTTTGGTGCGTCGAACTCGGCGAACGCGGCGGCACCCGCCCGCAAACGGGCCCCAACGCGCACCGTACCGATGTTCTGCTCGAGCACGATCAGCGCGTCCTGCTCGCCGTTGTGTACCGGCGCATTGAGCTCCGCGAGCAGCACCGCCGTACCGACGGTCGGATGGCCCGCGAACGGGATCTCGCTCCTGGGCGTGAAGATGCGCATCTTGGCCGAATGCGCCGGGCGCGTCGGCGTCTGCACGAAGACCGTCTCGGAGAGGTTGAACTCCCGCGCGATCTTCTGCATCTCGGCTTCGCTGACCCCATCGGCATCGAGCACGACCGCCAGCGGGTTGCCGCCGAAGCGCCGGTCGGTGAACACGTCGAGCGTATGGAACTTGAGCGCCATGTAGTCTCCCCCGCGTTGAAGCGCGCGCACTCTGCCCTATCCGCCTCCTCGCTCCAAGCGGGGCGGCGCCTCAGGCCAGGGATTTCAGGCCGGGGAGGTGGCCGAGCAGCACCCGCGCGTAGTCCGGCATGGGAAGCCCGGCCGCCGCGTCGCCCGGCGCGGCGAGCACAAGGTCGGCAAGCTCGCTGTCCGCCTCCGCCGAGATGTGCCGCGCAGCATCCTTTAGCAGCGCCGCGCCAGGGAGCGGCGAGCGGTAGGGGACGGCGATCGAAAGCACGGGGCCTGCGAAGGTCAGCACGTAGCCGCCGGTCCGCGCAATCGCGGGCGCGGCGAGCCCCGTTTCCTCGGCGATCTCGCGCGCGACGCTGCCGTCGATGTCGATGCGCCCGTCAGGCCCGATGTCGCGCACGTCGATGAAGCCGCTTGGCGGGTAGCAGAGGCCGCTGTTGAGGTGCCCGGCGCTCTGGCGCCCCAGCAGCACCTGTCCGTCTGCAGAAAGAATGAGCGCCGAGCCGAACGCGTCCATGACGCTCTGATCGCACCACCCCGTCTCGCGCCAGTAGAGGAAGCTCTTGAAGTCGGTGCGCACGAAGCGCGCCGAGAACATGCCGCCCGCGGAAAGGGCGCACTCCGTCATGAGATGCACGACACCGTTGAAAAATCCCGGTTTCTCGTGTGTCCGCAGTTCCCAGTGCTGGTCGATCTCCTCCCGGCTCCGGTCGGCGAACGCCCACCCGCCGTCGGTCACATTGAGATCCACGCCCGTAGCCGCAAGCACCCGTGTTTCGCCGTGCGACCACATCGGCAGTTCCCCATTGAAAGCTGGCCCGGCCGGCCCCCGCGCTCCGCTGCGGCTAACCATAAGCTCGCTTAAGCCATAACAATGACATAAGGCCGGCAGATTGCCTCACCATGCGGAGTGGAGAATACCGGCGTTCGGATGTCTTGCGTAGCAAAGGGCCGGAAGGAGGGGAGGCTGTGCGCCGGACGGGACGGCGCGCCTAGCTTCACCCCCCTATGGGCTGTCGCTCCTGGCCTGCTTGTCGCGGTCATCCTATCCGCCTGCGCGAGCCTGGACAGGCTGCCGGCCGTGCCCCTCGCGCTTGCCTCTGAGATCAAGCCGCTCGATATCCCCTACGCACGCTTCTACGCCGACGGCGACCCTGCGGTCTTCAGGGCGCTCGCCTACGAGATGGTCTCGAAGGCGCACGCATACCGCGCGGCGCAAGGTATCAAGCAGGTGCCGCCGACGCACTTCCTCGCCATCTCGGGCGGCGGAGACGACGGCGCATACGGAGCAGGCCTCCTGGTCGGATGGACGGCGCGCGGCGACCGCCCGCAGTTTGCGGTCGTGACCGGTATCAGCACGGGTGCGTTGTCGGCTCCGTTCGCGTTCCTGGGCTCCGACTACGACGAGCAGCTGAAGCGCGTCTACCCCGAGACCAGCGCCGGGGACATCTTCAACACGGAGCCATTGCTTGCCATCCTGTCGAGCGACTCCGCGGTCGATACGGCCCCGCTCAAGCGCCTGATCGCGAGCTACGTCGATCAGGAGATGGTCCGGCGCATCGCCGAGGAATACGACAAGGGGCGCCTGCTCCTGATCGCCACCACGAACCTCGACCAGGCCCGCTCCATCATCTGGAACATCGGCGCCATCGCCAAGAGCACCGATCCGCGGGCGCGCGAGCTGATCATCGAGGTGTTGCGCGCCTCGGCCTCGATCCCGGGCGCCTTCCCGCCCGTCATGCTCGACGTCACCGTCGACGGCAAACGCTACGAGGAGATGCACGTGGACGGCGGCGCCATGGCCCAGGTTTTCCTCTATCCGCCGTCGCTGAAGCTGAAAACCGTCGACCGCATGCGCCCGCACCATAAGGACATCGCCTACATCATACGCAACGGCCGCCTGTTCCGCGCCGAGGCATCGGTGAAGCGGCAGACGCTCGCCATCGCCGGCCAGGCCATCTCCACAATGACGGCGGCCAACGCGGTCAACGATCTCTACCGCATCTATCTGACGGCGCAGCGCGACGGCGTGGATTTCAATCTCGCCTACCTCGAGGATGAGTTCACCGAGCCCTACAAGGGTCCGTTCGACCGCATCTACATGAACACCCTGTTCGAGTACGGCTACCGCAAGGGCAAGGCCGGCTATGCGTGGCGCAAGCTGCCGCCCGGCTACCAGCGATAGCAGCCTTGCGCGGCGCTATGTCCCCTATCCAATGCCGCGCGCCGCGTTTGAACTCCGCGCCACCGCCACCAGCCGGGAGCGCGCAACGCCATGAGCGGCGATCAAACCGTCCAACCGCTATATTTCGAGGACCTGCCCGTCGGCCGGCGCGTGACGACAGGATCGCTCGTCATCGATGCGGCCGCGATCAAGGAATTCGCAGCACGCTTCGATCCGCAACCTTTCCACCTCGACGAGGCCGCGGCAGCGAACACCTTTTTCGGGGAGCTCGTGGCGAGCGGCTGGCACACGGCCGCGCTAACCATGCGCCTCCTCGTGACGAGCGGGCTGCCGATTGCCGGCGGCGTGATCGGCGCCGGTGGCGAGGTGCAGTGGCCGCGTCCCACGCGCCCCGGTGATGAGCTGACCGTCGTTTCGGAGGTGATTGCGGCCAAGCCCTCCACCTCGCGCCTGAACCGCGGCATGGTCACCGTGCGCAGCGAGACTCGGAATCAGGCGGGCGAGGTGCTGCAGATCATGACCGCGCGCCTTGTGGTCCCGCGCCGTCCGGCGCCTCTGGCCTGATCTACGGCCGGCGCGGAGCGAACGGCGTGTCGTCCAGGCCGCAAGTGTTACACCATAGCATCAGTGCCACTTATGAGGCCTCTCGGAAAATACGATTGGCCGGACGGGTGCGGGTCAGGGTATGGTTTCGCTATAAGTCGGGCGGATCGCATAAATCCGCTACAACCCAAGGAGAAGACCATGAAGACCTGGATGAAGCCCTCGGTTCGCGAGCAGGAAGTCGGCCTCGAGGTAACCTCGTATCTGCCGGCTGAGATCGACCTGATCTAAGGCGCGATCACACTCTGCATAGATCGTGCGGCGGTCGCGAAGCGGCCGCCGCTTTGTTTTTGAGGAGCCCCCTACGCTTCTTTGGGCGTGAAGCTGCAGAAGAGCTTCTTGACCGGCGTGGCGCTGCTCCAGCCGACCGAGGCCCCCTTGGGCACGAAGCACGTTTCCCCCTGAGCGAACGTCTCCGTGCGCCCCGCGCCGTCGTCGAGCGTCACCGTTCCTTCGAGAATGTGCATCAGCTCGTGGCGCGAAAAGGGTTGCGCCGTGCGCCGATAGGGCGTGGCCGACCAGACTCCGGCCGTGAGCTGGCCCGTGAGGTATGTGAACGCGATCGCCTCGCGGCAGGTGGGCGGCGGGCCTTGCAGGAGAGCCGCGTCCGGACCCTCGGCCGGCATGAGCGGCGCGGCCGGGTCGATCTTGCGCGCCCGCAGCGCTCCGGTGTTCTCCGGCACGTATCCCGAGCTGTCGCTGTGTATGACAAAGAACTTCCTAAGATCGCCCTCCTGGCGCCAGGAGCAGACGGTACCTTTCGGAATGAAGAAGGCCTCCCCGGCCGTCACGTCGAGCCGGCTGCCGTCGGCGTGGTCGATCGTCACGGCCCCTTCGAGCAGGATCATCACCTCGTTCGTCGACCACGGCCCCATGCGCCCGGTCATCGGCGAGCACGCCCAGACGCCCACCATCAGCCCCGAGGCCGTGTCATCGAGCCACAGATGGCCGTACTGCTGCCCCGTTCCGGCGATGAGATCGTCCTTGGGCATCGGCCCCCAGTCCTCGAGCACGCCCGATCCAGCGGCTGAGAGGCGTACGAACCCGGTCATCGTGGTCTTCCCCGAGGCGGCGTGAGGTTTTCCGAATGGAACTGCGGCAATTCCGTGGCGAGCGCCGCATTCCTTTCGCAGCGCGTCATCGATGTGAAGAATATATCATCGATTTTCACTTTGCCGCGCGCGTGAGCCGGTATTTACTCCATCGCACGAGGGTATGCACCGGAAGGTGAAAACCGCAGAGCATTTGAAGAGAGACGAGGGGGGAACCGGCGACCGGCCGCAGCGTTGACGCCGGGCAACTGAGCCAATGAAGCGTTACGGAGTATTCGCCTCATGAACAACTCAGCCGCTCCTTCCAACCATACGAAGACAGGGTCGACTGTCACCTACCTTCACCTGAGAGACCGTACGGCCGAGCTGCCGCCGATCCGCTATCCCTGGACGGAGGAGCTCGAGCGCCGTCGCAAGGCCGTCGCCCGCTGGAGAGGAAACGACTCCGGCCTCAAAGAGACGATGATGCGCGAGTAGCCATCGCGTCGACTCCGAGTCTTCGGCCCGCAGAATCAGCGACACTCACCAACGCGCCCGCCGCAGCCGCCTCAATGGTGGCTGTGGCCGCCGCCGCTCGCACCAAGCGCGCGCACAGGCAGAACCACCTCTCCCACGGCCCCGCTCTTGAACGCGAGCTTCACGGACACCTGCGAGCCCTCGACGAGCGGCTGCTTGAGATCCAGGAACATGAGGTGCTTGCCCCCCGGCTTCAGCTCCACGCTGCCGCCAGCCGGGATTTCGAGGCCATCCGCCAGACGGCGCATGCGCATCACGCCCGCGTCGTCCGTGGTCATGTCGTGGATCTCGCCGCGCCCCGCTACGGGTGTCTGGACGGAGACCAGCGTGTCGGCTGTGCTCCCCGTGTTGTGGATCGTGAGATAGCCGGCGGCGACCTTGGCGCCCTCGGCCGTGGCGCGCGTCCAGGCGCCCGCGATGGCGAGCGTTCCGATGGTCGTCGCGCCGTCGCCTGCCGCCGCCTTCGCATCGCCGTGCTTGTGGCCGTGTCGGTGCTCGTGCGCAGGCTCGCCGCCGGCCGCGAGCCGCAGTACGGCCGCCGGCGCCGCGAGGTCATGCGGATCCTGCCCCTCCGCCGGCACGTCGACCCAGCGTTCCTCGCCGTTTGCGCACACCTGCACGACCTTGAAGTAGAGCGCGCTCTCGGTCAGCTCCCGGGCGATGAAGCCCGAGGCCACGAACTCGTCGTAGTAGTCGTCAGGCAGCTCGCCGCCCGACCACTCGATCTGCTTCACGCCCTCGCTGAGGGGGCCGTGATAGAAGCCGTAGCTCTTCGCGTAGGCCCCGCGCACGGTCTTGATCGTCCAACCCGGCTTCGGCATCGGCTTGACGCCGATGAAGCCCTCCGGAATCTCGACGCGCACCGTGTGCGTCGCCTGCCCGTCGCATCCGTGCGGGATCTTGAGCACGGCCTTGTAGGACTTGCCGCGCTGGGTTTCTGCTCGCTCGAGGGTGACATGCGCGTATGCGGGCAGCGCGGAGAGCGCCAGCGCTGCCCAGATCGAGAGCTTCCAATTGAATGTCATGACACGCTTCCGAGTTTGTCCGCTTAGTGATGCGAATGATGATCGTGGTCCAACGGGGCATGGTGTCCGGCGGCATCTCCCGAGACGACGCCCTCGAACAGGGAAAACATGGCCCGCCGCTCGGCAGGGAGCACGGCCTCGGCGGCCTTGAGGTCCGCCGCGATCCGGTCGGCATTTTCCGCGGGCACGCCGGCCTCCGCGAGCCAGCCGGCCTCGCGGAGCGGATCGCCGCTGCACAGTACGACGACCCAGCCCTTCGCGTCCCGCCGCAAAAGGGCACGGCCGCCATGCTGGCCCTGCGTCCAGCTTGCAACGGCATAGTCTCCCGAAATGACGACTGGGTCCGTCTCGACCTTGCTTTCGGGCCTGTCCCAGGTGGCGCCGATGAGCGCACGGATCGCTCGGGCATCGTCGACCGCCAGGGCGGGCAGGGGAGAGTGGATGGCGCCGCAAAGCGCCATCCACGCACACGCAATCAGCGTCGCGACACGTCGGGAGCCAGGCGCGAGAGGCCGAATGCGCATGGTGCTCACCATTTCACCTGGAAGCCGCCGTAGATGGCGCGCCCGGTGCCGGGCTCGAACACGGCGCCGTCCGCGCCACCGAGATCGCCCGACACGCTCGCCGACGCGATGTAGGCTTCGTCGGAAAGGTTGCGCCCTTCGAGGTAGGCCGAGAACGTCTCGCCCTCGTAGCCGATCCTGGCTCCCCATATCGCGTACGCGTCCGTCTTGAACGTGTTCTCGTTGTCCACGAAGTACGCCTCCGGAACCCACTCGATGTTGGGGCCGAAGAAAACGCCGGACGGATGCTTGTAGACGAGCTCGGCGCGCAGATAGTGCCGGGGCGCGCCCGGCAGCTCGTTGTCCCCGTAGTCGGCATCATCGTCGAAGCGGAAATCGCTGAACGTATACGCCGCGTTCAGCCAGAGCTGATCGAGCCGCCCCGCCGTCTCGATGATGCCCGACCAGAGCGCCGCGCCCACGCCGAGCTCGACGCCCTGGTGGATCGTCTTGTCCGCGTTGACCTGGTTGCAGAGCGACGACCCGACCGTGAGGCACTGGAACTCGTTGTCGATGTTGGAGCGATAGAGCGCGAGATCCCACTTGAAGTCAGGTGTGGATCCGCGCGTTCCGATCTCGTAGGTCGTCGCCCGCTGCGGGTCGAGGCTGGTGGTGAGAGCCGGCGTGACCGTGATTTCGCTGAACGTCGGCGCCTCGCCGCTGCGCGACACGTTGGCGAAGACCTGCGCGAACGGCGTCACGTCCCACGCGATGCCGGCCTTGGGGTTCCAGAAATCGAAGCTCGCCTTGCCCGAGGAGTTCCCGTCGGAAAGGAAGTTGTCGGAGACCGCGCGTTCCGCGTCGACGTACTGCAGCCCGGCAACCAGCGCCACCGTCGGCTGCACGAAGAACGAGTTCTCGGCGTAGACGATCGTATTGTCGGACTTCTGGTCGGAATCCGACATGAGCGCGCCGCGCTCGCCGAGGATGTTACGATAGAACCGCGACCGCGTCTCGCCGTTGTGGATGCTGACGCCGGCGACCAGCGTGTTGCGGAAGCCGCCGATCCTGCTGTCGTCGACGATCCGGGCGAAGCCGCCCTTTTCCTGCGTGTCGTTGTCGAGCACGAACAGGATCGGATGGTCGAGCTGCTTGTCCCGGTAGAATGCCCCGAACTCCGCGACGGTCCCCGGCGCGAGGCGGACGGTCGTCCTGTTGGCGACGCGTACCGCATCGATGTTGCGCTCGAAGTCGCGGTCGACGTTATCGTTGCCCGTGCTGAACGGGAAGAACGGGAGCGACGGCTCTCCCGGCAGCACGAATGCGCCCTCCGGGTTCGAAAGCGCCTGCTGCTTCGTCACGGCGCCCGGGATGTCCTGGCGGATGTGCGCGGCGCTGAGGTAGAAGCGCGTCTCGACATCGGGTGTCAGCCGGTAGCCGACGTTCATGGCCCCGCGCGTGCTCTCGCCTTCGGAGTGATCCCTGAACCCGTCCTGCTCCTGCCAGGTGCCGGTGATGAAGTAGTCCGCCGCGCCGAAGACGCCGCCCGAGCTGGCCGAGAGCTTGTGGAAGCCGAAGCTGCCCACATCGACTCGCGCTCCGAACAGGTCGGAATCGTAGCCGGTCGGCATGACGAAGTTGAGCGCGCCGCCGAGCGTGTTGGCGCCGTAGCGAAGCGCGTTGCCACCCTTGTAGACCTCGATGTAGCGGAACGCTGTCGGGTCGATCTCCTGGAAGTCGCTTGCGCCATCGGCCGTCGAGAGCGGGATGATGCCGTCGATCAGGAGCAGGACGCCGCGGCCGTGGAAGTTGCGCGAGAGCCCCGACCCGCGGATGGAGAGCCGGGAATCCTCGCCCCACTTGGGCTGCACGAGCACGCCCGGCACATAGTCGAGCGCGTCCTTCAGGGTGACGGCCGGCGTGGAAGTCTTGTACTCCTCGGCCGGAACGAGATCGACGCCGCCCGGCGTGCGCTCAATTTCGACCGTCGCCTCGGCGACCGTCGGCACGCCGAGGCTGCCCGAGCGGGCGCCGAATTGCGGGTGGTCGCTGCCGTCCGACGGCGCCTCGGCTTCGGCGCTGCTCGGCTGCTGGGCGATCGCGGCCGGAGCGGACTTTGCCGCCTTGGCCTTCGGCTTGCCCGTTGGCGCCGTCGTCGTGACGGTCACCTCGGGAAGCTCGGTGACGGCCTCCTGCGCCGATGAGGGCGCGCCGAGCGCAACGGAGAGGATGGCGACTGAGAGCGCGGAAGGAACGCCGTACTGGCGGATAAGCGTTGGCCGGGTCGAGCCCTGCGGCCGCAAGCAAGATGACATGGCGGAGGATCCGTATTGAATCTGAAGCGGGCGGCAGGCGTGCGCTTCCATCGACGGAACGCGACGCACGGCCACTGATGACGAGCGGACTCAGATCAACGCGGAGGTTGGTGGACCACGGGCCGATTGGGCCCCGGGTTTCGGTGTCTCGGCAAAGAGCGCGACCGCCCGCGGGTAGGTGACGGCGGCATACTCGGCCGCGGTGGCGAGGCTTTCCGGCGCCGCAGCGGCGAGCGCTGCCGCTCCGGCGGCGGCGAACGGGCAAAGCCCGCTCTCGACGTGCTGTGGCTTGGAGGCCGGCGCGGTCCCATCACCGTCGAGGCTCACGAGCTTCTGGCCCGTGCTCGTACAGATCACGATCTCGAACGAGCCCTTGGACGCATCCGCCGCCTGCACCATATAGCCAGCCGGCAGCAGGCTGCGCAGAGCCAGCACGGCGAGCAGGATCAGGTTGACGGCGGCACGCGTTGGCAAGGGCAAAGTCCTCGGTCCCCGACATCGGGCGCGGCGACGGTAAGCGCCGCCGGCCGCGTTGGCAAGCCGTGACGCAAAAGCATGGGGCGGGCTTCGTGCCCGTTGGGCCACAGTCCACTGGCGGCAGGACGCGATGCAGGGTTAAGATTGCGCGACGGTGATCTGAGCAGAAGAGAACAAAGAACATGAGGTCATGCCATTCGGGCGGCGTATGGAGCCGGGTTGTGGCCGCGGCGATGGCAGCAGTCCTGGCGCTGGCCGGCATCACCCATGCGCAGGAGCAGCAGGGGGATGTCGACACGGCGCTCATCGTTTCGGTGGACGTCTCGAACTCCGTCGACGAGCACCGCTACCGGCTGCAGATGGAGGGCATCGCCAAGGCGCTGGAGGATCCGGAGGTCTTGAAGGCGATCCTGAACGGTCCCAACGGCAGCATCCTCGTGGCCATGGTGACCTGGGCCGACAAGCCACGCCTCGCGCTGCCGTGGCAGCGCATTGCAAACCCTTCCGACGCGGCGTACCTGGCGTCCAAGGTGCGCGCTCTGCCGCGGCAAACGGGAGAGTTCACGTGCGTCTCGGGCATGATGCGCTCGATCTCGGACAAGGTGGTGCCGCAGATCCCGGCTAGGGCGCTGCGTATCGTCGTCGACGTCTCGGGTGACGGCCGCGAGAACTGCAACCCCGAGGAGGCGACCGCCGTCGTGCGCGACGAACTCGCGGCCGCCGGCGTGACCATCAACGGCCTGCCGATTCTCGAGGGCGATGAGGGACCGGCACTCGAGCAGTGGTACCGCGACAACGTGATGGGTGGACCTGGCAGCTTCATCCTTCCCGCACATGGCTTCAACGATTTCGGCCGCGCCATCCGCCAGAAGTTCATGATCGAGATCAGCGGCAAGCTTCCGCCCGTCAAGGAAGCGCGGCAGGTCGTGAAGGAGCACGGCTCCTCGCGTGCCATCCCGCCCGAAGCGGCGACGCAATAGACCATAATCGCTTCGGACCCTATCGGTCCGAAGCGTGAATCATCGGTCTCATCAGAGGTTAGATTGCGATACCGATTCAATCAAAGCTGATCGCGCTCTAGCGTCGCCGCGCAGAGCCGCGCCTCGTCTTACGTATCGTTGAAGGTGGACGACTGGCACTTCCAGCGCCGGATCCGCCATTGCGGATGCTCCTCGGCCCACTGCGCGAAATAGGGCGGCGCGGCCATCGTGCAATGCATGACGTCCATGCTCACATCGAGCGGAATCTTGAAGTCACGGCATTGCTTCGGATCGGCGATGAGACAGGCCGAAAGGATGATGCTGAGCATGAAAAGGCGCCTCCTGATGCCGGTGTGTGTTCAGCCGGTCGCAACAGATACGCACCAGACCCCTCGCCGGTTTAGGCAGAGATCCTCGCTATGCCGTCAGCAGAATCTCGCCCTTGCCGATGGTGGCCTGGTCGCCGGCGAGCTTGCGCACGGCCCCCGGCAGCGCCTTGGGCGCGAGCGGCCCCAGCACGTCCGCAATATAGCGCGAGAGGATGCGCAGGATCACGGGATCGATGCGCCCGCAGTCGGCGAACGTCGGCAGCAGCTCGTCGACGGACGGCCCGATCAGCGTGCCGCGCCGGAGCAGGGGACCGGGCCGCGGCCCGAAGCCGGCTTCGGTCCAGAGCGGTCCGCCCACCATGCGCGAGCCCGCCGCCGCGCCGAACTTGCCCTTTGCCACCACGATGCCGCGCCGCATGCGTTCGCCCGCCCGCTCGCCGACGCTGCCGTCGACCAGCACCGTGCCGCCGAGCTGGCCGAACTTGTCGCCGGGCCGCGCGCCGCCGAGGAAATCGCCGGCCGAGCCCTTGACGTGAATGAGGCCGCCCTTCGCCGTCGAGGCGAGGTAGGCGCCGGCGTCGCCACCGATCGTGATCTCGCCGCCTCTCATGCCGCGCCCGGCATAGGCGCCGACCGGCCCCTCGACCGTGATCGAGCCGGCATCGAGCCCGGCGCCCACGTAATCGAGCAACGGCGAGCCGCCCAATATGGCGACGGCCTCGCCCGGCGCCCCGCTGACCGCGAACACGTCGCCCACGTGCGGCACGTGCGGATCAGCGCCGAGCGGCAGTCTTTCGATGCCGCCTGTCGAAAGCCCCGCGAGCTTGCTCGGGATCAGTGCGGAGAGGTCGAGCACCTGGGTCGGCGCGGCGCGCAGGGTGAAGCTCAGCGTGCTCATGGCAGCAGATCCTTGAGGTAATAGTGGTGCTGGCCGAGCTTGCCGCCGTAGTTGCCGGCGGAGACCCGCGTCACGCCCTTCGCTGCGCCGGTCTCGATCAGCGTCTTGAGTCCGACGCGCATGGCGTCGGCAACGGACTTGGAGGTGAGACCGTCGATGACGATCTCGAGCACGGCGATTGTATCCGGGCTGCACTCGGTTTTCACTGCACCCTTGAGCGTCGGGCAGAAAGCGTCGTTGGTGGAGGCGATGGCGCCCTTGTACTTGGAGCCGACCTTCGATCCAGAGCGCACGATGCCGCCGGGAAACGGCGTGATTACGTCGTCAATCTTGGCGATGGCGTCGACCGCGGCCTCCGTCGCCTCGAGCAGCCCGGCACGGTCACGCCCGAGCACGAGCAGGTTGCCGCCGCCGACCGCATCCGTGGTGACGCCGCACGTGTCCTCGATGACGAACTCGCCGTCCATCACGGGGACGCGCCAGAAGCGCCGCTTGCCGAGCTTCTTCGCCGTCTGCCAGCCGTCGCCGAAGAAGCGCGGACCGGCCGCGAGCGCCAGCGTGGTTGGGCTGTCGAGGCCATTGTAGCATGCCGATCCCGGGCTGGTCAGCACGCACTGGCCGACGCGGTTGACGAGCTGCGGCTTCAGCGCATCCGGCGAGAAGCCGAAGATGAGCACGCGCACGCCGGGCCGCCCGTCGGGCGTCTCGTCGGGCTTGAGCTCGCGGTCGATGCCGCACTCGGCGCCGCAGCCGATGACTGACGTGCCGAACCCGGTCATGACCTCGGCCGAGATACGCGCCCACTTGAGCGTGTCGGCGGTGATCACGAGGCCGAGCCCGCTCATGCCGAACGCCTCGGCGAAAGTGTCGTCTATGACGACGCCGTTGATGGTCGTGGCGCTCATGGTCAGGAGGTCCTCGGTCCGCACGGCTGCACGATCACGCAGCCGCATTCTCCGCCGGTATGGCCGCAGTTGCTGTCCACGATCTCCTGGTCGGAGACGCGAAAGTTGTCGAGCTTCACCGTGTGGTAGCGGTCGAAATACTCGCGCAGCGACTTCTCGATGCCCGGATCGTAGTCGGGCCGGGCCACGTGCGTCGCGCCCGCGACCACCTTCACCACGCGGCCGTTCTTGACGATCATCTCGCCACTCTTGAACACGAACAGCGGCGTCTTGAACATCGCCTCCCGGTCGGCGTTGTCCTCGTAGACCGTGATATCGGCGATGGCGCCCGTGCCGAGATGCCCGCGGTCGCGAAGCCCCAGGCTCTTCGCCGGGCCCGCGCGCGTCATGATGGCGATGTCGTAGAGCGTGTACTCGCGGTCGAGCGACTTGAGGATGGTCGCTGCCTGCGCCGCCGGATGCAGCTTCTCCAGCATCTCGTTGCGGAACGTGCGGTCCATGAGCAGCCGGATGAGGTGCGGATAGAAGTAGAACGGCGCTCCGTTCGGATGGTCCGTGGTGAGGAAGATCCGCCACGGGTCGCGCACCAGCAGGAACAGCTCGAGCCCGATCGCCCACTGCAGCGCGTTGACGTAGCTCTTGTCGCGATACTTCATCGGCACCACGCCGCAGCCGTTGTCGCACTCGATGTCCATCACCACCCACTTCTTGGGGTTGGCGGACTTCGTGTTGCCGTACTGGCGCATGCTGTCGCCGGAAGCGGTGCAGGTCTGCCCGAACATGATCTGGCCGATGTCGATCGACACGTTGGGGGTCTGGTTCAGAAGCTCCGCGATCTGCGGCGCGCCGGACGAGAACTTCATGTCCCCTTCCGTGCCGTAGCTATGGAACTGGATGTGTGTGAGATGGAGCGGCAACCCTTCCGCGGCCCTGATCGTCGCCAGCGTCGAATACATGCTGCCCGGAACGCCGAGGTTGCAGCCGTGGATATGGATCGGGTGCGGAACGCCGAGCTCCTTCATGCCGCGCGCGAGCGTGAGGATGATGTCGCGGGGCGTAAGTCCGTAGAACTCGTGCCTCTCGTCGAGATCGAGCTGGCGCTGGTTGAACTTGAAGGCGCTGATGCCGCCCGGGTTCACGATCTTGACCGCCAGCGCCTGCGCCGCGTGCATGGTCCAGGCGATGTAGTCCTTGATGAACGAGAAGTCTTTCTTTTGCGAGAGCGCACGCAGGAAAAAGTCGTCGTTGCCGAGCATCACGAACGCGCCCTTGTCGATCATGGGCGTGTCGCCCATCTCGAGGTGCGCCTGGCGCGCGTTGGCCGGCAGCATGGCGGGCTCGAACGCCGCCGTGTAGCCCATCTCCGCGTAGCGGTAGCCCGTGGTCATGGTGGAGGGCACGGCGTGCCCGCAGCCCGAGCGCAGAAGCTCGGTGCGCGCCACCTCGTGGCCCTGGTGGTCCTCCGGCAGCAGCATGCGCCCGATCGTAACCTTGCCGCCGCCGATGTGGCTGTGCGGGTCGATGGCGCCCGCCATCACCACGCGGCCGTTGAGCGCATACTCGGCGTCGATACGCGTGCCGGGCGCCGGCGTCGCCACGATGCGCCCGTCCTTGGCATAGATGTCCCGCACCTCGCCGTTGACCCCGTTCAAGGGGTCGTAAACGGTTCCGCCGGTGAACTTGATCAGCATCTCTTGGATCCTCGAGGCGGAGCTTAAAGGGCGAGTTCGATGGCGCCGAGAACGTCGGATGCCTTCGGCAGGTTGGAGCGCCCGAGATTCTTGAGCGGCAGCGACACCACGTTGTCGACGCGGATGATGCGCCCCGCGTGGTCCGCGCCCGGCGTGCCGATGGGGATGAACACCGCCGGCGGGCTCGCGAGCTTGAGGCCGGGCGTGCCGAGCACGATGGTCGGGATCTTCGTCGCTGGCGGTCCGAGATCCGGCGTGAACGAGGCGAGCCAGAGAAGCAGGTCGCCCTCGCCGTTGGCCAGCATGCGCGGGATGGCGTAGCGCAGGAAATCGTAGTCGGGCTTGCCGCTGGCGAAGGAGACGCGCAGCGGATAGCCGCTCTGCCAGGACGAGACTGCGCCAGCCGAGATCGCCCCCTCGTTGCCGCCGAGCGCGAGTCCGGCCGCACGGCCGCTGACGTTGAGATCCTTGACGAGGTCGGACACGGTGCTGACGACCAGGTCCGCGTTCGGGAAGGCGAGGCTCGGCGGCGCCCATACGAACACGGGATAGGATGCCGCCCGGCACCGCTCCGCGAGCGCCTTGATATCGGCAAGCGGCACGCCGGCCACGGTCTCCTGCGCGAGTGGCGCGCCCCGGATCTCGGCCGCGAGCGCCGCCACGACCTCGCCCACGCGGTCGACATCGCAGGGAAGGGTGATCACGTCTCCGATGCGTGGTCCCGTGACGGCCGACTGGTCGAGCCCGCGGCCGATGAACACGACCGTCCGCTTCGGCGGCGTCTCAGACAGCAGCGACTGCTCGACGGTGACGATGCGCTCGAAGAAGCGCGGATGCAGCTTCTGGATGTCGCTGCCGACGACGATGAAGAAGTCGGCGCGGTTGCGCGTCTCCGTGAGCGTCGTCATGATCCAGCCGCGCGTCTGCAGCACGCGGAAGTTTCGGTACTGCCCCTCGGACAGCGCATGATCGACGACGCCGCCCGACTTGTCGGCGAGCGCCATCACCGCGCGAATGCCGTCGACGTCGGTGCCGAGGCCGCCATAGAGCGGCAGCGCCGCCTTGCGGATCAGCTCCGTCGCGGTCTGGATAGCAACCCCGAGGTCGACGTCGCGCCCCGCGACCTGGGGCTTGGCGCCGTCCACGTTGCGCTCGAATCCGGCTATGGCCTTTTCGCAGCCGTTCTTGGTGACCTTGATCCCGGTTTCGTCACGGGCCAGCTCGAGATCGTCACACACAAGACCGCAGAAAGGGCAGGCGACATCCGTGATCGCGTTGGACTTGGGCGGCTGGCCCTGGCCTCGGGTCCAATTCGTCATTTTCGATCGATCTCGTTATTGATTTGGCGCGGAACAAAAGCATGGACCCGCGCCCAAAACAACATCCGATAATGCTGCGCCGCGGGGCGGCCAATCCGCGCATCGATTGCGCGCCTCACGAACCTTCCTTATTGTCCGGCGCCGGCTCGAGAATGGTTTGCCGACGACGGAATTCCGGAGGACTGCTGATGGTTAGATTGTTTGCTTCATTCCTAGCGCTGGTCGCCCTGTGGCCGCTTGCCGCGAGCGCGCATGGCCCCACGCGGCAAAAGGTGACCGAGTCGGTCGAGATCAATGCCCCGGCGGACAAGGTATGGGAGGTCGTGGGCAATTTCCAGGACATGGGCTGGCATCCCGCCTTCGTGAAGACTGAGGGCAAGGGTGGCAACGAGGTCGGCGCGACCCGCGTCCTGACGCTCGAGAACGGCGGCCAGATCTTCGAGAAGCTCAACAAGTACGATGCCGAGGGCAAGACGCTCTCATACGAGATCACCGAGGTCGACGTGAAGGTGGTCCCCGTCACGAACTACTCCGCCCACTTCACCGTCACTGCCGACGGCGACAAATCCAAGGTGGAGTGGCGGAGCGCCTTCTATCGCGGCTACGTCAACAACGACCCGCCGCCGGAGCTCTCGGACGAGGCCGCCGTCAATGCAGTCACCGGCGTCTTCCAGTCCGGCCTCGCCGCGCTGAAGAAGAAGCTGGAAGGCGGCTGATGCCGGCGCCGAGGCGCGCCATCGCGCTGATCTTCCCCTCCCCCTTGTGGGGAGGGGGCAGGGGTGGGTGGAGCCACGACGTTCTGGATTCCCCCTCTCCTAGCCTCCCCCACAAGGGGGGAGGGACAGCGGCGTCGCAGGAAGCAGATCTCCTGATCACGAACGCCAGACGGCACAGATTCGCTTTCGCCGGTTTCGCCGCGCTGCTGACTGTGCTCGCATCGGCCGGTCCGGCCGGAGCGGAGCCGAAAGCGGCCCGCGAGGCGTTCGTCACCAACCAGACCGGCGACTCGCTCTCTATCGTCGATCTCGCGGCCGGCAAGGCCGCCGCCGAGATCGCCATCGGCGGCAAGCCTGCGGGCGTCGCCATGGCGCCGGACGGGCGCTTCGCCTATCTCACGTCGCCCGACAGCAAGGAGCTTGTCGTCGTCGATGCCGCCAAGCGGACCATCGCCTCCCGCTTCAAGGTCGGCGAGGGACCGCTCGGCGTCGCCGCCCATCCGGCGAGCGGCGTGGTCTATGTCGCCGACTGGTACGAGCACAGGCTTTTCGCCGTCGACCCTGCCGCGGGCAAGGTGACAGGCAGCGTCGAAGTCGGCCGGTCCCCGTCCGGCGTTGCGGTGACCGCCGACGGCGCGCGCATCCTGACCGCGGACCGCGACAGCAACGAGGTCTCGCTCATCGACGCCGTCACGCTCACCCGCACGGCCGCCGTCACGGTCGGCGAGCGTCCCTTTGGCGTTACGGTCGATGCCGAGAGCCGCCGCGCCTACACCGCCAACGTGGGCAGCGACGATGTGAGCGTGATCGATCTGGCCGCCGGCAAGGTCGTCGGCACCGTGAAGGTCGGGCGGCGCCCCTATGCGGTCGCGTTAGCTGGCGGGCGTGGGTTCGTCTCGGACCAGTACGCCGCGACCGTGACCGTCTTCGACCTCGAGACGCTTGCCGTGGTGAAAACCATCGGCGTCGGCGAGTACCCCGAGGGCATCGAGGCCGATCCATCCGGCAGCGCCGTCTACGTGGCCTGCTGGGAGGCCAATACGCTGGAGCGGATTGATACGGCAACTCTGGAGGTTACGGCCCGTATTCCGGTGGGGGACGGGCCACGGGCCTTTGGCCTCTTCCTGAGGACGTCCGAGTGACGCTCCGCCGCCTGCCCATCGATTGGGCGGGGCCCTCGCCTACCTAGCGAACCTATGCGCCTTGCAGAGATTTCATCATCGGGAGATTGCCGCTGGGCGGCTCCTGGGGCTAGAAGACTTCCCAAGAAGGCTGCCAGAATGGCGCCCCGAAGGAGGAAAACGGAACCATGTTGAGCTTCATTCGTGTGTCCGCGGCCGTCGCGCTGGTACTGCTGCCGACTGCGGCTGGCGCGGCCGGCGAGCAGAAGGCTGCGCCGATCCTGTTCGAAACGCGCCAGCTCGACCTCATAGACAAGGGCGGGGAGGTCACCTACCGCTTCGAGAAGAAGGGCTCGGACGAGCGCCTGGTCGGCAAGAACTACGCCGACGATATTCGCCTCGGCGTCGCGAAGGTGGACAATAACGGCGGGCGCGACGTCGTCTTCAAGGTCTTCACCGGCAGCAACGCCCGCGATCCGCAGAACTGGCCGGAGCTGACCATCAACCCGCTGTTCATCTGGTACCTGGACCGGGCGGTCAGCACGTTCAACTCTCTGGCCGGCGGCAGCCAGATGTATCTGAAGCACAAGATCCGCGAGGCGCTGGGCAACGCGACGGCCGAGGAGGTCAAGACCGACTACAACGGAAGCTCCGTGGACGCCTACAAGGTTACCATCGCACCCTTCGTCGACGACCAGAGCGCGTCCAAGATGCAGGGCTTCCACAAGACCAGCTTCACCATCGTGGTGAGCAACCAGGTGCCGGGTTACTTCGTTGACCTCCAGTCGAACTTCGTAAGCGCCCAGGCGGCCGGACCCGAGCTCAAAGAGCACATCAAGGTCGTCGGCATGGCAGGAGAGAAATCGCAATGAGCAGGCTGATCAGGCTTCTTGCAACGGCGGGATTGGCGGTAGTGGCGGCAGGAGCCGCCGCGTTTGGCGAGGAATGCGCCGAGAAGATCACGAGCCCGAGCCTCGTCAACGACTACCCGACCAACGTGCGCGGCGACTACATCTACGGCTGCATGTTGGTGAACGGGCAGACGCGCGACGTGCTCGACAAGTGCGCCTGCTCGATCGACGTCATCGCCTCCGTGCTGCCCTACAAGGAGTACGAGGAGGCGGAGACCATCATGTCCGTGCGCCAGCGTGGCGGCGAAAGCGTCGCCTACATGTACGCGCCCGCCATGCTCGAAAAGGTCAAGAACCTGAAGCGCGCCCAGGTCGAGGGCGAGATC
>NZ_JADZBI010000136.1 GCF_020852195.1 Hyphomicrobium sp. | reverse complement strand
TGAAGGACGTGCTGCTGCTCGACGTGACGCCGCTCTCGCTCGGCATCGAGACCCTCGGCGGGGTGATGACCAAGCTCATCCAGAAGAACACCACCATCCCGACCAAGGCGACGCAGGTGTTCTCGACCGCGGAGGACAGCCAGACCGCGGTGACGATCCACGTCCTGCAGGGCGAGCGCGAGATGGCGCGCGGCAACAAGTCGCTCGGCCAGTTCAACCTCACCGACATTCCGCCCGCGCCGCGCGGCATGCCGCAGATCGAGGTCACGTTCGACATCGACGCGAACGGGATCCTCCACGTCTCGGCGAAGGACAAGGCGACCGGCAAGGAGAACAAGATCAAGATCCAGGCGAGCTCCGGGTTGACCGAGGACGAGATCAAGCGGATGGTCGCCGACGCCGAGGCGCACGCCGAGGAGGACCGCAAGGCGCACGAGGTGGTGGAAGCGCGCAACCAGTGCGACCACCTGATACACTCGGTGAAGAAGTCGCTCGCCGAGCACGGCGAGAAGATCGGCGCCGACGAGAAGGCGAAGGTCGAGGCGGCGCTGAAGGACGCCGAGGAGTCGCTGAAGAGCGACGAGAAGAGCGTGATCGAGGCGAAGACCCAGGCGCTCGCGCAGGCCTCGCACAAGCTCGCGGAGACGATGTACGCCGGGGAGCAGGCGAAGCAGCAGCACGGTGCTCAGGCGGCCGGTGGCGGCGAGAAGGCGGCCGAGAGCGCAGCCAAGGACGACGGCAACGTGGTCGACGCGGAGTACACGGAAGTCAAGGACAAGAAGTGAAACGTGATCGGGCCGGGTGAGATGTGAGGCGCGGCCATCGGGAGCTTGCGGCCGGGCAGAAGGCGATAGCTCTCGCTGGCGCAACCTACCGCCTCACGTCAGGCTTTCCGCGGGATGAGGAGCACGGGCTGACGAGCCAGATGCGGCGGGTCGCGACATCGGTACCGGCCAATATTGCGGAAGGAGCAGCTCGCGGGGGCACCCGCGAGCTGATTCGTTTTCTGGACATGGCCTCCGGTTCCCTGTCAGAACCGGATACCCACCTGGAGGTGGCAAGAACTCCGGCCATCGTCACTGATACGCGTGAAGTCGAGGAGCGCATCGACCGGGTTTCAGCACTGATGCCTGCACTGGTGAAATCGTTGAAGGCCAGGGCTCGCTGATTATCGACGTCTCACATTTCACGTTTCACGTTTCACGACGAAATGGCAAAGCGCGACTACTACGATGTGCTCGGCGTCAACAAGGACGCCTCCGAGGACGAGCTGAAGAAGGCCTACCGCAAGCTCGCCATGAAGCACCACCCGGACCGCAATCCGGACAATCCGAGAGCCGAGGAGCGCTTCAAGGAAGCGAAGGAGGCCTACGAGGTACTGTGCGACCCGCAGAAGCGCAACGCCTACGACCAGTTCGGCCACGCCGGCGTCGACCAGGCAGCGGCGGCGGGCGCGGGCGGCGCGGGCTTCGGCAATTTCGCCGACGCCTTCGGCGACATCTTCAGCGACATCTTCGGCGGCGGGCGCAGCCGCACCAATGTCTACCGCGGCGCGGATCTGCGCTACAACCTCGAGATCGGGCTGGAGGACGCAGCGCACGGAACCGAGACGAGGATCCGCATTCCCGCCATGGAGGAATGCGGCACCTGCCACGGCTCGGGCGCAAAGCCGGGCACCTCGCCCACCGCCTGTCCCGGCTGCCACGGCCACGGGCAGGTGCGCATGCAGCAGGGCTTCTTCTCGATCCAGCAGACCTGCCCGCGCTGCCACGGCAGCGGCAAGATCGTGGCGAGCCCGTGCTCCGCCTGCGGCGGCGCGGGCCGCGTCAAGCAGCAGAAGACGCTGTCGGTGAAAATCCCCTCGGGCGTGGACGAAGGCGATCGCATCCGGCTCTCCGGCGAGGGCGAGGCGGGCGTGAACGGC
Source organism: Hyphomicrobium sp. (assembly GCF_020852195.1). Lineage (GTDB taxonomy): Bacteria > Pseudomonadota > Alphaproteobacteria > Rhizobiales > Hyphomicrobiaceae > Hyphomicrobium_C. The sequence continues at coordinate 600 of NZ_JADZBI010000136.1, read as the reverse complement.
GGCCCGCCCGGCGATCTCTACGTCGTGATCCACCTCAAGCCGCACGCGGTCTTCCAGCGCGAGCACAACGATCTCCACTGCGAGATGCCGGTCAGCATCACCACCGCCGCGCTGGGCGGCGAAATCGAGATTCCGACCCTCGACGGCTACGCCAAGATCAGGGTGCCGCCGGAAACACAGACCGGCAAGGTCTTCCGCCTCCGCGGCAAGGGCATCAAGGGCGTGCGCGCCGCGAGCCCCGGCGACCTCATGTGCCACGTCGTGGTGGAGACGCCGGTCAACCTCACCGCGCGCCAGAAGGAACTCCTCGCCGAGCTCGAAGCGATCAACCAGAAGGACAGCGGCAAGCACGACCCGAAGGCGAAGTCGTGGATGGAGAAGGTTCGCGAGTTCTTCTCCGAATGAAAATGCCGGCTCGCGCCGGCATTTTCATCGTGAGATCCACGAAGGACCGGATATCCGCCGTTCGGGGGACTAGCCTGAATTTCCACGCCGGTAGATTAGCCTAACACGGCCCGCGGCGCGGGCTGCCGTTACTCCTCTCTCCAGCCGCACCAGGTTCGGCCTTCTCCTGTTAGTCTAAGTGTGCGCCTACCACTG
>NZ_JADZBI010000135.1 GCF_020852195.1 Hyphomicrobium sp. | reverse complement strand
CGCCGGGACCGTGAAGCTGCCTTCCGCGACCCTGCGCGCGAACAGCCCGTCGCCGTCCGCCAGCTCGGCGAAGCGGCCGCGCTCGACGATGCGGCCGTGGTCGAGCACGAGCACCTCGTCGGCGTTGGCGACAGTCGAAAGACGGTGGGCGATGATGAACGTCGTACGGCCCGCGCGCAGGCGGTCGAGCGCGCGCTTGATGCGTGCTTCCGTCTCGGTATCGAGCGCGCTCGTTGCCTCGTCGAGCACGAGGATGGGTGCGTCTTTCAGGATGGCGCGGGCAATGGCGATACGCTGGCGCTCGCCGCCGGAGAGCGCGGCACCGCGCTCGCCGATGACGAAGCCATAGCCCTCCGGCTTGGCGCTGATGAAGTCGTGCGCCTCGGCGAGGCGTGCGGCTGCCTCCACGTCGGCGAGCGTGGCGCCCGGGCGGCCGATGGCGATGTTGTCGCCAATGGAGCGGTTGAACAGGCCCGCATCCTGGAACACGACCGCGATCTGCTGGCGCAGGGAGGCCAGCGTCACGTCCGCGATGTCGTGCCCGTCGATGAGGATGCGGCCGGCCTCCGGCGTCCGGAGCCGCATGAGCAGCGACAGCGTCGTCGATTTTCCGGAGCCCGTCGGGCCGACGAGCGCGATGGTCTTGCCTGCCGCGGCCTTGAGCGTCACGTCATGCACGCCCTGCTCCGTACCGGGAAAGCGGAAGCTCACACCCTCGTAGCGCACCTCTCCCTTGACGGGCGGCAGCGGCCGCGCGTCCGGCTTCTCGACGATGCCGTCCGGCTCGTCGACGAGCGCAAAGTAGCTCGTGAGCGCCGGGGCATAGCGATGCATGGCGGTGACGAAGCCCGAGATCTGATCCAGCTTGGCGATCAATAGGTTGGCGAAACCCACGAACGACACGATCTCGCCGACCGTCAGCTCGCCGCGGCCCGCCAGATGCGCGCCGACCGCGAACACGGCGACCATAGTGATGGTGGCGGCCGCGCGCTGCAGCACGGTCAGCAGCCCCCACCAGGTCAGCACCGGATACTGAGCGGCCAGGAGATCGCTCATCACGGCGCGCATGGCGTCGGTCTCGGCCTTGAAGCGCACGAAGCTCTGCACCACGGTGACGTTGCCGATCACGTCGCCGACGCGGCTGAATACTGCGGCGTTGTAGCGCTCGACGCTCATCTGCCCGGTCATGGTTTTCTTCATCACGAAGCTGTTCATGACGACATAGGCGACGGCGAGCAGCCCCAGGATCGCCGCCATGCGCATGTCCATGCCGATCGCCGTGGGCACCAGCAGGATGACGCCGGCCACGGCCGTCACCTGTTCGCGCATGGCGCGCAGCCAGACCGAGAACAGCACGTCTGTCCCCTGCACGATGGTGCGGATGACGGCGCCCGAGCCACGGTCGGCGTGATAGCCCTGGGGCAGCGTCATGGCGCGCTCGAAGGCGTCCGCCATGGCGGCGAGGCGGCGGCGGTGGGAAAGGCGGTCGGCGAAGACCGCCACGATTACGCCGGCGAGGATGCCGAAGAGGCCGAGCGCGGCCCACAGCGCGATGGTCGGAAACGCCGCCTCCCCCCGGGAGAGCGCATCGACGACGCGGCCGAACAGGATGGGCTCGGCGAGCTGCACGAGCCCGATGGCGACGGACGCGACGGCGAGCAGGAGCGCGAGGCTCCGCTCGGCGGCGAGCATGTTGAGCGCGCGCGTGTAAAGGCGGGTGAGGCTCATGGACGTGCGGGAATCCCCCGTGTTGCGGTGCCCCTCGAAAGGGGCCGCGCATCTTAAACGGAGGTCACCGCCAGCGAAAATGCGTCGTTATGGGATCCGCGTTCAGGCCGCGGGGGGCGGAAGGCCGCGCCGCAATATCGCCGCGCTGACGGCCTCGAGCGTGTAGGGCTTGCTCACGATCCCAATGTCGGTGAAATGCTCGGGAAAGGCGTACTTGTCCCCATAGCCCGTCGTGAAGACGAAGTAGATGCCGAGATCGCGCAGCCGCTCGGCGACCGCGAAGCTCTTCTCCGCTCCAAGGTTGATGTCGATCAGGCCACACTCTGGCGGGCCTTCGGCGATCATGGCGAGGGCGTGGAGCACGCTGTTCGCCGTGCGCACGCGGGCGACGCCGAGGCCGCGCAGCATGTCCTCGAGGTCGAGGGCGATGATGTAGTTGTCCTCGACGATCAGAACGTCTGCAGGCAGCGGTTGCTGCGGGCTCGCCTGCTCGTTCACATCCGTGCCTGCGGCCATCGGCTCGTCCCATGTCTGCTCACTGCGGGACGGCACACAACCAGAACCCTCTTGCACTGTCTGTGCACTTGTGCACACAGGGAGGCACGGGGCGCGTATCAACCCGCGAGGCAATGCGTGGCGATCGGAAGTCCGGCAACAAGCGTATCAACGGAAAACAAGTGCGATAGCAACCTGCTGCGTGCGTTGCGGCCGGGCGACTACGAGCTGTTCGCGCCGCATATCGATTTCACTGAAAGGTCGGCGGGCGAGTTGCTATACAAGCCGCGCGACAACGTCGAGACGGTCTATTTCCCCTGCGGGCCGAGCCTTGTGTCCTATCTCGTCACCAACGAGGACGGTCACGATGTGGAAACGGTGCTGGTCGGCCGCGAAGGCGCGGTGGGGGGCATCGTGAGCTCGGGGCATCTGCCGGCCTATTGCCGCATCGTGGTCAAGTTCGGCGGTCCGTTCGCGCTGATGCCCGTCGCCCAGCTCGAAAACGCCAAGCGACTGTCGCCCTCGCTGCGCTACCTCTTTGCGCGCTACGCCGACTGTCTGCTCGCGCAGATCCTGCAGTCGACGGCGTGCAACGCCATCCATTCGATCGAGCAGCGCACGGCGAAGTGGATCATCTCGGCCATGGATCGCACCGGCGACATTGTGGTGCCGCTCACGCACGAGGAGCTCGCCTCGATGCTCGGAGTTGGCCGCAGCTACGCGAGCCGCGTCGTCCAGACGTTCAAGACCGACGGCATCCTCGAAACCCGGCGCGGCGCGCTGGTCGTGCGCGACCGCAACGCGCTCGAGGCGCGGTCGTGCCGCTGCAACATCAGCGTCAAGGAGCACTTCGACGAGGTGCTGCGCGGCGTCTATCCCGATTGAGCGGTGCGGAGCGCTGAAGGCGCCGCGCGTCGCCGGTGCATTATGGGCCCGTGGCTTCGAGGCCCTATCCGTGCACGGCCTTTGTCTCCAAAGGTAGATAAGGCACCTTTAGACGTTCGTGGACATTGGCGAATCCTCTAAATCTATCTAACAGATAGTTTGTGGACTGAACGTATGTACCGCGCGCCGAGCAGGGAGCAACGTCGTCCAGGTGTGTGACGGGTGTCGTGCTCGTCCGCTTTGCGCCGGGGTCCGCGTGTCAGGAAGCAACTTGAAATGCACGGTCGTCCCGACATCGGGCGGCGGAGCAGAGAGTTTGCGTTCGACGACGGTCGAGCCCCCTAACGCGGAAACCTGGAAATGACCACCAACAGCACCCTTCGAGCACGCCTCTCCTTCAACCAAATCGACGACGTGACGAGCAGCCTGCTGCGAGAGCACAAGGATTTCATCATGGCCGAGCTGCCGATTGCGCTCGACCACTTCTACGATCATCTCAGCAAGTTCCCGGAGACCGCCGCCTTCTTCAAGAACCGCGACCATATGATGGGGGCCAAGCACGCCCAGCTCCGGCACTGGGGCACGATCACGGATGGGCACTTCGACGAGACTTACGAGGCGTCGATCCGCAGAATCGGCGAGACGCACAACCGGATCGGCCTCGATCCCCGGTGGTATATCGGCGGCTACAACGCGCTGATCACGGAGATGGTGGAAGTCATCGCGACGAAGCTGCCGGCCTCGCGCTCGCCCAACACCACCATCGAGCGTTGGCTACGGGAGCACGGCCTGGACCGGAAGACCGCCTTGCAGGGCGCGCTCGTCAAGGCGGCGCTGCTCGACATGGATCTTGCAATCTCCGTCTACCTCGAGGCTGGCCGCCGGGAGCGGCAGGCGATGCTCGACCGCCTGGCCGCGGAGTTCGACAAAGCCGTCGCCGGGGTCGTGGACTCGGTCGGCGCCACGGCGCGCGAATTGCAATCGTCCGCCGAAGCCATGACGGGCGCAGCCAGGAAGACCGCCGACCAGTCGACGGCTGTCGCGGCGGCGGCCGAGGAAGCCTCCTCCAACGTGCGCACGGTGGCCGCGGCGGCGGACGAGCTGTCGGCGTCGGTGAAGGAGATCGGGCGCCAGGTCGCGTCGTCGACCGACGTGGCGGGCAAGGCCGTCACGAGCGCAGATCAGACGTCGGAGAAGGTGCGTGACCTTTCGCGCGCCTCCGAGAAGATCGGGCAGGTGGTCGACATCATCAGCAACATCGCGAGCCAGACCAACCTGCTCGCGCTCAATGCCACCATCGAGGCGGCGCGGGCGGGCGAAGCCGGAAAAGGCTTCGCCGTCGTCGCGCAGGAGGTGAAGTCGCTTGCCAACCAGACGGCAAAAGCGACGGCCGAGATCGGCGCGCAGATCACCGATATTCAAGGCTCGACCTCGGATGCGGTGACGTCGATCCGCACCATCAGCGAGGTGATCCAGTCGATCAACGAGATCGCCATGGCGATCTCAGCCGCCGTCGAGGAGCAGGGCGCCGCCACGCTCGAGATTGCGCGCAACGTGCAGGAGGCGGCCAAGGGCACGGCGGACGTGTCGTCCAACACGGCCGGCCTCAGCCAGGCGGCGGCCGCCACCGGTGCCACGGCGGCGCAGGTCATGGCGTCGGCGGAGAGCCTCGGCGCGCAGGCCGACGAGTTGCGCCGCGTGGCCGAGGGCTTCGTGTCGACCATCCGCGCGGCGTGAGCGCGGGCGCGGCGAGCTTCGCCTGCGCCCTCCCCGCCTCTACCGTGCGCCGAGCGGCCGGCTAGTCCCGCTCAGGCGCACCGGGTGGAAAGTTCTTGCGGTAGGGGCGCGCCTCGTCGACGGCGCGCCCAAACGAGGGTCGCGCGAGGAGCCGCGCGCGATAGGCCCGCAGGTTGGGAAGGTCACGGCTGATCTCGTGCACCCAGTCGGCATAGAAAAGCGCCGGAGCGGCGGCGCAGTCCGCAAGGCTGATGGTGTCGCCGGCCGCCCACGTCTTGCCCGCGATCGCTCCGTCGAGCCAGCGGTATGTCGTGTCGAGCATGTCTCTCGCCTGGCGAACGCCGTAGGGATCGCGGTCGGGCTCGGGACGCAGGTGATCGAGCACGATCTTCTGCATCGACGTCATGACGTAGTTGTCGAAGATGCGATCCAGCATGCGCACGTCAAGCGCCGCATCGGGATCGTCCGGTAGAAGCTTCACCGGCCCAGGATGCTTGAGGTGCAGGTACTCGATGATGGTGCTGGATTCGAGCATCGTCCTGCCCTGGTCGACGAGCACAGGCATGCGCTTCAACGGCCAGAGGGCGGCCCATTCTTCGCCAGCGGGCGGATCATCAGGCCCGAGCATGCGATAGGTGAATGGCGTCGCGTTCTCGTAGAGTGCGATCAGGACCTTCTGGCAGTAGGACGAGAAGGGGTGGGCGTAGAGTTGCATCGACCGTATCCTCGATTGACTGCGTCACCTCAAGGACGGGCCGGTTGCAGCCGATCCGACACCAGGAGCCAGAGCGCTTAGCCCTTCCCCGCAAGAGCGGGGGAAAGGGAATGCGAGCTACCGCTCGAAGCGCTTGAACTTGATGCGGTGGGGCTCGACGGCGGCATCGCCTAAGCGGTGCTTCTTGTCCTCCTCGTAGGCCTCGAAGTTGCCCTCGAACCACTCGACGTGGCTGTCGCCCTCGAAGGCCAGGATGTGGGTCGCCAGGCGGTCGAGGAAGAAGCGGTCGTGCGAGATCACCACGGCGCAGCCGGGGAAATCCTCGAGGGCTGCTTCCAGCGCGCCCAGCGTCTCGGTGTCGAGGTCGTTGGTCGGCTCGTCGAGGAGGAGCAGGTTGCCGCCCTCCTTCAGCATCTTGGCCAAGTGCACGCGGTTCCTCTCGCCGCCCGACAGCATTCCGACCTTCTTCTGCTGGTCGGGCCCCTTGAAGTTGAACCAGCCGCAGTAGGCGCGCGAGTTCACCTCCTTCTTGTCGCCGAGCTTCATGATGTCGAGGCCGCCCGAGATCTCCTCCCAGACGGTCTTCTTGTCGTCCAGGTGGTCGCGGCTCTGGTCGACGTAGGAGAGCTTCACCGTCTCGCCGAGGCGGATGGTGCCCTTGTCCGGCTTCTCCTGGCCGGTCAGCATGCGGAACAGCGTCGTCTTGCCGGCGCCGTTGGGACCGATGACGCCGACGATGCCGCCGGGCGGCAGCTTGAACGACAGGTCGTCGATCAGCAGGCGGTCGCCGAACGCCTTCGACAGCCCCTCGGCCTCGATGACGACGCCGCCAAGGCGCGGGGCCGGCGCAAGCTGGATCGTCGCGCGGCCCACCTGCTCGCGGCCCTGCTCCTCGACCAAGCGCTCGTAGGCGGCGATACGCGCCTTGGACTTCGCCTGGCGGGCCTTGGGCGAGGCGCGGATCCATTCCAGCTCGCGGGCGATGGTTTTCTGCTTGCCCTCTTCCTGCGCCTTCTCGACCTCGGCGCGCTTGGCCTTCTGCTCGAGCCAGCTCGAGTAGTTCCCCTTCCACGGCACGCCCTGGCCGCGGTCCAGCTCCAGCGTCCATTCGGTCAGGTTGTCGAGGAAGTAGCGGTCGTGGGTGACCAGGATCACGCAGCCCGCGTACTCCTTCAGGTAGCGCTCGAGCCAGGCGACGCTCTCGGCGTCGAGGTGGTTGGTCGGCTCGTCGAGCAGCAGGAGGTCGGGCTTCGAGAGCAGAAGGCGCGTCAGCGCCACGCGCCGCTTCTCGCCGCCCGAGAGCTTGGTCACGTCGGCGTCACCCGGCGGACAGCGCAGCGCGTCGAGCGCCTGCTCGACCT
>NZ_JADZBI010000260.1 GCF_020852195.1 Hyphomicrobium sp. | reverse complement strand
CTGCTCAAATTGGGAAGTTGAAAAATTTGACCGAATTGGATTTGAGCGAGAACCGACTGACGACACTTCCTGCACAACTCGGTGACTTGAAAAGTTTAACCAAATTGAATTTGATTGCCAATTATAGATTGAATTTTGAAGTATCTCTGAGGCTGATTAGTGAATTGAATAATTTAACCCACTTGGATTTAGCGCACAACAAACTGACGGATATTCCTGTACAAATCGGTGAGTTGACAAATTTGAACTCTTTGGATTTGAGTGGAAACCCAATGACAACCCTTCCAGCACAAATAGGAAATTTGACAAATTTGATCTACTTGAATTCGTCAAGCAGTAATTTGACAACTCTTCCAGCACAAATTGGGAATTTGAAAAATTTAACCCACTTGGATTTAGGATACAACGAACTGACGAATCTTCCTGTACAAATCGGAGATTTGGAAAATTTGACCCACTTGTATTTGATCCGAAACCAATTGACGACTCTTCCGGCACAAATTGGAAATTTGAATAATTTAACCCACTTGGATTTGAGCCGAAACCAATTGACAACGCTTCCAACACAACTCGGGCATTTAAAAAGTTTGACCTACTTGGATTTGGAGTTCAACCAATTGACAGAGCTACCTACACAACTTGAGGAGTTGAATAATTTGACCGAATTGGATTTGTCAGGCAACAAATTGTCAACGCTCCCAGTGCAATTTGAGAAGTTGAATAATTTGACCGAATTAGATTTAGGAAGCAACCCTATCCCTAAAGCCGTGCGCGAAAAAATCAAAAGCATGGTGCCGGCGGGGTGTAGGGTTGAATTTTAAACAAAGGAGTAAAAACGTAAGCAGAGGCAGCGCCCCGCTGGGCGCACGTGTTCGACAGCCCCAAAAAAAACGACGGCCCGTGAGGAGTTTTCGCTGCACGGCCACGGCGCCGATCATCTTTACTTTGGGGCTTCTTTCCAGGATACGTTCGTATAGGTTTTTCATTTTAGGTTCGTGTTGTATGGCTGTTAGAGCAGGGAAGAACAGGGCTTTTCGGATGCCCGGATTGCCGGTTCTGCTCCGGCTGCAAATCGGGCAGCCACAGACCGAATGCACTACTGCCCGGCAATAACCGGTTATTAAAAACGAGTAACAAACTACTGCCCGGGTATAACTCACTACTAAAAAAGAGTAACTGACTACTGCCCGGCAGTAATTAGTTATTGCCCGGGACTAATTAGTTCCTGAAAAAGAGTAACTAACTGACAAATTGTCCTCTGAAGTTGGTGAAAAAGAGGTTCGCGTGCCTGAAAAACAGCCTCCATCGCGTCGCCGGCGGCATCAAGTGCCCAAAAAACAGCCCCACTCGGGGAAAAACCGGCTTTTCAGGAGATAAATTTAGTAACTCACTATATAAAAGTAGTAACTCACTATATAAAATGAATAACTAATTATGTCCGGGAGCATGTAGTTACCAAATTTGTCATGTTGCACTATCTGCCGCCGGTCGCAAATGTTCGGCAACTAAAAAAATTGACGTGGCTCGCAAGGGTCTTCGACTCGAAGCGTAGAGCTTGCAAGCATCTGACTTGCATTGTTTTGCATGTTATTTCCTGCTCGAAAGTCACAGACTTGCCGACACACCGTATCGCGTCACAGCACCTCACGAGCCGTCGTTTTGGCTGCCGAAGACTTGCGGCCAGCGGGGCTGGCGGGGAATACTTTGTGTTCGGGGTGCCGGATGCGGAAGGGCGGAAGGTGCTGGTGGT
>NZ_JADZBI010000259.1 GCF_020852195.1 Hyphomicrobium sp. | reverse complement strand
TCAACCCGGACATCCCGCACAACGAGGGGATGGTGCAGCCGATCGAGATCGTGATCCCGGAGGGCACGATCCTGAACGCGGCGTACCCGAAGGCGACCACCTTCGGCAACCACCTGTGCCCGCCCAATGCGGATGCGATCCAGCGCGCGCTCGCGCCCGTGCTGCCCGATCGCGTCACCGCGGGCTGGAACCATGCACTGATCTCGCTCACCACCGGCATCGATCCGCGCACCGGCGAGAAGTACGGCGACATCGGCTTCATGGGCCTGAAGGGCGGCTCGGGCGCGATGCTCGGCGCCGACGGCTACGACCACATCGGCATGATCGACGCCTCGGGCGGCGTGCTCGACCAGGACTACGAGATGTTCGAGCAGCAGACACCGCACACGCTGCTGCGCCACGAGCTGCTGACCGACTCGGCCGGCGCGGGCCGATGGCGCGGCGGGCTGGGTGTGGAGACGATTTTCGAGATCGGCTCGGACGACACGCAACTGGTCACTTTCGGCGACGGCGACTTCGAGCCGGCCTTCGGCCTGTTCGGCGGCCAAAACGCCGGGCTGAACTTCATCCGCCTGCAGTACCCCGACGGCCGCACCGTCGTGCCGAGGAACAAGGACCTGATCACCGGGGTGCCCAGGGGAACGATCTACCACCAGGTGGCCAGCGGGGGCGGCGGTTATGGCGATCCGAAGAAGCGCGATCGCAAGGTGCTCGCGGAGGATGTGAGCATCGGCGTGTTCTCGGCCGAGGCGGCTCGCGAGGTCTACGGAATGGACGAGGAGTCCTGAAGATGGACTTCGAGCTTAGCGACGAGCAGAAGGCGGTGCGCGACGCGTTCGCGCGCTTCGCCGACCAGCGCATCGTGCCGCAGGCCGCGGCGCTCGACGAGGCGCGCGCGTTCCCGCGCGAACTGTTCGGCGAACTGGCGGCACTCGGCCTGTTCGGAATGCGCTATCCGGAAGAGGTCGGCGGCAGCGGCATGGCGCTCGCCGAATTCGGCCTGGCGCTCGAGGAGATCGCGCGCGGCTCGATGTCGCTGGCCGGCGCCGCGGCGATGCAGTCGCTGATGGGCACCAAGTTCCTGCACATGCTGGGCAACACCGACATCGTCGAGCGGCTGTTCAAGCCGGCACTGGCCGGCGAGAAAATCGGCGCGATCTGCATGACCGAGCCGAACGCGGGCTCCGACCTCGGCTCCATCGCCACGACCGCGAAGAAGGTCGACGGCGGCTAC
>NZ_JADZBI010000134.1 GCF_020852195.1 Hyphomicrobium sp. | reverse complement strand
TCGATGGCGCTCTGGCTCAAGTACAAGAACTACAGCGCGGATCTCGACTTCACCGCCGGCGGCGTGTCCGGATCGGAGGACTTCGAAGACCTCCACATCTACGCCTTCGGCGGAGCGATCTTCTTCTGAGCTGTAGGGGTGTTTGAGGGAGTATTCAGTGGCTGGCGAGCCTCCTCCTCCGGAGGCTACTGAGTACTCCCTCGTTTTTCGCGTCAGGTACTATATCGCCAAGGGGTGTAAGACTTGAGGGCATAGTTCTCCCAATCTCACGCTGCCCTCTCTTTGTATCGTGGGACGGTGTGCCTCCGTTTGCGGGCAAACCTGCTCTCGTGCATTCAGCGCGGATCGGCACGATTGGGCTCACTCCCTCACAAAGGAAGCACGAATGAAGCACCTTGAGCAGAATGAAACGGTTCTCGAGTGCGCGCGAAACCTCACTGCGCACCAGAAGCGCATCCTGTTTCTTCTCTCCCTCGGGTATCAGAACAAGGTGATTGGCGCGGCGCTCGGCGTTACCGAGAATACCGTCAAGGCCCACATGACCCGGATTCTCGACGCGCTATCCTGCAGCAACCGCACGCAGGCCGCGCTCGTCGCGCTTTGCCTTCGGAACGAGATCAGCATCGACGAGATCGTCGGGCGTCGCCGCGAGCTCTCGGCGAGGCATATTCCGACAGACCAGCAACTCGATATGCATTTCTTCGGCAAGGCGTCGGTGCCTGTCGAGCAAAGACATCGCTTCAGCAGAGATGCGTCGACCTCCTGCTAATTCAAGACCTGCTCCCGTTTGTCGGGGAGCCGGTAAAATGCGTCGATCCATGCGGGAGGCCTGTCGATCCATGGCCTCCCGTCACTTTTTTGGGGCTCCGGACACATAGGGCGCAAGGCTGCGCCGTCCGAGACGGTCATCGTCTAACGCGGCGCGCGGGCTGAGGGTGCAAGGCCTGACGTCGCGAAGATGTCGGCGATCTCGTTCAGCACGGCCGGGTCCTCGATAGTGGCGGGCGTGGGGGCCAGCTCTCCGGATGCCATGCGGCGCATGGTGCCCCGCAGGATCTTGCCGGAGCGCGTCTTCGGCAGGCGTTGTGCCACGATCACGCGCTTCAAGGCGGCCACGGGGCCGATGCGGTCGCGGATCAAGTGCACGACCTCTCCCTCGATCTCCGTGAGCGGCCGGTCGACCCCAGCGGTCAGAACGACGATAGCGATCGGAACCTGACCTTTGATGTCGTCGGCGATGCCGACGACCGCGCACTCCGCGATGTCGGGGTGCGCCGCAACGACCTCCTCCATCTGCCCCGTAGACAGGCGATGGCCGGCGACGTTGATCACGTCGTCGGTACGGGCCATGACGAAGACGTAGCCGTCGGCGTCGATGTAGCCGGCGTCGGAGGTCGTGTAATAGCCAGGGAGCGGTGAGAGATAGGCTTCGACGAAGCGTTCGTCGTTGTTCCACAACGTCGGCAGGCAGCCGGGCGGCAGCGGAAGCTTGACGGCGAGCGTTCCCGTTTCGCCGACCGGCACCTCATGACCGTCCGCATCCAACGTCCTGATGTCGTAGCCCGGCATGGCAACTGTCGGCGAGCCGGGCTTGACGGGCAGCAATCCGAGGCCAACGGGGTTGCCGGCGATTACCCAGCCGGTTTCCGTCTGCCACCAGTGGTCCACGACCGGAACCTTCAGTTGCGCCTCGGCCCATCGGATCGTTTCCGGGTCTGTCCGCTCTCCGGCGAGGAACAGGGTGCGCAGGGCGCTGAGATCATAGTTATGCAGGAGGCGCCCTTCGGGATCGACCTGGCGGATGGCGCGAATGGCCGTCGGCGCCGTGAACAACGCGGCGACCTTGTGCTGAGAGGCGACGCGCCAGAACGCACCTGCGTCCGGCGTGCCGACCGGCTTGCCCTCATACAAGACCGTGGTCGCGCCGTGGAGCAGCGGGGCATAGCAGATGTACGAATGCCCAACGACCCAGCCGACATCGGAGGCGGCCCAGAACACTTCGCCTGGTGCGATGCCGTAGTGGTTGCGCATGGTCCACTTGAGGGCCACCATGTGGCCGCCGTTGTCGCGCACCACGCCTTTCGGGCGGCCCGTGGTGCCGGATGTGTAGAGAATGTACAGCGGATCGGTGGAGAGGACCGGCACGCACGGGGCCAGGCTTCCCGGTGCGCGCGCCGCGGCGGTGAAGTCGGACCAAGCGTGGTCGCGGCCCTCTGTGAGCGTGCACGGGGCCTCGGGTCTTTCGAGGACGACGCAGAACGCCGGTTTGTGCGCTGCCGCGGCAATGGCTGCGTCGAGAAGCGGCTTGTAGGGCACGATGCGTGCACCCTCGATGCCGCACGACGCGGAGAGAATGGCCTTGGGCCTGGCGTCGTCGATGCGTGCCGCAAGCTCGGCTGCAGCGAACCCGCCGAAGACCACGGAATGGATGGCGCCGATGCGCGCGCATGCCAGCATGGCGATGACTGCCTCCGGCACCATCGGCATGTAGATGACGACGCGGTCGCCCTTGCCGACGTCTGCTTGCTGCAGTGCGGCGGCAAGGGTCGCGACCTCTTGCGTTAGCTCGGCGTAGGTGAAGGTGCGCAGCGTGCCGGTGACAGGGCTGTCGTAGATGAGCGCAAGCGTGTCGCCCCGCCCGGCTTCGACGTGAACATCCAAACAATTATAGCACGTATTGCAGAGGGCGTTCGGGAACCAGCGGCCATAGGGTCCGCTTTGCGGGTCGAAAACGTTGTCCCAGGTGCGGAACCAACTGACATCACGGGCGGCATCCGCCCAGAACCCATGTGGGTCCTTCTGCCAGTGTGCGTAAGCATCGTGATATCCGCTCATGGGTCGCTCGCTCGCATGTGAGATCCGCTGTCGTCGATGTGAGGCGGGATGTGGAATCTCGTCTGTCTGGGCCGTACGGCAGCATGGGTTCGTGCGCGCATCAAGGGAAAGCCACACCTTTTGGAGCGACTGCAGACGAAAGAATAGTAGGGGGCGAACCTTTTCACAGCTCGAAGAACGCGCTCGGGCTGAAATTGCGCGCCGACAGATCCTTGCCTTCGAAGCCGCGGCAGTTGGCGAGTATCGTTGTTTCGCCGATGTGATAGCGTTTGCGGATGTGCGTATGCCCGTGGATCCAGAACGGCACGCCTTCGAGCGCGGCAATGGTCCGGTCGAGATCGCTCGCGAAAGCGCCGTCAAGCCCGTTGCCGATGTGCGCGGGATTGAGGCCCTGTCGGCTCGGTGCATGGTGCGTGATAACCACCAGGGGTTGTTGCCGCTTGCTTGTCACCTCGTGGCGGAATGCGGCGAGCGCTGCTTCGTGTGCCGCAAGCGTGTCGGTCGGCGTCAACCTGGCGACGGCCCCACCGTCGCTGCCGACACGCCGCGTCCTCGTGAAAAAGTATTCGCCGACGCCGCGCCGGCTCTTGGCGATGGAGGTCTCGCTTCGCCCGTCGAAATCCGACCACAGCGTTGTGCCGAAGAAGCGAGCGCCGTCGATGTCGACGGCCTCGTTGTTCAGGACAGTCACGTTCTGGAGATGCCGTTTGAGGAGCGGCACGGCCTCTTCGAAGAGGCCGTCGTGATATTCGTGGTTGCCGGCCACCAGCAAGACATGGCGGAACGCCGAGCAGGCGGCATCGGCAAAGCGCCGGACGCGATCGCGCTGCCTCACGCGGTATGGGTCCGTTCGCGCGGGATCGAGCGCGCTGGCATGACAAAGATCGCCGGCGACGATGAGCATGTCGCCCTCCGGCAACGCGTGGCGGAAGTCCTGTGCCTCTAAGTGGAGGTCGCTCATGTAGTGGCAGCGCATCTGGCCATCCGAATCGTTGGGTCCGGTGCCAGCATGCGCGGAGCGGGAGCGTCTGTCGGTTAAGCGGCGTTAAGACGTGTGCGTTGCGGGACTGCACTACGGTCGTGCCGCGCCAAGACGAGATATTACTCAAGATGTTGAATTAGTTGGTGGAGCCGAGGGGAATCGAACCCCTGACCTCTGCAGTGCGATTTTTGCCAGGCGGGTTTTTGCAGGTTTCACCATGTTCATCAGAGTTCGCATGTAACGCATTGTTGAAACGTAACTTTCTTCTTGCCATATCGCGCTTGCCATAATCTGAACGGACTTCAAGCATTGTCTTGGTGTGCGACAAATGTGCGACAAAACCCCGTGACCTCTTCAGGTCTTCTGCGCGGGTTGGCCGCCGTCGCACACCGATCGCACACGAAGGTCCGAGCGCATGCCGTCCCTGAAGCCGAACCACCGCCAGATCCTCGCAGCGAAAGCCATCGGCGGTAGGCGCACGCAGTACCGCATCAACGGCTGCAAAGGGCTCGTTCTCGATGTCAGGGAGAGCGGGCAACGCACCTGGTTTGTGCGCTATCAGCCGGGCGGGCGCGGCAAGCGCAAATTCAGGTGGTTCAAGATCGGCGATGCCTCCGCCATCAGCCTGAGCGATGCTTCCGAGAAGGCCGAGGCGATTGTCCGCGCCGTCCAGAAGGACGATCGCGATCCGCAGGCCGAGAGGAAGAAGAACCGGCAAGAGGCCAAGACCTTCGGCGATCTCTTCGAGGACTGGCATGAACGCTATGCGGTGCCGACCTTGAAGCGTTCGGACATCGACCGCATGCTTTACCGTCGCCACATCGAGCCGGGTTTCGCCAAGACCCGCGTGGCCGACTTGAAGCGTATAGAAATCGGCCGCTTCCGCGACAAGGTTGCCAAGGTGGCAACGCCCCTCACCTCGAACAGCGTCCTTGTCCTCATCAACCGCGTGCTTAACTGGGCCGTCGATGAAGGCCTGATTGAGGTGAACCCGGCCGCACGCCTGCGCAAGGTGGGCGAGCGCAGGCCCCGCGAACGTGTGCTCTCCCATGCTGGTATTGTGATCTTCTGGCAGGCCCTTGACGCCATGGACACGATGACGGGCGAGCACATGGCCCGTGCCGAGAAAGGCCGCATGCTCTCACCAGCGACACGATCCATTCTGCGGCTGCTCTTGCTGACAGGGCAGCGGCGCAGCGAAGTGGTCGAAGCGCAGAAGTCTGAACTGGAGCTTGATGGCAAGGAGCCGGTGTGGACCATACCTGGTGTCCGGACCAAGAACGGCTTGCTGCACCGCTTGCCGCTGTGCCCGTTGGCAGCTGATGAGTTTAGGCGGGCGGTCAAGGCAAGCCCGAAGGAAAGTTCGCTCGTGTTCCCCTCTCCAGAGGATTCGATGAGCCCGATATCGGCTGCCGCAGTGACGCGGGCAATGGCGCGCATGATCGCGGAGATCAAACTGCCCCGCGTTTCGCCGCATGATCTGCGCCGCACCGTTGGCACCGAACTCGCCCGCCTCGGTCTGCCCGTCCATGTGCGCTCATTGGTGCTCAATCATTCGCCCATGAGCCGTGGCATCACCGATGCCGTCTACAACCGCTACGCCTATGACAAGGAGAAGCGCGAGGCCCTTGGCGCGTGGGAGAAGGAGCTGACGCGGCTGCTTACGCGATCCTTCGAGACGGTACGCGAAGCCGCGGAATGATTTCCATCAGCGGGTCCCCGGACAGGACGCAACAGCAGTCGTGCGATGTCCGTCGGCTTAGCGCGCCTAAGCCTCAGGCTTTCGGGTGTACTGAATTAAGGCAACGTCGCCAGCAATGTGCTTGACCGTTGCATACACGACGGTCCTGTCCGCATCCTCGAGCTCGAAGGGTATATTGACCTTGAAGGTGACGGGCTGCCCTTTACCCCCGTCGATGGCGATGTTGGTGGCGTAGAGATAGGTCCGTTTGGAGCTATCCAAAATGGGATTCAGCGAGCCCTTGAGGCCGGGAATAAACCCGGTACGCCGCATCGTGACCGACCCGATGTTGTCCATGCGAGGTAGTTCGATTTTCATCGTACCATCCGGGTCCACCTTCTCATACACGGCTGCAGGGAAATTCGGGTGAGACGCCAGCAGCGTACTTGGCCTGCGAACCTTCAAATCGAATACCGTTGACCCGTCCTCACCGGTAGAGGCGGTATTGAATGTTCCGTTATCAGCCTGCACGATTAGCTCGCACCCTTTGATCGGTGTGCCTTCGTCGTCTTTGACGACAACCGTGAACTTGCTACCGGGGCGCGTCTCGGCCCGCGCCAGCGTGCTGAAATCGCGGCGTACCAGTTCCGTTGGTACCGATCCACCCGAACTGACGAGCTTCTTGGTAATAAGCGACACAAGGTCTTCGGGAGAGCGATCTTTCAGTGAGACGTAGCCTACCGTGGACAACACGCCGGGTATGTCCGTGTCATCGAACCGCGCAGGAAGGATGTATTCTTGTGCCTCCTGGAACGCACGAGCCTGGGCTGATTTCCGCTCGTGGTTGGTCCAGAGCTTGTTCGCGTAAGCGTCGGAAATGAACATCACGGTGAAGCGGGCGCGCTTGTGATAGACCTCCGAGAGGTGCACGTAGAGATCCTTGCCCCAGAGGTCAGCCTCTTCGAAGAGATCGTAGAAGACTTTCACGCCGCGCTCTTTCAAGAGGTTCGCGACGCGATCAACGTAGTCACGTTCCTCGCCCGCAAATGATAGCGCGATGTCGTAGTCCCGATTCTCGGCCATGCTTTCAGCATAGCCACAGGCCAGATCTGTCGCAATTCATCGCAGCTAACGTGGTCAGCTTTCAGGCGATCGTAAGCCGCCGCTGCCGGATCGAAGAGCGTATCGTTCAGGAGCATCTTCTACGAGTGCACCGCCTAGCCATCGAGTTCAGGAAAACCTGAATCCCGGTGACGGTGCAGCCATACGCCGAGCGCCGTATAGAGCGCACGGTCGAGCGAATGCAGATGGGATCGCCGCAATCCCCGTCCGAGCCACGGAGCGTAGACTCTGCGGATGAAGGTGACGGGATTATCTTTGGTCCCTTTCCGCTCGGACCAAAGCTCGGGTGCCTTGCCAGGCAGCTCGGGATCGAGCTGGCGGCGGAAAACTTCAAGGGAGAGTGCTTCACGGAGCTGGTGGCACTCAGCGAGAGTGAGGTTGTGTCTTGTCTCGATGCGGTTGAGCGCACGCAGCGCTTCCTTGAATGCCGGCGTATCTTCCGCCCAGACGACGGTTTCGCCCGGCGCGACACGGGCGGCCAGTGCCGCCTCGACATCGGTCAATGCAATGCTGTCCGGCAGGGCCGATTGCGCTGCGTCTTTGGCCGATCGTTTCGGGTTCGCCATCGCGACTCGCAAAGTGGCAGAAGCGTCGCGCACCCATCCCACGTTCGGGCCTCGATGTAAAGTTCATAGCGCTTCGCGTTACATGTAATATTTTCTGTGGACAACAATTACAGATCGATTTAACATATTGAAATCGGCCGGTTGGCCAAGCGTCCCGCGTCCCCCGAAATCGCGAACACCGATTTGTGCATACACCTGCGCAAGGAGCCCAGTCATGCCCACAGACGACAGAAAGGACCCCACCCCCCTCCACCATCTGCGCATCATCACGCAGAAGGAACTTCGCTCGTTGGTGCCCTATACGCCGCACCACATCCTGAGGCTTGAAAAAGCCGGGAGGTTTCCCCGACGCATCAAGCTCGGACAAAACCGGATCGGCTGGCGGCTGATCGACATTGAGGAATGGATTGCGGCCCGCATTCCAAAAGAGACGTATCGCGCCGATCCCGCGCCTGCCGAAATCTTCTAACGCAATCTCTCAACTCATGAGCACAAGCTGCCGCCGGCATTGCCGGCGGCAATCATCCGAGCGCTGCCATGTCCGCAACCTGCTACTCGCCAGAATTCAAGTACGAGTTCGACTGCTTTCTCGCCGGCAACGTCCTGTTCTCTTTCATGGCCACCAAGCCGCAGCGCTCATCCGCAAGCCTGTCCCCGCTCTACGAGGATGGTGCGCATCTCTTGCGTATGCTCATTGCCGGCGGCCTTCGCAGCAGGCATGGCGCCTACCATGATGCAATCACAGAGATCGCCAATGCTGTTTCGGCCGCCATCGATTGCGGTGCCGGTCACGCGCATCTCGCCGAATACCTGCTGTATCGACTCGAAGGGTTGCCGCGACCAGCGGACGAGAACCGTCGTCTCACAAGGCTTCGCGCCATCATCGGCACGTTCTACGCAAACCTGCTGATCACCCGCGCAGTCTCGCGCTGATAGGTGAGAAAATGGGCGGAGCCCGGAGTCGCATCAGGGATTCCGGGCCGTTGCCGCGATCTAAAAGGTGAGACATTGGGCTGTGCGCAGGAGTGACCAGCCATTTCCTGGGGATGCGCACAGCCAAAGGTGAGAGATTGGGCGGATCGAAAGGTGAGATTCCGGAAAGGTGAATTTCACTTCTTGACGTCTCACCGATCAGTCCGGCACGCTTGCAATTGTAAGCATGCAGAAGAGTTCCGACCCCACTACTACCCACGCCCAAGGCCTTCAAGAGCACGAACCTGCGAAGCTGCCGAGCCGTCCGCTCGCCACCGACATAAAGGTGACGGGCGAGCCGCTTGATCCCGGCCAGATGGGCCGCATTATCAAGCCCCGCGAGCTCGTCGACGTCATCGAGCTCACGCCCCTCAATCGCAGCGAAACCCTTCTCTATAACCAGCTGCTGGCGAATGCCTGGAACAACATCCGCACCGCCCCCGTGCACAAGGTTCTCAAGGCCTCCCTACGCGGCAGCCATCAAAGCAACGACCGGCTCGAAGAGTCCTTCGACAAGCTGATGGGCGCCTGGGCCAAGATCCGCGCCCGCGATCCCGCGACCGGCACCATGGCGACGTTCCGCGTCCACCTGCTCGGCACCAACAAGGAGGAGGACCACGACGACGGGTATTTCTATTACACCTTCCCGCCCGACCTGCTCGCGGTCATTCAGCAGTCCAAGGCCTGGGCCACCATCAAGACCCACATCATGTACGCCCTGCGCTCCAAATACTCGATCCGCCTGTACGAGATGGTCGAGCGGCGCATCGGCATGATGAAGCAGCACGAGCAGTTCTCCGTCGACGAGCTGCGCGCCATGCTGGGCGTACCGGAAGGTAAGCTCGAGCGCTTTGCCGAGTTCAATAAGCACTGCCTCAAGCCCGCCCTGGGCGAGGTCAACCACCTGACCGACTTCTGGGTCGAGGTCATGGCCATCAAGAAGGGCCGCGCAGTCGAAAAGCTGCAACTGGCCTGGTTCAGGAAATCAGAGAAGGACATGCAGGCTGCGTTCGACGAGCGCGAGCGCAGCCGCATCGGCCGTCAGGCCCGCCTCGACGGCTCTGTCGAGCTGATCCGCTTCGATGCCGTCGATTCATAATCCTGCCGCCCAATTTCTCACCGATCACTCGAAAGCCGCATTCCACGTGCCTTCCCGCGCCCGGTTTCTCACCGCAGCGCGCCCCTTCTCTCACTTCAGGCGCCCCGTTCCTCACCGCTCATCGCCCAATTCCTCACCTAACCCGCCCATTTCCTCACTTTTCGGCCGCTAAGCTACTGATCCGCCGTCTAAATTCCGGCCCTGAAATTGAATCTTGAATCTTTGAATAAATAGAAGCGCCGCACGCCACGTGAAACATTGGAACCATCAGGCGGCTCGCTTGCGCTCGCCGTGTATGGAATGGCCGCTCATGCGGCCATAAGCATTGGTTCCCTCACCCTGCGCTCGCGCCAAGGCGCTCGCTTCGCCGCACCTGATGGCAATGGAATCCGCTACCGCGGATGAGTCTTGTAAGGACTGCGAGCGGAGAGATCGCACTTTGAAAAGTCAACACCCATCAAACGGAGATGCCGCAAAAGGGGCTTGGCGGGTGGGAGCCTGTGTGAACCAACCATCGGGCCGATCGGCACCCGCCTCGTGGATAGGCTCTGGTTGGGCATGGGAGCCCCGGCCATGCGCCCGAACGGATGGAAGCGCGGGCTCCCCTACCCTCTTTCGTTGGCGCAATGTGCGAGGCGCTTATCCAAGCATCTGTTTCTTGCCGCCCAATCTCTCACCTTTGCAGCTGTCCAACTGGACCGCGACGCGGCGGGATTCCGCGCCAAAGGTGAGACGACGCCCAGTTTCTCACCTTTCGAATCGCCTGGGGATGGATGCCCCGCCTTGGCTTGATCTTGCCCGCGGCTCGTTCACGCTGACGTTGTGACCAACGATCCCGTCCTCTTCGCCTATGCGGTCAAACGCTCCGCCAAAACCAACAAGCCCGTCTGGACGCGCATAGGATGCGCCTATCCGCACGATAGGGGCGTCGGTCTGACGGTGATCCTCGATGCCTTGCCGACCGACGGACGCATTGTCTTGCTGGAGCGCGACGACGATGACGACGAACGCATCGAGCGCGCAGCGCGTGCGTTTGGGCAATTGGGCAAATCCCCAATTGGGTAGCGTGTTCGGGCCATATCGAGCGCGACGGCCAATTATCGAATAGTGCGCGGTACGGTCCGCCTCCAAGGCCTGAATGAATCTTCACTTGATATGGCCCTCTTTTCGAACTTTTGCATGCGCTCGCTCGTAAGTCGCATGCGAGCAATTCCCAGCTCGCAACCCTCCCTGTCCTAACTCGCCGGTCGAACGACCGGCGCTTTTTTTGCTCTGGTCTCACCAAAAACCATGGCCGTAAGGCCGATGCTTCTCGCCGCGTCGCGTTACGGGCCTAGCCGCCCTCGCCCGGCGCGCACAAGGCCAAGACGAGCGGCCCTTCAGGCCGGCCTTGCGCGCTTGGGCCAGAGCGTCTTCATCGGCCCCGCGACGGCGGCTCCGAAAACCATGGCAGCGCAACTGCGCCATTGCCCAAGTGACGTCTTACCCAAATCCGTATTTGTAGTGATGTTGATTTGCATAAAGGGGTAAGCGCCCGGATGCAGACTTGAGTGAATCTGCATTTGCGCCGATGCGCAAGAAAGGGCTTGGCCAATTGAACGAATACGGTAGCCTTTATTTATTCGAGTACTGATTTCCCCAAATCCATATTTGCCCGTTTGGGCACCTAGAGGTTTCATGATCATTACGTTTGCGTCTTCCAAAGGCGGCGTCGGCAAATCCACCACCTGCGCCTGCATCGCCGCCGCGCTTGCCCTCGAAGGGCGGCGCGTTCTCCTGATCGATCTCGACCAGAACCGTACCCTCGACCGGTGGGCGCGGAAGGCGCCGATCGACGGCCTGACCGTCACCGCCATCGATCCGCAGAAATTCGGCGGCTTCTTCCGCGATGCCGAAGCTAGCGGCGATTACGATCACATCTGCATCGACCTGCCAGGAAGCAGGGAGGTCACGTTGTTCAAGGCGCTTGCGCGCTCGGACCTGGTGGTCATACCCGCCCAGGCATCCGAGCCGGACCTGCGCGAAGCACTCGTGGTGGTCGGCGATATCCGTGATGTCGGCGAGACGACCAACCGCGCCATCCCGTACCGGCTGCTGCTGACCAAGGTCTATCCGCTGCGCACCCGCGTCACCGACTTCGCCTATCAGGAGCTCGCACGGCTTGGCCTGCCGCTGTTCTTCACCGCGCTCGTCGAACGCTCGGCCTACCGCGAAATGTTTCTGAACGGCCAGCCGCCGACCGTCTCCGAAACAGGGAAGGGGGCAGGGCTCGAAATAACCAGCCTCCTCGCCGAAATCCGCGCCATCGTCGACGGCGCCAATAACGAAGACATCAGAAAGGCAGGCTGACCATGAAGACAGAACGCGCACCCTTTGCGCCCATCACACCGGACATCGATGACGACAGGCTCGAGCGCCTGGCCGCCGAGAAGGGCGTCGGCGCCATGATGAAGCCCGTCGCCAACGGGGCAGGGGAGGGACGCCCGACCTTATCGCCGAGGCCGAAGGCAGAGCTGGCGCCCGATGCCGCAACGCCCCGCAGCGAAATGAAGAGCCTGAACCTGGATCTGCCAACCTACGCCTGGACCGAAATGAAAATCAGGGCGGCGCAGCAGCAGACCAGCCTCCGGCATGTGGTGATGAGCGCTCTGCGCAAGGACGGCATCACCATCCACGAGGCCGACATGATCGAGGATGGGCGCAGGATACGCTGAGCGGGAGCAAGCCTTTCCCGACTCAGGCGTGGCCAGCTACACTCGACGGGTTCCCGTCCGATTCGCATCGATTTCGCGCCATTGCCGGGCGCCGCAACTTGCCGGAGGGCAGGATGTCCCAGCTTGAGAAACGCATTGCCGAAAAGTTCTTGAAGTCCCTCGCAGACGATAAGGCGGTAGACGCGGCTGCCATCGAAAAGCTGCGTGCGCTGCTCGCCAACAGCAGCAAGCCGAAGGCTGATGATTTCGTGAAGATCTTCACCACTCCTGCCGACGGAGAAGTGAAGTGATCAGACTCGAACAAGCTCACATCGAGGAAGTGCGGGGCATCCGCAACCTCGACATCGACTTCCGCAAGAAGACCTTCGCCGTGTCCGGCCCCAACGGCTCCGGCAAGAGCGGTGTGATCGACGCCATCGAGTTCGCATTGACGGGCGAGATCGGCCGGCTCGCGGGCAGGGGTACCAAAGGGCTGACGATCGCCGAACACGGTCCGCATGTCGATAAGAAGGATTTCCCCGACGCGGCTTTCGTTCAGCTGTCGGTGTTCTTTCCCGATCTGAACAAGTCCGCAAAGATCACGCGGAAGGTCTCGGCTCCCCGCAAGCCCAAGATCGAACCCGCGGACGCGGATATCGTTGCCGCTTTCAAGGAGGTCGAAGAGCATCCGGAGATCACGCTGTCACGCCGCGAGGTCTTACGCTTCATCCTCGCCGAACCCAGCAAGCGGTCCGAGGAAATTCAGATCATCCTCAAACTGGAATCCATCGGCCAGACTCGCGCCGCACTCAACACGGCGCAGAACAAGCTGAACACTGCTCTACGGGCAGCTGAGGGTTCGGTTCAGAACCGTCGCGATGCACTTCAGCGGCATTTGCAGATCAAGGCCTTCGAGGCAAAAGAACTGCTGGATGCCGTGAATCAACGTCGCGTTGCGCTTGACCTGCCGCCGATCGACAAGCTTGCCGCTGATACAAAGCTCGATGCCGGCATCTCCGATGGCGACAAACTTCCGCAGTTCAACAAGCAGGCCGCGCTGCGCGATCTGAAAGCTCTTGACGATGCGATTGGCACGCTGCCGACCATCGGCAAAAAGCAGGCCGATGAAATTCTCGCAGGGCTCACCAGGCTTGAAAACGAACCCGCGCTTCTAAGCGCGCTGCAACGTCACACACTGATCGAAAAGGGACTCAGCCTCGTCGATGGCCCGGATTGTCCCTTGTGCGACCACAGCTGGGAAGACGAAGGCAGGCTTCGCGCACACTTGAAAACCAAGCTTGCCCAATCGCAGGAAGCCGGGAAGCTGCGCGATGCCATGACGAGAGCAGGTGCTGATCTGGCCCGCGAGGCAGCAACGATCTGCGCGGCGCTCTCGGCCGCCAACAAGATTGCCACTGCGGAAGGGGAGGGGGCGACTGCCGGCGCGCTCGCTGCCTGGACCAAGGATCTCGAAGGCCTGCGAACCGCGCTCGGCACTATGGACGGCATCAGCGGCCTCAAAGACCGGCTATCCACGGGCTGGCCCGCTCTGCCTGCCGGCCTTCCGGATTTGCTCAAGACGCTCACCGCCAAGGTCGATGCCAAGCCGGACCAGAGCGCACGCATCGATGCGCAGACTTTCCTGACCGAGGCGCAGGTGCGGCTTTCGGACTATCGCGACGCAATGCGCACGGCCGTTACGTCCCGCAGCGCGAGCGATGCAGCGAAAGCAGCTTACGAAGCTTATTGCCGGGCCATGGAAGACGAACTGAACACGCTCTATGCCGACGTGCAGAAGGATTTTTGCGACTTCTACAAGAAGCTCAACGATGGCGACGAAGACAGCTTCACCGCGAGCTTCAAGCCTTCCGAAAGCCGTCTCGATCTGCTCGTGAATTTCTACGAACGGGGCATGTACCCGCCGGGCGCTTTCCACAGTGAGGGCCACCAGGACGGCATGGGAGTCTGCCTCTACCTGGCCCTGATGAAGCGCCTTCTCGGCGCCCGCTTCACCTTTGCGCTTCTCGACGATGTCGTGATGTCGGTCGATATCGGTCATCGCCGCCAGTTCTGCAAGCTGCTGAAAGAAGAGTTCCCCGGTACGCAGTTCGTCATCACCACCCATGACCGCCTTTGGGCCAAGCAGATGCAGTCGGCCGGGCTCGTCGATGGCAAATCGTCGCTCGTCTTCCAGAACTGGACCGTCGAAACGGGCCCGATCGTCGAGTCCGATGAGGGCATCTGGGGCGATATCGACGCGGCCCTCGCGAAAGGTAAGGTGCTTGAAGCGTCCGCGATGCTCCGACACCACCTTGAATACGCTGTGCCGCAGCTAGCCGACAATCTGGGCGCACGCGCACTCTTCCGGGCGGACGGCAGCTATGAGCTTGGCGACCTGTTGCCGAGCGTGCTCGGGCAGATGAAAGACCTTCTAGGCAAGGCAGCCAACGCCGCAAATTCCTGGGGCAATGCTGCCGCGAGAGATGAAGCTTCCAAACGAAAGGACAGCCTTGCCGCCTCAAACGGAGCAAGGAACGTCGAACAATGGGCTGTCAACAAGGCGCTGCATTACAACGAGTGGGCCAACTTCGGAAAAAAGGACTTCCAACCTGTGGTCGTCGCATTCAAGGAGCTGGTCTCGCAGTTCCGTTGCGATAGCTGCCAGTCCTGGCTCTACGTCATGCCAAGGGGCTCCACGCCTGAAGTGCTGAGGTGTTCTTGTACGGCGGTGAATTTGAATCTGAAAGCGAAGGGCAAGTAGGCGGCCGCACCCGGCCTTGCGGCCGGTCGGGCTCTCGTGAACGGAACCCCGAGAAAGGCGGGTTTCCGCCATCCGGCTTCGATCCCTTGCGGAATGCTGCATGGCAGCGTGATCGTCGCCAGCTGACTCGTTAGGGTCGAAGTGTGACGACGACAGAGACGATTGCCGACCTCGCAACGCATCCCGACGCCGAAGCCCTGGCGCGGTTCGATCACCCGACCGGGCACCTGTCCGCGTGGCGTGGCACGTTGATCGCCAAAGCATGGATCGGGTCCGATCTCGCCTGCTTTTTCGTGGAGGCCGAGGACGCGCTTTCGCATTATGTCCTGGTCTTCCCTGAACTCGGTGGCTTTCGGCCGGTGGTGGAAGGGCAGGACATGACCGGAGCCGGAATCGGCTCGGTCTTCGAGCTCGACGTTCTAATCAAGTTCAACCGGCGGATCATCGTGCAGCGCGCCGATACGGTTGCGTGATGTCCATAATCACAGATCGAAATATGCGTCGGGGCTGAATTTGCGTGCTGAGAGATCCTTGCCGATGAAGCCACAGCAGTTGACGAGCAGCGTTGTGCCGCCGATCCGGTAGCGCCTGCGGATATGCGTGTGCCCGTGAATCCAAACGGGCACGTTCGAAAGGCTGGCAATGAAATCCTCAAGGTCGCTTGCAAAGGCGCCGTCCAGGCCATTGCCCTTGTGCTGCGGATTCAGGCCCTGCGGGCTGGGCGCGTGATGTGTGATGACCACCATCCGTGCGCCCCGGCCGACCGAGGCCTCCCGGCGTAGTTCCGAAAGCGCCCGGTCGTGCGCGGCAAGCGTGTCGGCAGGGCGCAGCTTTGCAGGTCTTTCTGACGCGCCGCTGCGCGTCTTCGCGAAGAAATACTCCCCCATGCCGCGCCTGATCTTTTCCATCGACGTTTCGCTGCGGCGATCGAGGTCCGTCCAAAGCGTGGTGCCGAAGAAGCGCACGCCATCGATATCGACCATCTCGTTGTCGAGGACCGTCACCCCGGGCAGATGACGCCGGAGCAGGGTGGCTGTGTCTTCGAACACACCATCGTAGTGCTCGTGGTTGCCGGGTACGAGAAGCACATGACGGAAGGACGCCGTTGCCTCAGACACAAAGCGAAGGACGCGCTCGCGCTGCTTTACCCGATGAGGGACTGTCTGCGCCGGATCGAGCGCGCTCGCATGGCACAGATCGCCGGCAATGATCAGCACGTCGCCGTGTGGCAGCGTCCCCCGGAAACTCTGAGATTCAAGATGCAGGTCGCTCAGATAATGGCAGCGCATGGGGTGGTCCGAATCACTGGCGAACCATCAGCATGAACCGGCCGTGCAGCCTTGTCGGTTAAGGCGCGTTAAGAGGTGAGGCCATGCAGCAATGCGTGATGCGCCTCGTGCAGATCGCCGCCTTGTTTCCATAGCATTTGTTGCTGCGGTGCATCGTGACTTGCACGGATGAATTGTCATCATCCTTCACGGTTCAACCACCAACAGAAGGATGATTATGTCTGCCAACGCTCTCAAGTTCACGACGCATGAAGGCGTCGCCAAAGTCGTTCCCCTCGATACCGTCCGTCTCATCCGGCCGATGACCGACGAGGACAAAACGCGTGCAAAGGACTCGCTCAAAGAGAAAAGGGGGATCGACATCGACGCTGCGCGTGTGAACGTGCGCATCGAGTTCGGCGACAGGTCTTCAAAGTTGGCGCAGGAATCACTCGATGCGATCCGCGAGCAAGGTGTAGCCCTCGTCAATCTCGGCTCCGACCGTTACGTGCCGGCAACCAACATCACTGGCGCGGAGGCCTTCACCAAGGAGGACTCCGAGCGCCTGAAGGGCGACGACTACACCTTGAAGCAGACCTTCCGCTCCAAGGTCGAGACCCGGGCAGGGACGGTGCTTTCTTCGGCCACGCCCGTCCAGATCATGGATCGCCGCGCCAAGGCAATGGACGCCGTGCCCGCGAACAGCAACAACAAAGGCGGACCAAAACTCAAACAGGCATAGCCGTTGGCGAAGCCGCATAGCACATCAAGGGGAGCGTCGCCAGCTGGCGCGGCGTTGGCCAAGTCCACCCGAGATATGGAGGGAGCGCGTTGTGTACGCGCAACCTCGAATCGAATCAGCTATGCTATTCGTTAGCTAGTGGGACCCTCCAACGACATGTTGCATTATGAGCGGAGTTCAGCGCGCACAGCGCCTCGCCTCACGCAAAGAGGCCGGCGCATACTACACACCCGATCCCGTGGCCGCGTCCTTGCTCAGCTGGGCGGTTCACACGGCTGGGGATCGTATGCTCGATCCGTCCTGCGGCGACGGGCGCTTTATTCGTGGCCATCGGAATAGCGTCGGCATCGAGCAAGACCCGCAGGCCGCTCTGCAGGCCATGACTGTTGCCCCATGGGCGCTTATCCACGAAGGCGACTTCTTTGCCTGGGCCAGCAACACGGAAGAGCGATTCGATTGCGCGGCCGGTAATCCGCCATTCATCCGCTACCAGACTTTCAAGGGTGCGGTTCGTGATCGTGCGCTGAACCTTTGCGCTAGGCTCGGCGCGAGATTTTCAGGGCTCGCATCGTCCTGGGCTCCGTTCCTTGTCGCAACGGCGAGCTTGCTTCGTCCGGGCGGACGTATGGCCTTCGTCGTGCCGGCGGAGATAGGTCATGCTCCTTACGCGTCGCCGCTGCTCGAATACCTGATCGAGCATTTCGACATCGTTCACGTCGTAGCCGTCAGAAAAAAGCTCTTTCCCGATCTGTCGGAAGATTGCTGGCTGCTCTACGCAGATGGGTTTGGCGGCTCGACGACAGAGTTGCGGTTTACGACCGTGGAACGGTTCTCGGCTTCCAAGAGGCCGCCGCGCACCTTCGAGCGTATTGCCGTCGCAGAATGGCGGAGCTGGAAGCGTCGGTTGCGGCCGTTCCTCATGCCGCGGGCCGCACGAGAACTCTACCGGCTCGTTGCTGATGATACGACGTCCCATCGTTTCGGAGATCTTGCATCGATCGGCATCGGCTATGTTAGCGGCGCCAATGACTTCTTTCACTTGCGCCCGTCGCTTGCCGAGAAGCTCGGTATTCCTTCACAGCTCTTGCACCCTACGGTGCGCAACGGCAGATCCCTCCCGCCCAAGCTTCTCAACGCCTCTGTCGTCAACAAGTGGGTGCGTGACGACGAACCGATCTATCTCCTGCGTCTGCCGAAAACCCCGGATGTGCCGGCTCCGGTGCGGAAATACCTGGATACCGAAGAAGGGTGGACTGCTCGAGAAGCCTACAAGTGCAGGGTACGAACGCCTTGGTACTCCGTGCCCGACGTTCAGATACCGGATTTCTTTCTGACATACATGTCCGGACGGGCGGCAGGGCTCGTGCGCAATTCCGCAGGCTGCACCTGCACGAATTCAGTGCATAGCGTGCGTCTGCGCGACAAGAGAATTCTCGGGCAGCTGTACGATCTTTGGGATACGCCCTTTGTGCAGTTGAGCTGCGAACTGGAGGGACATCCGCTCGGCGGCGGTATGCTCAAGCTGGAGCCGCGTGAAGCGACCGAGATCGTCCTGCCATCACCCATGCTTCTTGCGGAATTGCCGGGCATCGCGCTCGAGGATGCCATCGGCACCATGCAGAGCTGGAGGCACTATGGCGAAGCGTAAGAGCAAACCGGACACCTCGCCGCCACAATGGCTCAACGGTCCGCAGGCGTTTCGGGAGTTCGCTACTCATAAGGGCGGCGTGCAAAGCGCCCGGCACATCAAGCCGCTTCATTGGTACATCGCCAGCCGTCTCGTCCTTGAAGGCGGATTTCCGCCGACCGACATCACGCCTCGTCCTCCGTTTCGCATAGAAGAGAAGGGCCCCAAATCACGCCGACGCTTCGTCCTTCACTATGATCCCGCGGCCGCCCAGGCCGGCGAGCAAGTGGTGCTTGGCGGGCTGAAAACAAAGAATGTCGATGTCGTGGTCAATCGACATCCCGTCGGCCCCGTGCTGGCGGTGTCGTGCAAAGGCGTCACCAAAGCGTTTCGCAATCTGACCAATCGGATGGAGGAAACGATCGGAGAGTGCACGAACCTCCACATTACTTACCCCGCAATGGTCATCGGATATTTCGCTGTACTTCGCGCCAATCGCACGATTGAGGATGCCTTGCAGGCCCCGGATCTGGACGAGGAAGATACGGCGACCGAGGTCGACACTGACGAAAATGATGAGGGCGCAGAAAACGAGCAGGAAGCGCCCGCCCCCAAAAGCATCGAGAAGCTTAAGGCGAACGATATTGCCATTCTTGACGACGGTAATGTCGTCGAAGGTATCCGCCGTTTCCATGCTGCTTTGAGAGACATGACCGCACGGAGAGGCATCCGAGACGAGATCAGCCGCTACGAAGCCATGACCATGGCTCTCATCGATCCGCATGATGGCAGTGCCGGCAACGTGATCTCGGGCTTTCCGCCCCTCGACAGTCCGCTGCTCTTACAGAGTTTCTTCAAAACGCTCTACGAGCGTTACGACGAACGCTTTGTCTACGGAGCCCCCAGTCTTGCAGACAGGGGATTCACAACGCGCCTCGAGTGGGACGCCGAGTCGCCGATTTTCGTGCGCAATTCTCTTGAAGCATCGTCCTGGCCAATACTCGACTTTGAGGCCCGCATCGCGGCTTCGTAGGCGAGGGATGAGCTTCGAATGAGCGTAGCCTCGAGACTGAAGAAAAAGAAGCGGGAGGCCGATCACGCGCTCAGCAAACGGCTGAGCCCGGCCCGGTTCAATCACTATGTCCCGGGTACGCGCAAATCCCTGGCCCGCGTGTACTCGGAAGAACTGTCGTGGTGGTCGGACCTCGATGAGAACGTCCTGGGATTCGTGTTTCGAGACGTGCACGACGATGACTATGGCTGGCAGATTCTGCTGCGGGATCGGGCTGGGCGGTTTCGCTCTGTGAATCTCGAAGTGAGCCTTCGCAGCGAAGAGTACGCCACCGTCGGACTTCGGAACGAGATCGCCAGGGTCCTCGAGAAGGGAAACCTGGCAGAGCAGGGGTCTCAAGGAGACGAGCCCAACGAGCCGGTGGACCTCTTGCGCGTACCCGCGGATGCGGATGCTGCAAAGCTCCATCCGTATTTCAAGATACTTCTCGAGACGCCAGCCAGGGTGCCCGCCCGTGCTGTCGTGAAGGAGATCGGGCCCTGGCTTGCGCCATCAGATCCTCACTTTGTCCACGAATTCCAGTTCAAGCAGTTCGATCAGCGCCTCTGGGAACTCTACCTTTGGGCAGCGTTCCGGGAGCTTGGTTTCGACATCACGCACCTCGAAGCGCCAGACTTCATGTGCCGGGCCCCAGGCATCGAGTTTTCCGTCGAAGCAACGACAGTGGCGCCGTCAATCGCCGGGCCGCTGGCGGCCCATCCCGAGCCGAAGACCTACGATGAGATGAAGGAATTCCTGGCGAACTACATGCCGATGAAGTTCGGTTCGGCCCTGTTCAGCAAGCTCAACAAGAAAGATGCCCAAGGCCGTCGATATTGGGAGAGGGATGACACGAAGGACAAGCCATTCGTGCTCGCTCTCGCCGACTTCCACAAGCAGGCCGACCAAGACGGCCCCGGATCGATGACGTTCACGCAATCTGCGTTATGGCCCTATCTGTATGGGCAGCGCGTCGATTGGAAGATGGTGGACGGTCAGCTGATCGTCAGCGCGGTCAAGAACGAGAACCACGCCTTCGGTGAGAAGGTGATCCCTTCGGGCTTCTTCGATCAACCGGGCACAGAGAACATATCGGCCGTGCTCTTCTCGAATGCCGGCACGTTGGCCAAGTTCGATCGCATGGGCGTGGTTGCTGGATTTGCTGCCCCGGATCACACCTATATGCGGATGGGATTTCGATTGAACCCAGACCCGAACGCCGTAATGGGCATCCCATTCGCGGAAGATGTGTCGTCAGTCGACTACACCGAATTCTGGTCGGATGAGCTCCAGATCTTTCACAACCCCAATGCCAAGATTCCCCTCAAGCACGACTGGCTCAGCGGCCTTACGCAGTTCTACTTCGCCGAAGGCGAACAACGCTCCATCATCCCGGATCATCACGTTTGGGCGTCCAACACTTTGATCATGACGCATATGCCGCCAAATAAGCCTGCTGGCGAGGTGTGACCTGGATGCCGCCATCCCCTTCACACGATCGCGATGTCTTCCCGCCCGGTTCGGGAAGAGCTCGTGCCTTGGGTCAGAGCCGTAGGATCATGATTGAGAATCCGGCTACGATGGTACAAACGCGAGGCAGAGTACTTACGGTCGATCGGGGGACCAGCAATGGCAAAGAAGGCGGCAAGCAAAACTGAAGTAGCACTGCCGTACTCCTTCACGGATATGGCAAAGGCAGTCAACGAGGCGGCCGACCTTGCCGAGCGCGCCGCTAAATGGATTGGCTCCGGGCTAGATCTCTACAACACACGTAAATCCAAGAAGGCTGCTCAGAATCTCAGTGAGTTGGCATTTGGTCCCCAGGGGACGAGGAAGCATCTCGAGAGAATCGCTTCGGGCCAAGGAACAAAAGCCGATCTCGCGGCTGTCGGCGCACAGCTTGAAACCACCGCAGAACGCGTAGAGCAGAGTATCGGAGCATTGAACAAGTACCGCGATAGACTGCGCGAGCGCGACGGAATGGCGGCAATGCAAAAGCTTGATGAAATCGTATACGGGCCAGTCGGCAAACGCGCTCTCAGGCTACGACTACGCGAACTCGCGGAGATGGGTCGCGAACAGGAGCCTTCACAAGATCAAATCGCGGCTCTGGCCAAGGATGCCTTGTCCATGATCGCCAAACTCAACAAGGACTTGGCATCGCTCCACGACTCGGTGATCGGCCTTGCGGCGAAGCGAAAATGATGCGGTCTCGCCATCAACACCGATTTGCCCGCGAGGAAACTTGCAGACGCTTGCTGAACTCATCAATCTCCGCCGTCGACATCTGGTGAGGCTCGCCAACCAGAACGGTGCCGCTGGCGAGGCGCAGGTATTGTCGGAGAGGACGGGATATTTGCCCCGGCCGAGAGGTCAGGGCGCGAAGAATCTGCTGGCGGCGCTGAGCGAGTCCGGGATCACCATCAAGCTTGCGAGTTTTGACGCAGTTGCTCTGCCTGCCGGGCAGACCGTCGATTTCTCCGACATGGACGATATCCGCAAGAACCTTCCGAACATGACGTTCATCGAGATCAAGACCGCCAACCAGCCAAGGGTGAAGCCGGATTTCTCGGGTTTCTTCTTTGCGTTCACCGAGGGCGAGATCTTGGCATCGGAGGCATTGGGCGAACGTCACAAGGTCCTACTCGTCAACAAAGCGACCAGCGCTGTACACCTTACATCTGTTGCAGAGATTATCGCCCGGTCCAAGTCGCTGAACTGGCAGGTCTCGGTTCAGCTCTAGAGGCGGCGTTCCGTTGAAACTCTGGCTCCCCCGAACCGCAGAACGAGTGCGCCGTCTCATCAACAAGACGGACATGCGTGTCACGCAACAGCTCGCTTCCGGAGTGATCGTGCGGCAGGATTTTCGCACGGCTACGCGCTTCGTGTTCTTCGACACAGGCCTGGACTATTGGCAGTATGCAACTCACGGCGGGACGTTGTTCGTTGTTACATATGCTGGCCGCCCGTACGCACTGACCTGCAGGCACGTTCTCAAGGACTTCGAATGGCGTCAGATCGTTGTCACCAACGCCCGAATGGGCAGGAACATCGCGGGTTTGAAGACCGTCGCGTATCCAAGTCGGCCAACGGAAGAGGCGGTAGGTTCCGACATTCTTGACGTCGCGCTCATTGAATTCAGTGACGACATCCGGGCGGATTTCTTCACAGATGCGGCGTATATCCTCGATCCCAACACCATGGGCACGAGCACGGTTGGAGACACACTTCACATCGCCGGCGCCTTGAAAACCCCGAGCGAAATAGGTGAGACGGCCATTTCGCCAATCTATTGCCTGTTGGAGACGCAGGACAACACACCAACGATGAGGGACGTCACGCTCAGGCGGTTGGTCGGCAAATACAACGAGCCGAAATTCGGCGACGTGCTCGGCTTAAGCGGCAGTCCGGTCTTCAATGTCACAACCAGACAGCTATGCGGCATGGTCGTGCGAGGAAGCATGTCGGGCGACACCTGCACGCTGTGGTATGTCGATATGTTCGACATCGCGCAGTTGGTCGTTGCCGTGCACGAGAACAGGTCAGAGACCCACTACAAAAAGACACTTACGCGTCTCGTACGAACCCCCTACTCAGCCGAATGATTGTCATAAGGAATATTATCACTCGTTATGGAAATAGGGCGCACGCGGCCCCGGCTTACTGGGCTCTGCGCGGCTCGTGCAGGATGATGACCCCGAGAACCTGTTCCCACAACGCAGCGTTTTCGACTTCCGCAACGACGACGTTGTCCAAGAGCAGCGTGATCGTAAGCGGCGCGGTGATTTGGCTGACCTTGGTATCGGCGGGAATCATGATGCGATCATAGCGCCGACAGGCAGCTCAGCGCAGTAGGAGCATTGTCCTAGTCTGTCACTCACCAAATTAAATGGCGCAAACTCACCAGATTATTTGGCGGAGCCGCGCTCATGGACTTCATCCTAGTCGAGTCCAGCAGCAGACTGCTATTGTTTTCTCATGAGCAAGGACAAACACACATCCGTTGAAAACTGCCCGGCTGTCACGGGCCTGGCTGCGCGATAACCGCCGGGCCATAGAGGAGGCTCACAACAAGCGGATAGGACGGGATGGTTTGCTTATAATGGCGCCATGGGTTGCCAAAGCTCTCAAGTCCGCAATAGGCCGCCAAACCGGCGATAGGCGCCCGTGCCAAAAATCCTGTCCCCTCAATCCCGATGTCGCAGCGCATCGACTATGACCTTGAACGCCGGAAGGTTCTGCCGGCGACTTGGATAGTAGAGGAAATAGCCGTCAAAGAACGGCGACCAGTCGTCGAGAACCTGCACTAACGAGCCTGATGCAAGGTGCCGTTCGACAATGTTCTCGGGGACATAGCCAATGCCATAACCGTTCACGGCCGCGTCTATCATGGCGTAGGAATTGTTGAAAGTAAGCTGACCGTTCACCCGGACGCGAAGGTCCTGGCCGCCCTTCTCGAACTCCCATGCATAGATGCCTCCGGCGGTCTCGTGGCGCATGTTGATGCAGACGTGACGAACCAGATCCTGCGGGTGTTCCGGCATGCCGTGAGCCTCGATGTACGCAGGTGAAGCAACGGCAACCAAGCGCCAGTCCGGCCCGATCCTCACCGCGATCATGTCCTTCTCGACGCTCTCTCCCAACCGCACACCGGCATCGAATCCCTCCTCGACGATGTTGCGAAAGGTGCTGTCCAGGATCAATTCAACGCTGATGTCGGGATAGGCGCTGAGGACTGTTTTCAGTTTCGGCCAGACCACGCTCTCCAGCGCGTGATCGGACAAGGTTAGCCGGATCGAGCCTGATGGCTTGTCGCGGAATGCCATCAGAGCCGCGATCTCGTCCTCGATTTCGGCCATGCGCGGCGTAATCGTCTGAAGCAGCCGTTCGCCCGCAGTCGTCAACGCAACGTTGCGCGTGGTGCGTGTCAGAAGGCGTATCCCCATGCGCGCTTCGAGTTGCTTGATGGTGTGGCTGAGCGTCGATTGTGCCACGCCGAGCTTGGCCGCGGCCTTGGTGAAGCTGCGCTCTTCGGCGACCACCTGAAACCACGTCAACTGGTTGAAGTCGGTTCTGGGCACAGCCCCCTCAAAATCTTTGTCTCATATTAATCGACTGTATCGATAAGTTCAATCTGATTGGCCCGGCTAATCGCATGACGCCGATGCCGCTACTTTCACGGCAGAGACCGATTGTGGAGCTGAGGGCCCTATGGATGCGACCTTTGCAGATGTGAGAACCAAGCCGGCCGCCGCCTGGGGCGCCGTCTTTTCTATGGCGCTGTGCGTGGCGATGCTGATCGCCTCGGAATTCATGCCGGTCAGCCTGCTGACGCCTATGGCTGAAGGATTGCACGCGACCGAAGGCCAGACCGGACAGGCGATCTCAATCAGCGGCCTTCTCGCTGTCGCGGCCAGCCTTCTCATCACTACCCTCGCCGGCACGCTGAACCGGAAATGGGTTCTGGTCGCCATGACGGCCTTTATGCTGCTGTCGCTGGTCCTGGTCGCGGCCGCGCCGAATTTCGCGGTGCTGATGATCGGCCGCGCCCTGCTTGGCATCTGCATCGGCGGCTTCTGGGCCCTGGCAACTGCTGTCATCATGCGGCTGGTTCCTGAAAACGAGGTGCCGCGTGCGCTCGCGCTCATGTATGGCGGGCAGGCCATCGCAGCGGCCTTCGCCGCGCCGGTCGGCAGCTATCTCGGCGGCCTGTTCGGCTGGCGCACGGTGTTCTGGGCGCTGACACCGATCGTCGCCGTCAACCTCGTCTGGCATGTTCTCGTGCTGCCGTCACTGCCTGCACGTCAGCGGCAGGATTTTCGGGCGATGATCGGCCTGCTGAAGCGTCCGTATTTTCAGCGCGGGCTTGCGGCCTGCATGCTCTCCTGGGGCTCGGCTTTCACCATGTTCACCTATCTGCGGCCGTTCCTGGAGCAGGTGGCGGGCGTCGACGTGACCACGCTTTCAATCCTTCTGCTGGTGCTCGGCTGCGCTGGCTTCGTCGGTACATGGGCGGCCGGCCGTTTCATCAAAGGCAACATCGCGCCTTTCCTCAAGCTGCCGGCGCTCGTGATGGGCAGCGCCACGGTAGGACTTCTGCTGTTCGGCTTCTCGCCGATCGCTGCGGGTCTGTGCATGGCGATCTGGGGAGCGATGAACACCATGTTCTCGGTGATCTGGATGACCTGGATGTCGCAGAACGCGGACGACGCCCCTGAGGCCGCCGGCAGCCTGATGGTTGCAGCGATCCAGGCGTCGATCCTCTTAGGCGCGGTGGCCGGAGGCTTCCTGCTAGACGGCATCTCCATCCAGGCGACCTTCATCGGCAGCGTGGTGCTGGCCGCACTGGCCATCGCGCTGATCGGAAACGGACAGCGTTTGCTCAAACCGGAATGACCAAAGGAGCGAGGAGATATCCATGGACACCCCCGACACGAACTCTCGGACCGCGCCAGCTCCCAACAAGGACCGCCGCTCGTTTCTGAAGCTGACCGGCGCCGGCGTGGCAACGGTGGCTACCGCGCCGCTTTTCAACACCTCCAACGCAAGGGCGCAGACCATGTCAAACGAATGGGACAAAACCTTCCCCAGAAGCCAGAAGGTCGACCATCAGAAGATCAGCTTCAAGAACCGCTACGGCATCACTCTGGCAGGCGATCTCTACCTGCCCAAGGACCGTGGCGATCGGCTGGCGGCGCTCGCCGTCGGCGGTCCGTTTGGCGCCGTGAAGGAACAGTCGTCGGGATTGTATGCGCAGACCATGGCGGAGCGTGGCTTTGTCACGCTGGCTTTCGATGCGTCCTTCACCGGAGAAAGCGGTGGCGAGCCTCGCAATGTCGCCTCGCCGGACATCAATACCGAGGATTTCAGCGCCGCGGTTGATTGTCTTGGTCTGCAGCCTAGCGTCGACCGCGAACGGATCGGCATCATCGGCATCTGCGGCTGGGGCGGCATGGCCTTGAATGCCGTCGCCGTGGACAAGCGCGTCAAGGCCGTCGTCGCCAGCACCATGTACGATATGACCCGCGTCATGTCGAAGGGCTACAACGACAGCGTGACCCTCGAGCAGCGCACGCAAACGCTGGAGCAACTGAGCCGGCAGCGCTGGGAAGACGCGGCGAACGGAACCCCGGCTTACCAGCCGCCTTACAACGATCTCCACGGCGGCGAGGCGCAGTTCCTGGTCGACTACCACGACTACTACAGGTCGCCTCGCGGCTACCATGTGCGGGCGGTCAACTCAGGCAACTCCTGGACCAGGACCACGCCGCTGTCGTTCATGAACATGCCGCTCCTGAGCTACATCAAGGAAATTGCGCCGCGCCCAGTCCTGCTGATCCATGGCGAAAAGGCCCATTCGCGGTACTTCAGCGAGACCGCCTATGCGGCCGCTGCGGAGCCGAAGGAACTGATGATCATCCCGGGCGCCAGCCACGTCGATCTGTACGACCGCATGGATCTGATTCCCTTCGACAAGCTGACGCGCTTCTTCGGTCAGCATCTCGCCGCATGACGAAGGACATCGGATGACAGTAGCGGACACAAGGATTTCACGTCGCACACTGCTGATGATTATCGCCAGCTTGGCGCTTCCTTTGCCGGCGAGCGCGCAGCCCCACACCCCGGATCGGAAAGGAAACCCCATGCGTCTCAGATTCGTCTTCGCGGATCAGGAGTTCACGGCAACACTGGAGGACAATCCCTCCGCGCACGATCTGTTCTCGATGCTGCCGCTCGACCTCAAGATCAGCGACTACTCGACCAACGAGAAGATCGCCTATCTGCCGCGCAAGCTGACCGAGGAAGGCAGCGGTCGCGTCCGCGGCGAGGCCGTTGGCGACCTTTGCTACTACGCGCCGTGGGGCAACCTGGCGATGTTTCATGGCCCCTATACCTGGTCGCGTGGCCTGATCCGGCTCGGCCGTCTCGACCACGGGGCCAAGCCCTTGCTGGTGCGTGGCGAGCATCCGCTGCGCGTTGAGGCTCTCTGATCAAAGGAGGTCATCATGCAGATCTATCGTGCCGGGCAAGCACCCTCTCGCTCTGGTCCGTCCGACTGGTTCACCGGCGGCGTGCGCATCGACGCACTGTTCAATCCGGCGGCTCCTGATCGTGTACAGGGAGCCCATGTCACCTTCGAGCCCGGTGCGCGCACGGCCTGGCATACGCATCCGCTCGGTCAGACTCTGATCGTGACCTCCGGCCGCGGCAGGGTGCAGCGGGAGGGCGGACCGGTCGAGGAGATCCGCCCCGGTGATGTCGTCTGGTTCGAGCCGGGCGAGAAGCACTGGCATGGCGCAGCGCCTGAAACCGCCATGACCCATATCGCGCTTCAGGAGGTCCAAGACGGCAAGGTCGTCGACTGGCTGGAGCATGTCAGTGCCGCTGACTACGGCGCTTGACTTTCAAACAAGGGAATCCCCACGCTTGCAACCGTTCTGCACGGAGCGTTCTGAACACGAGCGCTTCCTGATTGCTGCTGGATTGCCTAAGCATTTCTCACCTCGCAAGGGCAGCTTTCAGCTCGAGCAGCAGGTCTCTCAGCGCATTGTCTTCGGCTGCGTGCCGCTCGATCGCCCGGCAATACATCGCAACGATCGTTTGATCGCGCCTGAAGGCTGCTCCGATCTCGGCCCGCGTCGCCCCTGACATGCGATCTGCGAGATAAACCGCAATGCACCTCGGACGGTGCACATGCGCCGTGCGTCTGTTCGAGCGCATATCGGCGGCCGAGACGCCGAAGTAGTCGCCCACCGCGGATACCACGTCATTCAGCCGATCAATCCGGTCCACGGTAGCCCTCCTGACTCGACGTTGGAGCGTTGATCACCATCGAGCCGCAATTGCGGCAGCCCTCGCCGGATCATCCACGTTCGTGCTCGTGGCGCATTCTAACGGGATACCAACTGCACCAGTTCTCTATCGAATGACGAAAGATCGATCGGGCCCACGCCACCACATACGTGACCTGCCGCCTCCTCATCTGATCGGCCGTAGGCTTTCTGCAACCTCCACCGTTGTTGCAACTTGCTCGTCCCCACGCAGGCAGCCTCGCTGTAGATAAATTCGACAGAGATCGCCTGCGTGTCATCTGCCCGGACGGCCCGTGTGCAGGCAGTCACGAAGTCGCCTGACGGCGCCGCGTTCAGTCTTGCGAATAGCGTTCGATACCTATCGACAGCCTCGGCGAAGTCGGCGGGCACTCCTGCTTGACCAATGACGCGTCGGATCAAATCGATCTGACGAGGCAGGTATTTCGCCGCACGATCCACGGCGCAACCCTCGAACGCGTCTTTCAGATCTTCGCCTATGTCGTCGTGCGGGAAG
Source organism: Hyphomicrobium sp. (assembly GCF_020852195.1). GTDB lineage: Bacteria > Pseudomonadota > Alphaproteobacteria > Rhizobiales > Hyphomicrobiaceae > Hyphomicrobium_C. Next base: position 4,270 of record NZ_JADZBI010000134.1, on the reverse strand, counting down.
AGGCCGCGGTCCAGCAGTACCACCGGCAGCGAGACCGATCCGCGCCGCAGCATCCAAGAGCCTGAACTGCACACATGGTTTGCAGAAACGGAGTCGAGAAAGATGCCGGCGGCACTCTCGCTCAGTTTCTCGGGGCCGACGCGATCGCTCAACCAACCCGCCGCTTGGCACAGGTCGTCCTTTTGAATCTTGAAGTCGGTGCGCCGAAGCGTGGTCAGAGACGTCTCGTCACCGCTTGCGATTGCGGCGCGGAAATCGGCTAGCTTCTGCTGATACTCGACGACGGCCGGTCTCTTGGCGGGACTTGCCGGGCACGACAGCCCGCTGTGGCGCCCGACCCAAGGCAACGAGCTACAGCCCCAGAGAAAGAGCGTCTGCGCCTGAGAGGCGACACCCACCAGGAATAGGACCACCAGTACCGTTCCTGAAATTTTCCCAAACCGGCGCGTGTAGCGTTGCCAGAGGCCAAACATCGCCTCCGTCCTCCCCGTACTTAAGATGCCTGCTATCAGGCAGACGGAGAATTCGGTCCTTTATGTGATCGGGAAGCAGCCTGTGCGGTCTGCGGATCTTCGGCCGCATCTCGCCAGTGGAGGTAGGCCTTCATCCCCGCATAGCCGAGCACACCGCCGACCACACCGCTGAACAGCAGCGCCAGCCCGGCTGATGGAGGAAACGGAGTCCCGTAGCCAATGACCTGCTCTACAGCCTTGCCAGTCAATACAGCTGTTTGAACCGCGCCATATGCGGTAGCGCTGATAATACCCAGAGTATCAATGGCTTTATCAACGGCCTTATTAAAAGCTTCTCGCGTCGTCATGAATGAACAATAATATAACAAATGGTTAAAATGCAAGTTTTCCGTAATAATGTTGTGTCGGAAAACATTCCTATCAAGTTCCATTTATGGCATTTCCGCAGAAATAGAACGAAGCTTCGGTAATTGGCCGATCTTTAATTTGTGCGTTGGATCTGGCAAACCTGCACTTGCCCAATTGCGCAGTTTGCTCGGGCACGCATACCTATCCATGGCTTCCCTTCGCCAATGGCCCGCCGGGCTGTCTCATCCATCATGCCGATCCTGCGCCGGTGCGCGCCCGCTTCAAGGGCCAACGGCCCTCGGCTTTCGGCTTCGCTGCCGGTCTCGCAAAATGTCTTGGACCTCAGCTCTGCCTTACTTCGCGAGCGTTTCCGCGGCTCCTCGCGTAGAAGCAACCGCTTCACTTGCGACTCTGCCCGCCTCCAAAATTCCGGTGACTGCCTCGCTGATTTGTCCAACCGCAATTGCCGCCTGCTGCATATTGGATGAGATCTCATGTGTGACAGCCGTTTGCTCTTCAACGGCACTGGCAGTCCCGCCGACATGTGACTGGACAGACTCAATTCTATCCTTGATGCGTTCAAGCGCGTCCACCACTCCGGACGAGACCTCCTGCATACGCCTGATCTCGTCGGTAATTTGTTCGCTGGCTTCCGCCACTTGTCTGGCAAGTGACTTTACCTCCGATGCGACCACGGCAAAACCTTTGCCCGCTTCGCCCGCTCTGGCGGATTCGATCGTTGCATTCAAAGCAAGCAGATTGATCTGGTTGGCAATCGCTTGGATGATCTCGATGATATCCGTCATCGCCCGGGCTGCTTCGATGAGGCGTTGTGCCGACTGGTTCGCTGTATCGGTGTCCTCTCTCGCCAGTTGCACGGCGTCCAGAGACTGCGTCATGCTACGGGCGATCTCTTGTATCGATGCCGTCATCTCTTCCGTGCCCGAAGCTACGCTTTGAACATTCGACGATGCCTCGTGCGCCGCAGAGGCGGCATTCGTGGTTCGTTCATCAACTTCCTTCATTGCATTATCGATGCTGCCGATATTGACGCCAATCAGCGAGCGCACCTTCTCGATCAATTCGACCTGAGCCGTAATGTCAGTCGCGTATTTGACCACCTTGAAAGGTTTGCCTGCCATGTTCATAATTGGATTGTATGACGCTTCAATCCACACGGCGCGACCGCTTTTGCCGATACGCTTGAACTGGCCGGACTGGTAGGTTCCTGTGCGAAGCGCATTCCAAAACGTTTGGTACTCGATGCTCGCAGCATAAGCCGGTTCCGCGAATATCTGGTGATGCCGCCCTTGAATCTCGGTCAATTCATAACCGAGGGCTTTCAGGAAGTTTCCGTTCGCCGTACGAATCGTTCCGTCCATTTCAAACTCGATGACAGCTTGTGATTTTGAGATGGCCGCCAACTGGCCGGTCGCATCGGCATTCGTGAGCTTCTTTGCGGTGACGTCACTCGCGATTTTTATGATCCGCATGACCTTCCCGCTATTGTCGAAGACCGGGTTATACGAGGCTTCGATCCAGACCTCCTTGCCGTTCTTTCCGATGCGGCCAAACTCTCCTACTTGGCTCTCACCTCCAACGAGGTTGTCCCAGAAGATCTTGTAGGCGCTGCTATTCGCATATTCGTCTGATAGAAACATGCGATGTTTGCGGTCTTTGATTTCATCGAGCGTATAGCCGAGCGCATCAAGAAAGTTCTTATTTGCGGTGCAAATCGTTCCATCAGGCTCGAATTCTATGATGGCTTGGGAGCGATGAAGGGCTTCCAGTACGGCTCGATCGGAACATCTTTGTCTAGTTGAAAAGAAAAACAAGAAACCTCGCTTGTTCGGAGTTTGTTGTCTATTGTATCAGTGCGCCAATTTGCCGCAATCTTGTTCTGCTTATCCTGAAATAACTCGACTCTCATTTGCGAGGCGTAATGATTATGAAATTAAAAAAGCGCCTGGGTTCTTGATATTCCCGTATTGAGGCCTCTGCTGCTTTCAGCAACATTTGTGGTTCGCGCAGTTCGCTCGTCGCGTCCCGAATCTGCCCTGGCAAACCTCACCTGCCCAATTGCGCAGTTTGCTCGGGCACGCATACCTATCCATGGCTTCCCTTCGCCAATGGCCCGCCGGGCGGTCTCATCCATCATGCCGATCCTGCGCCGGTGCGCGTCCGCTTCAAGGGCCAACGGCCCTCGGCTTTCGGCTTCGCCGGCCGCCTCGCCCTTCGGGCATCGGTTCCGCGTCCGCTTGAACCCCGTCGCCTGTCCTTCGGCATCGAGACCGCCAATCACGGCGGGCTCGTGAACCGAAGGAGCAATCCATGACTGATATCATCCATGTCCCCTTGAGCAAGCTGGCGCTTTGGGACGGCAACGTCCGCAAGACCGACATCCGTGTCGGCATCGAGGAGCTTGCCGCATCCATCGCCGCGCACGGCCTGCTGCAATCCCTTGTTGTCCGCAAATCCAAGCGCGGCAAATACGGTATCATCGCCGGTCAGCGTCGCTTTCTCGCTCTTCAGGCCCTCGCTAAGGAAGGCCTTATCGAGAAGGACTGCCAGGTCCCCTGCATGCTCGCCGACGGCGAGATCGATCCGGCAGAACTGAGCCTTGCCGAGAACGTCGTGCGGGCCCCCATGCACCCGGCCGACCAGTTCGAGGCGTTCAAGTCGCTGATCGATGACGGTGCGTCCATTCCGGATGTTGCCGCCCGGTTCGGCATTGCTGAATCTGCCGTCGCCAAGCGTCTGAAGCTCGGACGCCTTTCGCCCGCTATCCTCGATGCCTATCGCAACGGTGAGCTCGATCTGGAACAGGCCCAGGCGTTCACCGTCAGCGACGACCATGCGGCCCAGGAGCGTGTGTTCAATGAGCTTTCGGAGTACAGCCGTTCTGCGCAGACCATCCGCCGCTACCTCACCGAAGGCGAAGTGCCCATGTCCGACAAGCGTGCGCGCTTCGTTGGCATCGACGCCTACCGCGCTGCCGGTGGAGCGACCCGTCAGGATCTCTTCGACGACGAGGACAGCTGCTACTTGCAGGATGCTGGTCTGCTCGATCGCCTCGTCTCCGAAAAACTCTCTGTCATCGCCGGCGAGTTGTCCCCTGAAGGCTGGAGCTGGGTCGATACCGTTCCCGATGCCGACTACCAGACCTTCGGCCAGTTCAAGCGCGTCTATCCCGATCGCGCCCACCTGTCGGAATCCGATCAGGCCGAGCTGGATCGTCTCTCGTCAGAGTACGACGACCTCGCCGATAGTGACGATGCCGACGAGGATCGCCTGGCTGAGCTTGAACAGCGCATCGACACTCTGACCAACTCGTCAGAAACCTGGCCTGCCGACACACTCGCGGTTGCCGGCGCGATCGTATCGCTCGGCTACAGCGGCGAGGTCCGCATCGAGCGCGGACTGGTCCGAAAGGCGGATGCGCACAAGCT
>NZ_JADZBI010000133.1 GCF_020852195.1 Hyphomicrobium sp. | reverse complement strand
TCCACTCGGCCATGGGAGTGAGGCGCGCGGCGGAAGTGGGAGAGTGGGTGCCGCAGGCCCGCGACGCCGCGACGGCGGCCTTGGCCGTGAACTTGCGGATCTCGGCGCCGGGCAGGGCTTGTGGGAGACGACGGACCAGACCCTCGGCACGAGCGATGTAGTCGTCGATGACGACACCGATCGTCCGCCGGGCCGCTGGCCTGATCGTCAAGGGTTCGGTCACGGACAGTCTCCCCTACGGTCCGAAGCTACGACAGCAGCTCTGCGATGCCGCCTTTCGCAGTGTCGTGGAGGCTCGAGGTAATACCGAACGTCGCATCGTCGAGGTGATCCCCGAACGTATCGCCCAGCGAGGCCACCGACGTCAGGACGTCCACGGTCGACTCGGCGAGTTCCGACTGAATCGAGATGCCGAGATCGGAGTACCTGCCGCCCTCGAAGAACTGATCCTGGAGGTTCGACAGCGTATTCGTCGCGAACTGGATCACGCCCGAGGAGCCGACGCTGTCGCCGAGGCCCGAAACGATGCTGTCGACGGTATTGAGCAGGGGATCGACCACCTGCGGCACGGTGCTGCCGAGGAGATCCGAGACGATAGGCAACGACTTCAAGGCGTCGAACGTGGAATCGACGATGCCCGTGGTCAGCTCGATGGTGCCTTCCAGGAGATCGAAGACGGGGGTCGTGAGCGTGCCGACATCGAGCGGAAGATCAAGGTCGAGCGTGATGCCCGTGCCATCGGGACCTGCGGCGGCGACGGTCTCGGCCGCTTCGCCGTCCACGCTCGCGCTCGCAACCGCGCCGCCGTCGCCGACGGCGTTCCCGCCACCCGCGGTCACGCCGTCCTGAACGGCGGAGGCACCGGCCTCGGGCGCATCGTGGACAGGGACACTGACAGGTGCGCCGGCCATCGTCTTGGCCGCGATTGCATGCGCGGGCGACGAGGCGCCCGCCTCCCCGGACAGGCCCGCGCCTTGAAGCGACGTTGCCGCGCCCGCGGTGGCAGTGTCAGCGGTGCCATCCGCGCTGTCGCCAGGGGCGTCGTCCGTAAGCTTGGCCTGCGCTGCTCCGCTGACGAACTGCTGCGCAACGATCAGTTGCCCGAGGTAGAAGGAACGGGTGAGGAAGCTTCCAACGCCACGACGCCTGTTGAGGCGGGCGAGATCCGCGGCCGCGCCGTCGGCAGGCATATTGAGAATGGAGCTAGCGCGCAGACTAAGCGAATCGATGCCTTTGTTCATTGGCAATGCTCCCTTTGAAGATTTCTATGTCTTTTCTAGCTCCGACGGCCGAAATAATGAGGCTGAACCCAAGATGTATTTGCCGATGAAGTTTCGGAGCCAGAATTATTGGGTGGTATAATTATGGAAGTGTAAATTCGGCCCCGAAAAAGAGTTTCGGGGCCGAATCCAGCTTCAAGCGGTGTCTGCGGAAACGTCCACCGTATCGAACAGGTCGACTTGGCTCAGCAAGCCCTGGAGGCTCAAGCCCGGCAGAACGCCGCCCGCGCCCTCGGCCCCGACGAGCGCGCCGACGTCGCCGAGGTCGATGCCGAGCAGCCCGTCGCCGGTCACGCCGAGGCCGGAGAGGAGTCCCGACACGTCGGCCTCGGCCACGTTGGTGAGGAGATCGGCGATGCTGGCACCGAGGTCGGCGCCAACGCTGATGTCGCCGAGCAAGCCGCCACCGGAGGCATCCGCGTCCGCATCGGCGCTCGCATCCGCATCGGCGTCCAGGAGGTCCGAGATCGACGCGGTGATGCCGTCGACGATGTCGATGGGCGCGGAGACGGAGTCGAGCGCGTCGACACCGAGCAGGTCAGACGCCGTCGCCGTCACATCGCCAAGCAGGTCGCCGGAGGCGTCGGCATCCAGGATGTCGGTGACGCTGTCCACGATGTCGATCGGTGCGGAGATCGAATCCAGAGCATCGACGCCCAGAAGGTCGGAGGCCGTCGCCGTCACATCGCCGAGCAACCCGGAAGCGTCCGCGTCCAGAAGGTCGGACACTGGCGCGGTGACCGTATCCAGCGCGTCGACATTGAGGAGATCGGACACCGGCGCCGTCACGTCGCCGAGCAGCCCGCCGGAAGCATCGGCCTCCAGAACGTCCGACACCGTGGCGGTGACGCCGTCGAGAAGCTCGACCGGTGCCGTGACGCTGTCCAGCGCATCGAGGCTGAGAAGGTTCGAGACCGTGGGAGAGACGCCGTCCACGGCTGCATCGACGGGCACGGTGATGCCGCTGAGCAGGCCCGAGGCATCGGCATCCAGAAGCTCAGACACAGGCGCGGTGACGTCATCGATGATGTCGATGGGGGCCGTGGCGTCGAGGTCGAGAAGCTCGGAGACCGGGGCGCTCACGTTGCCGAGCAGCCCCGAGGCGTCGGCGTTGAGCAGGTCCGTTATGGGCGCGGTGATGCCGCCCACGTCCGCGATGTCGCCGGCGTCGAGCACATCAGTCAGCGCGTCGCCGACATCGAGGTCCGCGACGTTGTTCAGGAGCGACGACAGGTCGACCGGCGCGCTCACGTCACCCAGAACCTCGCTCACGTCGCCGATGACGTCGAGGCCGACGTCGCCGAGGTCCAGGAGGCCCACGTCGCCGAGGTCCAAGTCGCCGAGGCTCAAATCGCCTAGGTCGATGAGGGTGGTTCCGCCGCCGCCGCCAGAGCCCGGCTCTCCGGGCGTGACGTAGATGTTGACGGTGTTGTTGTTGGTATTGTTGTTCACGACGGTCGGGGTCTGATCATCGCAGCTCATGGGGCACTCCTCTTCGGGTTGGGGGGGGCAGTCACACTCTTCGGGCGGTGGCTCGCACGGAGCGGGCGGACAATCCCAGATTTGAGCCATGCTCTTCACCTTTCAAAACTGTCTGCGTCACAAGCAACGCGATGAGACAGGAATTTCTCGGCGCGTCGGATGCGCGGATCGCTGACGGTGAAAGATCTCTTAAGGTCGAAATATCGCATCGCCGCCAACGACTTGCGTGCGAGTGTCTGAGGCGGCGCTTTAATTTTGCATTGCCGCGCGTCCTGTCGGATCTGACAGCGCGTCGAAAAACGGAGAGCGAAACGCGAGCGGAATACGCTCAAAGGCGCGGCTTGCGCGAAGCGCTTCAATTGATATCGGCACCGAAATTTCATCGAGCCTGCAAAGGCCGAATCTCAAAAAATGCGAGATTTGCGGAGCCGGCTATTCGCGGGTTTGGAGCGACGCATGCGTGCGCCGTTTTCCGCTGGGAGCCATGAGCACGCGCGCGCGCCTGTAAGGTTCTACAGGTGGCTTGCTCATAAGTCCGTAACCGGGAGCGCGCAGTCTGGTTCGTGCGTTGCGGTGAGGCGCAGCGCGACCCTACGCGACTGCGGCTCACCCCGGGTTCTCCCACCGTCGGTGAGCCGCTTTTTTTGTTCGCGCAATGTGATAGTTCATCTCCGCGGGGGAGAAGAACTATGCATGGCGGTCAAATGACTTTGAGCCTTTTCGCACGCATTCCCGACTGGCGTAAGATCCATGGGTGAGCGTGCGCCTCCCACGGCGTCGGAGCTTGCAGGCGGGCGCGCCGCGCTGTCCGCAGCGCTCATCTACAAGCCATACTGGTGGGAGGCCGCGCCGCGCCGCTCGGAACCCGTAACGCTCCCCGCAGAGGCCGATGTCGTCATCGTCGGCTCCGGCTTCACCGGCCTCTCGGCCGCGCTGACGCTGCTGCGCCGTGGCCGCTCGGTCGTCGTGCTGGAGCGCGGCGTTCCGGGCTTCGGCGCCTCGACGCGCAACGGCGGCCAGATCGGGAGCGGCAACCAGAAGTTCCGCGTCAAGCGCCTCGTCGCGCTGCGGGGGCGCAGCAAGGCGGAGGCGCTACTGCGCGAGGGCGTGCGCATGCTCGACTATATCGCGGAGCTCGTCTCCACGGAGAAGATCGACTGCCACTTCACGCGCTGCGGCCGCTTACGCGCCGCCGTCCGGCCCGAGCACTACGAGGCGATGGCGCGCGACATGGACGATCTGCGCGAGATTGCGGGCGTCGAGAGCTTCATGGTGCCGCGCGCCGAGCAGAGGAACGAGATCGGCTCGGATGTGTTCTTCGGCGGGTCCGTGCTGCCGGGGGACGCGTCGCTGCACCCCGGCCTCTATCACGCAGGCCTGATGCAACGTATCGAGGACGCCGGAGGCCGCATCGCGGGCAACGCGCCGGCGGAGGCGATCTCTGCGCGCCGGCCCGGCTTCTCCGTCAAGACACCGCTCGGCGAGATCAAATGTAGGGACGTGCTGATCGCAACCAACGGTTACACCGACGGCATCGTCCCTGAGCTCGGCAGGCGAATCGTGCCGATCGGGTCCGGCCTGATTGCCACGGGCGAGATTCCCGAGGCCATGTTCTCCGGCCTCCTGCCCAAGAACCGCGTGTACGGCAATACCAATCGGGTCTTCTATTACTTCCGCGTTGCGCCGGGCGAGCGTCGCCTCATCTGGGGCGGCCGGGTCGGGCGGCGCGCCGACAGCGCCTCGCCTGGCGCCTTCCGCCACCTCGCCCGCGACATGCTGCACGTCTTTCCAGGCATCACGGACGTGCCTGTCACGCACGCGTGGGACGGGCTCATCGGCTACACCTATGACGAGGTGCCCCATCTCGGCCGCACCGCCGCCGGTGTCCACTACGCCATCGGCTACTGCGGGACGGGCGTCTCGCGCGCCACCTACTTCGGGCACAAGATCGCGCTTCAGATCGTGGGCAGCAGCGAGGGCCGCACCGCCTTCGACGACTTGGCCTTTCCGAGCTTCCCGGCGCACCCCATCGCCAAGCGCGCCGTGCCCGTCGTCGAGACGTGGTATCGCCTGCGCGACGTCACGAACCTTTGACGAGGCGGCGAACGCCCGCCGCCCTCAACTCGGATCGTCCCAGCCCTCGCGGGCGAGCAGCGGCGTGATACGGCGCACGGCGACGCGGCGATTGATCCGCGACGGTCCATCCGTCAGCTCCTTGAGATACGCTTCGCCATAGCCCTGCGTCGTGAGGTTTTCGGGCGGAATGCCGAAGTTATCAGTCAGGATCGCGGCAACCGTCTCTGCGCGCCGGTCGGAGAGCGACAGGTTGTCGATCTCGTTTCCGACGGCATCCGTATGCCCTTCGATCAGGAACAGCTCGTCCGGCCGTCGGTCGAGAACGCGCTCGATGGCACGCGCGATGCGGTCGAGCTTCGCATACTGATCCGGCCCGACCTCCCATGAGGCGAACGCGAAGGTGACGGCATCGAGATCGACGCGGCGCATGCGCTCGAGGATGCTGTAGTTATAGCGCACCTCGTCGAGGGAGTAGCCGCGGTCCAGGTCCTCGACCGGCGGCGCGTCGAGCGCCTCGTAGATGTCGTCGAACGACGCGCGGTCGTAGTCGACGATGTAGCGCTCGCGCGGGATGCGCACCACCGGTGGCGGCAGGTCGATATAGACGGGGCGATAGTCGGGACCGTAGCCGCCGCCGCGATAGGAGCGGCGGTCGTCGAAGAGAACGTGCTCGCGTCCGTCCCTGTCCCTGCGGCTGCGCCGCAGGACGCGTCCGTCGTCGTCCATGATCGAGTGGATCAGTGCACCGGCCAGGCCCGCCGTGATCACCAGCCAGGTTCCGTCCTTGCGGCGCTCGCGACGCACTTCTCGCCGGTTCCGCGCAAGTCGCGCGGTCTCGTCGTGACGGATGATTGTGCGCGTCTCGTCGCGCACGATCACGCGCTTGTCCGGCTCGGTGATGATGTCACGTGCGCCGACCTCGCGCGTCTTGCGTCCCTTGCGCAGCTCCTCGAACTTGTTCGCCGCCGCGGGGCGCCATGTCTCGAGAGGCCCGCCGCCCTTCTGCTGTGCTTCCTTGCGCGCGCGCTCGAACTCCTGGTCGGCTTTGGCGCGGTCGAACGTGCCTGGCTCGCGTCGGCCTTTGCGCGCGGCATCGGCGTCTAGCCTTTGCCTGGAATCC
>NZ_JADZBI010000132.1 GCF_020852195.1 Hyphomicrobium sp. | reverse complement strand
CGAGGATGAGTTAGCGAGCTGTCACGCATGCGTGGCGAGACCCACACCGGGATCGCTCGCTAACTCATGGCGCGGCGTCCTCCCCCTCGAGGGGGAGGAAAGTGGGGTGTGCGCGTCCACGTCATGGAAGATCGCGCAGCGGAAGCTACGCGGGTGATACGTCACGACCGTCGGCTCTCAATCGTCGAGGTCGAGGTGATCGCGGCGGCGTGCACGGCGGCGTGGCTTTGCCGTATCGGACGACGTCTCGGTCCACCGCTCGTAGCGGACGCCGGGAAAGAGAACGATGTCGGCGGACCCTCTCCCCTCGCGTCTTGCTGTGCCTTGGCGACAGCCGAACGCCGGCTGCCTGAACTCCAGAATGCTGGCCATCGCGTGGCTCCCCCTGCATCCTCGCGTCTGTCGCCCGGTCCCTCGTCGGGCGTTCCGCATCGTCGCGGATACATCTATGGGGCTCCTGCTTTGGTTAACAAAAGGTTAACGCAGCGCACGCTACAGCGAAGGCGTGTCCCGTATGCCTCAGATCTCTGCCAGCCATCCCTCGAGGCCGTGCACACCGTCGCGCGCCTCGACCTCGACGATCCAGAGATCGGGATCGGTGCGGGCCTCGCGCTCCAGCACACCGTCGACCTCGGCGTCGGGACGCGCCGCACCCTTGAAGAACGCCACCCAGCGACGGTCGGTCTCGAGGCCCGACAGCGATGCAGGCGCGGGGCCGTAAAGCAGCGACGTGCCGTCGAGGCGATTGATGCGGATGTAGATGGCACCGGCGTCGTCATCGCCGTGGCGAACGATATAGGCGTGCCGGCCGCCGCCTGCCGAGCGGCGCACGTAGGCCTTGACCCAGATTTCGGATTTGAGCCGCATCGCTCCGGCCTTGCTTCGGGATGTTGGGGCTCGCCCGTGGACGCGGGCGCCGTCCGGCGGCTCCGCCCTTTTGACGAGACCGATGATTCACGCTTCGGACTGATAGGGTCCGAAGCGATCATGGTCACTTGTTGGACCAATGATTCACGCTTCGGACCGATAGGGTCCAAAGCGATCATGGTCTAGTGCTTGGCCGCCTGCAGCGCGTCGCTCGCCAGCCCCGCGAGCTTTGCCAGGAGCTCGCCGGAGATGCGGCCCGTTTCCTTGAGCTTCCGGTCTATCTCGAACCTCCGGATCGCACGTCTGGTGGCGTCGTTCAAGCGTCCGTCGGGCACGGTGGTGAGGTAGCCGAGCTGGCGGAAGGCCCGCTGCACCGCGCGGATGACCGCCTCGGCCTCCGGGCCGGGGGGCGTGCGGTCGCCCGCGCCGGACGCCGAAATGTCGGACGAACCGAGGACGAGATGCTGCAGCAGCGCCGGGCGGGGCTCGCCGGTCAGGGGCAGCCCCGAGTCGGCCTCGTAGGCCATGATGGCGCCGCGCGTGACGAGCCCTGCGACGCCGTCGACGGCGCCCGTCTCGTAGCCCTTGGCCTTGAGCTCGCGCTGGATGGCGCGGACGAGATCCGTGCGGTCCGCGGTCTCGGGCAGCGGCTTCACGGCACCCGTCTCCAGGCGCGGGACGACGGCCGACGGCCGAGTGGACGATGGCGCGGGGGCGGTGGCAGGCGGCGCGTCGTGGCGGCTGCTCCACCCCGACGGCGCGGCCGACGGAGCGTCGGTTGCGGGCGCAAGCCCGGCCAACTGGCGGGCGGGCGGCTGAAGCACGAAGATGTTGGTCGCCATCGCACCCGTGAGGAGGGCAAACATCAGGAACGCAAACCTCACAGCAGATGGCGTCATCGTGGGGCCTGGCCTCACTCGTCTTGTCGGGCGGCGGCAGTATCGTGGGGCGGCTGTTAAGATTGCCTTAACCTGCTCCAAAGCCCATAAAATTCGTCTCAAATTTTCCGATAACTCTTTTAAAGATCGTCTTAAATTGTCGCTCCGGCGGCCGGTCTTCCTCAAAATTTTTGCCGTAGCGTGCGGGACATCAGGGGTTTCCAGACCCGCATCGTCCACGACCGGAGTTGCCGCTCGCCATGTCCTTGTTCCGGATTGCCGTCGTTCTCTCGCTCGGCGTCGCCGTGATGCCGTCCGACCAGGAGCAGCAAGAGGCGCTTTACGAGCGCGCGGCCACGGCCGCGCACTGGACCATCACCTACTGCGACCGCAACGGGCGCCAGTGCGAGATGGCGGGCGAGTTCTGGGACGCCTTTCTGCGCAAGGCCCAGTTCGCCGGCAAGCTCGCCTACGACGTGGCGATCCGCACCTCGCTCGAGGGCGCTCCGACCGGCGCTCCCGTCCCGCAGCTCGCGAGCGAGCGCGGAACGCTCAAGCCCGAGGACCTGAGTCCCGTCTGGCGCGCCGAGGTGCGGGATGGCGATATCTGACGGCGACGTGACGCCCTGAGGGCCCGGTAAAACCGGTTCCCTCGCCCGCCGGAAGCCCTATATGTGCTCTGTCGGCCGCATGGGCCGCCGGAGGACATTCGCACGCATGACCATCGCCCGCCTCCAGTCGGATTTCGAGCTCCTGGACGACTGGGAGGACCGCTACCGCTACATCATCGAGCTCGGCCGTACGCTGCCGCCGCTGCCCGACGCGCTCCGCACGGAGGCAACGAAAGTGCGCGGCTGCGCGAGCCAGGTGTGGCTCTGGAGCGAGGCACGGCCGGGAGAGAACGGTACGGGGCCCGTGTTGCATTTCCAGGGCGACAGCGACGCGCACATCGTGCGCGGCCTGATCGCCATCCTGTTCGCGCTCTATCAGGACAAGCCCGCGCGCGAGATCCTCGCCATCGAGCCGGAGGCGGCGTTCCAGGCGCTCGGCCTCAAGGAGCATCTGACGCCGCAGCGCTCGAATGGCCTCGCGTCGATGGTGGCGCGCATCCAGTCCGACGCCCGCGCGGCGGTGGCGTGAGGCGCCCTCCACTCACCCGCTCGCTCTTGGAAACTTTGTCTGGATCCCGGCCTCACCGGGATGACGGCAGTGCGCCGTCGGCGGCGTCCTCGGTGCCGTCGATGGCGGGGCGGTAGTCGGCAGTGCCCCAGTGGCGGACGCGCGCGACATGCGGCGTCGATGCAGCGGCCGGTGAGGTGAAGCCGTAGTGGCGCGCGAGCGCGGAGAGGGCCACGCCGAGGACGATCTTGCCCGAGCGCTGCGGCCAGCCGGCCTTGCGCTCGGCATCCTCGAGGCCCTTCAGGTGGCAGCACACGTCAATGAGGATGCCCGAGAGCTCGGGGCCAACGGCGGACAGCGCGCGGCGCACACGCTCACCGGCGGCGATGACATTGTCCGCGAGCTCAACGCCGGTGCCCGGTGCGCTGCGCCGGCCTGCCCCGGCGCTTGCTGACAAACTCCAGCTTTGGGTGACGCTGGGCTGCATCTGCGCGAACCAGAAGTCGGCGCGCAGCTTCTCGCCAGCGTTGAACTGCGCCTCGCTGATCAGCGGGTTGCCGTCACGGTCGGGGCGGTTGAACAGCCAGGCGATGGGGCTTTCGGCGATGTTGCGCACGGGGAGCGCACGATCGGCAGCGGGCTTGTGCGCCTTGCGGGTGCGCGGCGCGCGCACGGGGGCCTTCGGCAAACGGGTGCTCGCGGGATTGCTCATTCGTGGCCTCGGGATTTCAGATGCCGTGATGCCCGTGGATGAGGTCGCGTCCCACCAGCGTGGGTACGATCCATTCCATCAATTCCAGCGCGCGGTCGAACACGGGGTCGTCGCGGCGGTCCTCGATCACCGCGCAGGCGTGGGCGACGGTGGTGCGGTCGCGCGCGAAGATCTGGCCGACGTCGGTCAGGTTCCATCCGCAGGAGACGTGGGCGACGTACATGGCCGCCTGACGCGCCAGCGCGACCGGCGCCTTGCCGCGCGATGCCTTGCCGAGGTCGTCGCGCCGCACGCCGAACACGTCGCCGATGGCCGCCTCGATCAGGTGCCGCACGCGGTCGGCCTCGGTCTCGGGAAGGCGGCTGAGCGGCCGTTCCCCGCCGTCGGCCACGGCCGGCAGGCAGATCTCGCGCCCGCCCTGCGAGGCGATGAACCACGCGGCAAGGCGGTCCCGGCCGGCCCGCGGCGGCGCGGCACACTCAACGGCGGCTCTCAGGCTCATGCGGTATCGTCTCCCGATCTCGATCGCCCTTCACGCCGCCGATCCTACGCCGTGACGCGATGCGGCCCACGTCGAAACTAGCGGAGCAGTGAACGGCGAGGATAAGTGCGCCACCCGCTCGCGCTGCAGCGCAGCTACCGCAAAGCAAAAAGGGCGCTGGCCCTGCGGCCGCGCCCTTGCGTGTGCTTCGATCTGTGTGGCGCGCTATTTCTCGCGCCGCGTGCCAAGGCCCATCTTCTTGGCGAGGTCCGAGCGGGCGCGGGCGTAGTTCGGCGCCACCATCGGATAGTCGTGCGGCAGGCCCCACTTCTCGCGGTATTCCTCGGGCGACAGGTTGTAGTGGGTGCGCAGGTGGCGCTTCAACGACTTGAACTTCTTGCCGTCCTCGAGGCAGACGATGTGGTCGGGCATCACCGACTTCTTGACCGGGACCTTCGGCTTCAGCTCCTCGCGCTCCGGCTGCACAACGGTGCCCGTGGCGCGACTCAATGCGGCATGGGTCTCGTTGATGAGTTGCGGCAAGTTCTCCGCACCGATCGTGTTATTGCTCACGAACGCGGAAACGATCCTCGCAGTCAGCTCGACCAACTCCGGCTGGGCCCCGTCTTCCATCGCTGCTTCCTTCCAAACGGGCCCGCAACGCAACCGCGGACGCCGAAAACTACATCCAATAAAGTCAACTCAAGGCTATTTATAGTCTTTCCGCAATAGACTCAAGCTGACCCCAACATCATCCGGCCGGCTTGCTCAGTGTGTGATGCGGTGCGGGCAATCTATGCCGCCCGCGTCTTTGGACATCATTCCATGTTTGATGTCAACGCCGGGGCTGCAAATCCTGAGCAAATCCCTAACTGCGGCAAGACATATCCTCTGCCTTGCGAAACGCGCGATTGCTGCTGCTTCCATTTGGATGTGGCGCACCAGCAAGGTTTTCTCGTGTGATCCTGCCGCCCCGTGCAATAGATCGCGGACCGCGCGAGCTTGCTTGCAGCTCCAATCCTTCGTTAAGATTGAAAGGTACGATGCATTTTTGGGCACGTTGCCTCGCGGCTGCCGGAGTGCATTTTTGGGCGACTGGTAAATCACGCCGCCCCGGATCCGGGGCCTGGCTTCACAACCGATCTCGTCGTCGAAACCCGTTGCCTCGCCTCCCCGCTCCCCTTAGGGGACGACGGTCCCAAGCCCTACGGAAGGTTGCCGCCAATGCATGGCCCCGTCTCGCGCGCCGCTCTCCCCTCCCCGCCCGTCGCCCGGCGCCAGCCCGTCACCGCGACGCACCATGGCGTCACGCTGGTCGACGACTACGCGTGGCTGCGCGCGGCCAACTGGCAAGAGGTGATGCGCGATCCCTCCGTGCTCGACGCAGAGATCCGCGCCTACCTCGAAGCCGAGAACGCCTATACCGAAACGGCGCTCGCCCAGACGCAACCGCTGCAGGCCAAGCTCTTCGCCGAGATGAAGGCGCGCCTCAAGCCCGACGACTCCTCGGTGCCGGCGCCCGACGGGCCGTTCGACTACTACTCGAACTTCGTCGCCGGCGGGCAGTATCCTCGGCTCTGCCGGCGCCCGCGCGGCGGGGGGGACGAGCACGTGCTCCTCGACGGCAATGCCGAGGCCGAGGGTCTGGCCTATTGGGACCTCGGCGGGAAAGCGCACAGCCCCGACCACCGGCTGCTCGCCTATGCGGTCGACGACAAGGGGTCGGAGATCTACACGATCCGCATCCGCGACCTCGCGACGGGCGAGGATCTCCCCGATGCGATCCCCGATACCCGCGGCGAGATGCAGTGGGCGAACGACAGCCAGACGCTGTTCTACATCCGCCTCGACGACCATCACCGTCCCCTCTTCGTCTACCGGCATCGGCTCGGGACGCCGGTCTCGGACGACGTGCTCGTCTACGAGGAGCGCGACATCGGCTTCTACGTGGCGCTGCAGAAGACGCTCTCGGGCAAGTACCTCGCCATCGACGCGCACGACCACCAGACCAACGAGATCCGTCTCATCGACGCGGACGAGCCCACGAGCCTGCCGCACCTCGTCGAGGCCCGCGAGACGGGACACGAGTATCACGTCGACCATCACTGGTCGCACCTCCTGATCCTCACCAACTCGGAGGACGCCGAGGATTTCCGCGTCGTCGCCGCGCCGGTGCATCAGCCGGGTCGCGCCAACTGGCGCGAGATCGTGCCGCACAAGGCCGGCCGGCTGATCCTCGACATGCAGGCCTACGGCGACTATCTGGTCCGGCTCGAGCGCGAGGACAGCCTGCCGCGCCTCGTCATCACGCCGATCACGCCGGGCATCGAGGTCGACCGCGAGATCCTCGATCTCGCCGGCGAGCACCGGATCGCGTTCGCGGAAGAGGCGTACGCGCTCGGCATGTCGGAAGGCTACGAGTTCAAGACGACGACGCTGCGCTTCACATACTCGTCGATGACGACGCCGGCCGAGACCTACGACTACGACATGGCTCAGCGCACGCGCGTGCTGCGCAAGCGCCAGGAGATCCCTTCCGGCCACAACCCGGACGACTACGTCACCCGGCGCCTGTTCGCGCCGGCCAAGGACGGCGAGACGGTGCCGGTCTCGATCCTCTACCGCAAGGGTACGCCGCTCGACGGGTCGGCGCCGCTGTTCCTCTACGGCTATGGCTCCTACGGCATCTCCATCCCGGCGTCGTTCTCGACGGCGAGGCTCTCGCTGGTCGACCGCGGCTTCATCTTCGCCATCGCCCACATCCGCGGCGGCAAGGACAAGGGCTACCGCTGGTACACCGACGGCAAGCACAAGACGAAGCGCAACACGTTCACCGACTTCATCGCGGCGGGCGAGCATCTCGCGGCCGAAGGGCTGACGCGGCGCGGGCGCATCGTCGCCAATGGCGGCTCTGCGGGCGGCATGCTGATGGGGGCGGTCGCCAACATGGCGCCGGACCTGTTCCTGGGCCTGATCGCCGACGTGCCGTTCGTCGACGTGCTCAACACCATGCTCGACAAGGACCTGCCGCTGACGCCGCCGGAGTGGCCCGAGTGGGGCAACCCCATCGAGAGCGCCGAGGACTTCGCCATCATCCGCTCCTACAGCCCCTATGACAACGTCGAGGCAAAGACCTATCCGCACATCCTCGCCTTCGCCGGCCTTACGGACCCGCGCGTCACCTATTGGGAACCGGCGAAGTGGATCGCGCGGCTCAGGCAGCTCAACACGAGCGACAATCTCGTGCTGCTCAAGACCAACATGGAGGCCGGCCACGGCGGCGCGTCCGGCCGCTTCGAGCGCCTGCGCGAGACGGCCATCGGCTACGCCTTCGCGCTCGAGATCGCGGGGCTGGCCGAGGGTTGAGGGGGCTTGCGACTGATCAGTGCAGCGCTTCCTACCTGGAGGCGATGCAGCCTTGGGTAATGTCTCAGGTTGAATTTCGGTTTCGGACCAGAAGGTGACATTGGTGGACACTGTTCCTCACGGAACAGCCGCACACCGCGATTGCGGATAGCCTTGGTCGGAGCGGCACTTTGCGATTTTCCGCCGAGCGTTGGCATCTCGGCTGGACTAGGTATTAGTGCGGCCGGCGATGCAGAGTGCCACGCTGACTGCCCGCGAAGGTCCCCAGTTACGCGACAATGATCTACAGGTTGGTGCATTAGATCGTTTGTACGCATACGGCAGCGACCGCCGACGTTTACGTACTTTAGACGAGCCGAACGCACTGACGGTCAACATCAACCACGAGCGCATGCCGGCGCGGGAGCGCTGCAAATCTATCGCCCATGGGAGATAGAACATCCTGTACGTCTAATCATTTCGCGGGACTACACATGGTCGAGACGTCACAATCTTCGCGTCCGCCCGCCGAGTCGCGCGCACGTCTTTGGGAACGCGGCGTGGCGACTGCCGTGGATGTCCTGATTATCAACCTGGTGATGGCGCTTATCGGTTTGGCTCTCGTGGAGGTGACCGGCGGACGCGTGCGCGTCGCGAGCACAATCTTCAACGTCGTCAACTGCACCAGCAGCGAGTCTGTTCCGGCGGGACTGGCGCTGCCAGACGACTTCGAGGCTGCAAGTGCCCGCAGTTGCACCTGGTCGGTGCTCGGCATCGCCCATGACTGGAAACTCGTTGTGACCGAGAGGACAGCGGCCGGACAGGATTCGAGCGACGTGCGACAGATCACGTTGGCGACCGACGAGACCTGGCGTCCGGCTCGACCCTTCTATCTGGATGACCTGATCCTGGTGATCCTCGCACCGTACCTGATCCTGCTGGAATGGTGGTTCGGCGCAACGATCGGGAAATACGTCGTCGGCATTCGCACCAAGTTGCTGGATGGCGCGACGCTCACGCTCCCGGCTGCCACCAAGCGCAACGTGATCAAGCTGATCGTGCTGGCCGCAGGTGCGGGCGAGATCTTTTTTCGCCGCTTGCCGACAACCGACACACAGGTCTTTAACCTCAAGCTCGTCACCTCGCATGGCATCGACCATCTCGGCGCACTTGCTGACGTGTTGCAATTGCTGCAGCTTGCGTATGTGATCAGCGCCGTCGTATTGGCCGTGCGCCATCGTCGCCTTTTGCATGATCAGTGGGCCGGTACGGACGTGGTCCGGCCCGTCAACGCCACTACCGATTTAGCGCGAGACTGAGCACACCCGAAATTCAGCAATGGGTATGGTGGAGGACAGACGTCCGCTTCGGGTCAATAGCCGAAATTCCATCCGTCCTTGCGGAGCATGGACGGGAGGGGACGGACGCAATTGAATATCGCGTCCGGGTGAGGGGGAGCTGCACGGTTTCAACCTAAATCGGAAGACCGGCTCCGCCGCCCTTGAGATGGCGCGGCCTTTCGGGCATGAACGTCCCAGGGATGAAAGTTAGCCGTCTGAAAATAGGCAGCTTTCGCCCCGGGGAGACGTAAGGGGACGCTCATGTTCGGTAACAAGTCGATGGTTCCGCAGCCCAAGATCTCGCCGGGCGACGACCTCGAGCTCCTGCTGCAGGACGTCAACGTCGCCAGCGCCTCGGCGCGCAGCGCCTGGATCTTCCTGATCGCGCTCGAAGCCTACTTCTTCATCGCGCTCTCCGGCATCAGCCATCGTGATCTGCTGCTCAACACGCCGGTCGCGCAGCCGATCCTGCAGGTGTCGATCCCGCTGCGCTCGTTCATCCTGTTCGGCCCGCTGGTGCTCATCGTGATGCACGCGGGCGTGCTGCAGCAGCACATCATCCTCGCCCGCAAGCTCAAGGCGCTCGATGCCGGGCTTACGCGGCAGGAGGCCATCCCGCTCACGCACCCGGCGCGGCTGCGCGTGCACAGCTACTATTTCTCCCAGATCGAGGCCGGCCCAGAGCAGAACCTCGCGCTGCGCGCCGCCTTCCGGGCCATGGACTGGCTGTTCCTCCGGCTGCTCCCGATCGGGCTCCTGCTCGCGTTCCAGGTCACCTACCTCCCCGTGCACGATGCCGAGATCACGTGGTGGCACCGCGGCTACGTGCTCGTCGGCCTCCTGATCCTGGCCGGCACCTCGCGCATGCTCGCGGGGCTCGAAAAGATCTATCCGGGCACCGAGACGCTTGCCACGGACACTGCGCTGCGGCGCTTCGCGGCGACGTTCGCGGGTAGCCTCGTAATCCTGTTCTCGGTCGCGGTGGCGACCATTCCCGGCGAGTGGATCGACCGCACGCTCGGCGGGGTGGAGGCCGTGGCGGCGCCGGTGCCGTACCAGGGCCTCGGCAACGTCACGCGCACACTGCCGCCAGGCGCGCGCGGCCGGCAGGCATTCTGGCCGACGGCCGTGCTGTTCGAGGGCGAGGTGGACGACTGGACGCGGCGGCCGACGAGCCTCTTCGCGCGCAACCTGATCGTGATGGACGAGGACTTGGTGCCGGACCGGCAAGGCTATGGCAACGAGATGAGCTTCTCGCTGCGTGGGCGCGACCTCAACCACGCGACCTTCGACCGTTCGGACATGCGGCGCGTCGATCTCACGGACACCTCGCTCAAGGGCGCGAGCCTGATCGAGACCAACCTCGAGGGTGCTCGCCTCGTGCGCGTGCGCATGCAGGGGGCGGACCTCTCGCTCGCGCGGCTTGCGGGCGTCACGGCGCACGCGGTGCTGCTCGACGGGGCACGGCTCTGCGAGGGCGACACGCCACTCGACCTGTCGACGAGCACGGGCATCGAGCGCATCCGCTGCACGGGGGGCGGGCACTAGTTGGAAACTCAATCGGCCGTTGTGAGCCGCTGCGATGACGCCTGTTCTCAATCGGCTCGCTGGTGGAAACTTGCGTGGGTTCCGGCCTTCGCCGGAATGACAGAGAGTTTATGGCAGCCGACGTCCACACACTGGACGTCACCCCGACGCAGGTCGGGGCCTACGCAAGCTTCCACGTCAGATCGGCTAGAGGTCTTTCCGACTAGCATGGAAGCATCGCCGAGCCGATCCTCAACGCAACTGTATCCCGGCCTCCGCCGGGATGATGGAGAGATAGGAGCAGTCGGCTCGAGCAGAAATATCATCACTCCGACGCAGGCCGGAGTCCAGATACGTCGAAATCGAGGCGGTGATGTTTCCAATCCAATCGGAAAAATTCTAGAGGATGTCTTCGACGCTTGAGGACGGGCGGGCGTCCCAATCGTGCGGACATCACAGGTCCTTCAGTAGACGATCGACATAGGCGGGGACGACGGCGGTGGCGGGGCCGTAGACGGACTCGGCGAACAGCGAGCAGCCCTCCGACGGCTCGAGGTTGAGCTCGACCGTATGGGCGCCCGAGGCGCGGGCCTCTGCCACGAAGCCCGCGGCCGGATAGACGTTGCCGCTGGTGCCGATGGACAGGAAGAGGTCGGCCGCCTCAAGCAGATCGCGGATGCGCTCCATGTGATAGGGCATCTCGCCGAACCACACGACGTCCGGGCGCATGCCGCCGGCGTTCGTGCAGGCGGGACAGACGGTCGTCAGCGAGAGGTCCTCGGCCCACGGCGCGCGGCTGCCGCAGGCGTTGCAGAGGGCCTGAAACAACTGGCCGTGCATGTGGATCAGGTTTTGCGTGCCGGCGCCCTCGTGCAGCGCATCGACGTTCTGCGTCACGACCCAGACTTCTCCGGCGTGCTCGCGCTCGAGCCTTGCGAGCGCGGCGTGAGCGGCATTGGGGCGGATGCCGGCGTGGGCGCGGCGGCGCATGTTGTAGAACTCGTGCACGCGGGCCGGATTCCTCGCGAAGCCCTCGGGCGTCGCGACCTCGCGGTAGTCGACCTTGGCCCAGATACCGTCCTTGTCGCGGAACGTCGGCACGCCGGATTCGGCCGAGAGCCCGGCGCCGGTCAGAATGACAATCCGCTCCTTGCCCATGGTCCCTTCACGGTCGCGCTGCCTTGCCGGATCATAAACGAAAGGGCGGTCGTCGCGACACGACGACCGCCCTACCCGATACGTTGCGTCTCCGAAGTGCTTATTTCTTCTTCACGTCGACCTTGAACGAGATGCTTGCCTTCTTGTTCTCGGCGCCTGCGCGCGTGATGGTCTGGCCGGTCTTGTAGGACTGCTGGAAACCTTCGATCCTTCCGGTCCTGGTGTCGACCGTGAAATCGAGGTCGCGCTTGTTCGGCAAGCGATTGATGTCGATCGGGTCATCGACGCTCACGTCCTTGTCGATCAGCGACAGGTTGACGTTCACCTTGCCGCCCGAGGCGGGAAGCGTGAGCTTCCAGTTGGGCTTGAACTCGCTCTGGCCGCTCAGCACAGGCGAGAACGCGGCCTTGCCGTCGATCCTGATGCGGGCAAAGAAATCGCCGCTCGAGAGTTCGTCTGCCTTGTCGAGGGCTTGAAAACGCGTGACGGTGACGGTGATCTCGTGGCTCTGAGCAGCGGCGCCGGTGGGCACCGCGACCAGACCCGATCCCAAAGTGGCAATGGCGGCACCGAACGCAACGGCGCGCCGGGACACCGCTCTGCAACGTACTCCAAACATGTGAAACTCCCCTTGAAATGGACGCCGGAGAGCCGGCGTGTCTTGGCGCGGCCGCAAGCGTGCTGCGCATGATACGTCCGGATCGCCCCGGAGATGCTAGCAGCAAAGCCCGCGCGGAGTCGCACGGCCCCGCGTGAATAGCAAATTCGTCTGTGTACTGCCGTTGCCGTTCTGTGACATTGCGGCCGCCCGAAGGGCCCGGCCGCCGGGGCGGCCGGGTGCGGACGAATGCCCTTTGCGGTCAATGCGGCGCTACTGGTTGCGCCGGGAGAAGGACACCGCATAGGCGGCGGGGCGGATCAGGAAAATGCCGTCGTTCTCAGGGCCGGCGATACCGTCCACGACGTTGGTAGGGTCGAACATGTTGGTGTCGCAGGCGGCATCGTTCTCCAGGGCCGCGATGGAAAGCGTGCCGATGGCGACGGACTTGCGGTCCTCCGGCCAGAGCGCGGTCGGGTCGTCGAGAGCGTCGCCGGGCTGGCCGAGGATGGCGGTGAGGTCGAACTCGGCCGAACCCTTGGCTAGGCGCTCGGTCAGCTCCGGCTTGTAGAAGTCCGGCGCCTTTGCCTTCGCCTCCTCGTCGGTGAGGCCGACCTCGCCGCCCTTGGGCATGAGCTGCCATTTGATGATCCGGCTCTGCCCCTCGGCGTTGGTCAGCGTGAAGGTGTGGACGCCGAAGTAGCTCGTGGTAGCATAGCCTGCAGGCACGGGCCCCGCGTTGAGCCAGGTCTTCTGGCGCGTCGATTCCGGGTTGGCGGCGAAGAAGGCGTCGATCTTCGCCTTGTCCTTGGTGGCGATCGTCTGCAGCAGCTCCAGGAACTTCTCCGGCGTCTTGGCGGCAAAGACGGGTGCCGAGATCATCACCATGTCGGTCTGATTGCCGCCGCCGAGGTCGATGTGCAGCGCGAGACCGCGCGCGATGTCCTTCTGGGTGTTGGGGGCCGCCGGGTTGCCGCCGGCCATGGAGAAGCGGCCGACGACGGGCCATGGCCCCTTGCCTGTGAGATGCGGCGCCTTGGACAGCTTTGCCGCCTCGTCGGTCGGCGTGAAGGAGCCTTTGACGCAGACCCCGCTCGGGTGCGCCGCGCGCTTGCCGGGATGCGCGCCGAAGACCGCATTCAAGGCGTTGACGAGGGCTTCGGGGTCGGTATCGGCGCGGGCGCCCGACAGCGGGGCTGCCGTGGCAAATGCGATGGCTATGGCGGCGGCCGCCGCGCAACGACGTGATGGCATGAAGCGGATTCCTTCCGAGGCCCTGGACAGTCGAGAGCGCCGGAACGGCCGCGCGCCAAGGCGGCCCAGTCCATGCGTCCCTTCCCCTCAGGTACGGAAAGCCGGGTGCCCGGTTTCAGGCTGCTCTCGAAATATCTGAAAGGGCGCTCACTCGCGGCGCGGCTGCAGCAGCTCGAGGCTGTCGAACGCCTTGGGCGGCGTGTCGATGGTGCAGGAGCGGTCGTCGGCGATGTCGGTGCAGGTGACGACGACGCCCTTCGGATAGGAGGCGACGTCACGGCACACGGCCCTGAAGCGGCGCTGGTCGTCCGGGCTTTCGAGGCGCTCCAGCGTGTCGACGCCGCAGGACGTGCCGAGATAGAGGAGGCGCCGGATCATGTAGTCGTGGATCTCGGCGGAGGCGGGCCCGCCCGCGACGACCAGCAGGAGGCCGGACAGGGCGCGCCGCTTCATTCCGCGCGCGACCGGAAGGTGCGGCCGTCCGTGTCGTGGGCGACCAGGGATACCGTGGCGCGGTCGTGCCTGGCAAAGCTCAGGCGGAAGCTCGGATCCTCGGAGACGGCAATTCCGCTCTCGATCGACACCAGCGGCTCGTGTCCGACATCGACGTGGATGCGGTCGACGAAAAGCGCCGGCGTGTAGCGGTTCGTCCTCGTGTCGATCTGCATGCCGGAAAAGTTCGGATGGCGGATCTGGACGTGAACCTCGCTCCACAGCGGGCCGCGCGTCGGGTCGTCGGCCACCCTGAGCCGCGTGCGGCCGATACCCGCCATCGCCTCGTCCATGTCCTTGAGCGCGGTCGAGGTGCAACCGCCAGAGCCCGAGATGAACTGGCTCGCCGCATAGAGGGCGCCGTCGCTCGTTTCGAGGATGGCGCGCACGCGGCTCATAGATTCGAGCCGTACGCGCACCTCGATCGTGCGGTCGCCCACGTTCCCGTTGCGATAGGCGTCGGCGAAGCGGAGCACGGCGGCCACGGGCGCCGGGTTCTCATCGATG
>NZ_JADZBI010000131.1 GCF_020852195.1 Hyphomicrobium sp. | reverse complement strand
GATCGGCTCCTGCTCCGCCGCTCCTTCCATGGCGGACGCCTCCGAGGCGCTGAACACCGTAAGCGCGAGACGGTCCTCGACCAGACCGATGGTCAGCTTGTAGGGACCCTGGTCGCGGCCTTCAAGCTCGAACGAGTTGCCGTCGAGCAGATCGTAGATCGCCACTTCCCGCTCGTGCTCGATGTTGGCGTTGCCGCGTCCGATCGAGGCCGGATCGAGCACGATCTCGGCCAGGCGGTTGTTGGTCTCGACCGTCTCGGTGGATGCGTCGGTATCGGTCATGCGCCTGCCTCCTTTGTCGAAAGCCGGATCTCAACCGACCGTCTGTGGGCTTCGAGCCCCTCGGCCCGCGCCAGCGTCATGGCATGTGGAGCGAGCTTTTCGAGGGACGCTTCATCGAGCTTCAGAATGGATGTGCGCTTCATGAAATCCAGAACGCCGAGGCCCGACGAGAACCGTGCGCTGCGTGCCGTCGGCAACACGTGATTAGGACCGGCCACGTAGTCCCCGATGACCTCGGGGGTATACGCGCCGAGGAAGAGCGCGCCCGCGTTGCGGATCCTGGCCGCCAGCGCCTCGGGATCGCGCGTCGCGATCTCGAGATGCTCGGCCGCGATGCGGTCGGCGAGGGCGGGGGCCTCGTCGTCGAGCGAGGAGACGAGCAGGATGGCGCCGAAGTCGCGCCAGCTCGCGCCCGCGATGTCGGCTTTCGGCAACTGCTGCACCTGCCGCGTCACCGCCGCCGCGACCGCATCCGCGAACGCCGCATCGTCGGTCAGCAGGATCGACTGCGCGGCCGTGTCGTGCTCGGCCTGGGCCAGCAAGTCGGCGGCGATCCAGTCCGGATCGTTGTGCTTGTCGGCGATCACCAGCACCTCAGACGGCCCGGCGATGCTGTCGATGCCGACGATACCGAACACCTGCCGCTTCGCGGCGGCCACGTAGGCGTTGCCCGGCCCCACGATCTTGGCCACGGGCGTGATCGTCTCGGTGCCATAGGCGAGCGCGGCGATGCCCTGCGCGCCGCCGACGCGATAGATCTCGGCGACGCCGGCGAGCTTCGCCGCGGCCAGCACCAGCGGGTTGAGCTGTCCCTTGGGTGCCGGCACTGCGATCACCAGCCGCCCGACGCCCGCGACTTTCGCCGGCACGGCGTTCATGAGCACCGAGCTCGGATACGAGGCGAGCCCGCCCGGCACGTAGAGCCCGGCCGATTCGACCGCGGTCCAGCGGTGGCCGAGCGTGACGCCGAGGCCGTCCTGATAGGTCTCGCTCGAGGGCAGGTGGCGGACGTGATGATCCGAGATGCGGTCGCGCGCGAAGGCGAGCGCGGCGAGCGTGTCCGGGCTGCACGCACGGACGGCGGCCTCGACCTCGTCCTCGCCGACGCGCAGTCCGATCGCGCCGAGGTCCACCTGATCGAATTTCTGCGACAGCGCGATCAGCGCCTTGTCGCCGCGCGCACGCACCTCCGCGATAATGGCGCGCACGGCCTGGTCGACATCCTCCGACACCTCGCGCTTGGTGGCGAGGAAGGCATCGAAACGCGATGCGAAACCGGGATCGGATGTCGAAAGCCGGACTGGCATGGAAAGCTCCGGTGGCGGGACCCTGGCGGCAGGACCCCCTGCGAATGGGCCCTTATAGGCGAGGGTCGCCCAAGGCGAAAGCGCACTGGCGTCACAGAACGTTCCGGACTTTGGCGTCAGGAAAAACGCTATTCGCCCGCGTGCTCGGGCTTGCGCGGGGTGGCCCAGGCGGCGCCCAGGTCCGTGAGGGCAGCCTCGATGCACTCGACGGAGAGCCGCACGGCGCCCCCGCCGGCGAAGGTGAGCATGATGGTGCCCTGTGGGGCCTCGCCCGCCTCGAAGGTGAGGGTTAAGAGTGAGAGCACCTGGTCTTTCTTGGTGAGGTCCAGCCCCTGCACCTGCGCGCCGGTGACGCGCTCGATCCTGACGCCTGTCCGGCGGCGCACGAAATGGTCATGGCGATTCGCGGGACGCGCCGCGTGGCTCCAGTCGAAGCGGTTGGCGACGATGGCGAAGCGCCGCTCGCCCTTGAGGTACGCCATGTCTTCGATACGCAACACGGCGTCCTGCAAGTGCGCCGCGATGATCGACAGATCCTCAGCATCGAAGGCGATGAGCTTGAGGTCTGACATGGGCGCGCGGTCCGTTCGGTTCGCAGCTAGTGTGATGATCGAGAAATTCACCCTGCATGGCAGCGAGGTTTCAAGCGAATTTCTCGATCTCAATCACACTGGCAAGTCAATGATTCTGGTGTCCCTTACGATTCCGAAGTTCGCTCCAGAGCCTGGACGCGAAGTCGGCGAACTTCGGAACTGGGACACTAGCGGATGGAAAGCTCAGCCACGCCGACGGCGAGGTTGAGACCGGTTTGCCCCTGCACGCTGACCGGCTGCAGTGCGATCGTGTCGTTCGAGCCGCCGAGCAGCACTTTCGCGCCGCCGCCGACGCCGATGGCGGCATCCGCGGTCGCGCCCGCATAGTTGCCCCGCAGGCCGCCTTTGACGACGTCGGACGGGGCAAGCACCGTCCAGATCATCGTGCTTTCGTTGGTGACGCCGATATCCAGCCCGATCTTGGTGATCGAAGCGGAATAACGCTCCGACCTGTTGGACAGCGAGACATACGTGCAGTCGTAGGTCTTCTTGGAGCCGAGGATGAGGCCCACGCCGGCGCCGCCGGTGCAGGTAAGCGTCCCGGCTTTCACCTTGGTCTGTGAGAAGGCGGGCGAGGCCACGGCGAACGCCGCCATCGCGGCCAGCACGAATGAAAGTCTTTTCACGGTCGATCTCCCGATCTAGGCAGGTTTCCCACCCTGTCGCCGCTCGGCAAGGCAAGACGTTGATCCCCCTCAATTGCCCCGAAATATGACCGCAGGCAGGCGAATCGGCAACTCCTGCCCACATCTTTACGCTGACGCAAGGTGTCGCCGGCCGGGCGAGGACAGCGGGCCGCTTCCGCGGTATAGTTTCGCCTTATTTCGCGGCGGCGGGACCGAGGCTAGGCCATGTTGGGCGCCCCATTCGATTTTGATTTCCTCGAGCGGTTCAAAATTCCCCTGAAGCGATTTTCGGCGGGCGAGAAGATATTCCTCGAGGAGGACCCGGGCGACTTCATGTACCTCGTCGTCGAGGGAAAGGTGAGCATCGTGACCTACGGGACCGTGCTCGAGAACGTCGGCCTGCACGGCATCTTCGGGGAGCTGGCTCTGATCGACAACTCGCCGCGCTCGGCCGCGGCCCTTGCCGCCGAGGCCACGGAGGTCGCGCTGATCGACCGCGAGACCTTCCTCGAGCTCGTGCGCCACAACCCGGCCTTCTCGCTCTACGTGATGCGCCAGCTCGCCGCCCGCATCCGCCGCATGAACAAGAGCCTCTGACGCGCTCCCCACCACTGTCATCCCGGCCCAGCGAGGTGAAACCGAGCGCAGAGCCGGGATCCAGCGAAAGCTTCTATCGCAGAATATTGCTTTTTTGCGCTGGGGTCTCGGATAGGGCTTCGGCTGCGCCTCCGCTTTCCCGCAGGACATGGGGAGCGTCAACCCTGTGTCAGCCGCTCGATCTGTGCTCCGCACCGCGAGAGTTTCTCCTCGAGCCTCTCGAACCCGCGGTCGAGATGGTAGACGCGGTTGATCATGGTCTCGCCCTCGGCCATGAGCCCCGCGATGACCAGCGACACGGACGCGCGCAGGTCCGTCGCCATCACCGGCGCGCCGGTGAGGCTCTTCACGCCTTTGATCGTCGCCGTGTCGCCGTGCAGCTTGATGTCGGCGCCGAGACGCGCCAGCTCCTGCACGTGCATGAACCGGTTCTCGAAGATCGTCTCGCGGATCACGCTGGTGCCGTGCGCGCGCGTCATCAGCGCCATGAGCTGCGCCTGCAGATCGGTCGGGAAGCCGGGGAACGGCTGCGTTTCCACGTCAACCGGCTCGAGTCCGTTGCCGTTGCGGGTAACCCGCACGCCCTTGTCCGTGTCCGTGACGGACGCGCCCGCCTGGGCAAGCGTCTCGAGCGCGGTTTTGAGCAGCTCCCGCCGCGTACCCTCGAGCACCACGTCGCCGCCCGTCGCCGCAACGGCGAAGGCGAACGTGCCGGTCTCGATGCGGTCCGGCAGCACCGTGTGCACGGCGCCTTCGAGGCGTTGCTTGCCTTGGATGCGCAGCGTCGAGGTTCCGATGCCCTCGATCACGGCACCCATCTTGACCAGGCACGCCGCCACGTCGCCGACCTCTGGCTCCCGCGCGGCGTTCTCGATCAGTGTCTCGCCCTTGGCCAGCGCCGCGGCAAGCAGCGCGTTGTGCGTCGCCCCTACCGACACCTTGGGGAAGATGATGTGCCCTCCGGTGAGCCCCTTGGGCGCGCGGGCGATCACATAGCCGGCGTCGATTTCGATCTCCGCGCCGAGGTCGCGCAGTGCTGCGAGATGCAGGTCGACGGGACGCGTACCGATGGCGCATCCGCCGGGCAGCGAAACCTTGGCCTCGCCCATGCGCGCAACCAGCGGTCCAAGCACCCAGAAGCTCGCCCGCATGCGCGAGACGAGCTCATAGGGCGCGGTCGTGTCCGAGATGTCGCGGGCCGTGAGATGGAACGTCTCGCCGAGATGCGCCGCTCCGCCCGACCGCTTTCCGTCCACCGCGAGGTCGACACCGTGATTGCGCAGGATGCGCGCGAGCAGGTTCACGTCGGCGAGGTTCGGCACGTTCTTGAGCGTCAGCCGGTCCTCGGTCAGCAGCGACGCGATCATGAGGGGAAGCGCGGCGTTCTTCGCGCCAGAGATGGGGATCGTGCCCTTCAGTCGCTCGCCGCCGATGATCTTGATGCGATCCATGAATGGTCCAAGCCTAGCCTTTGCCGAATGCTCGCGAAGCGGTCAGCGGATACTGCGCAGCGCCGCAGGGCGAAGCGCCATGATTAATCGCTTCGGGGGCCGGAGGGCAAACGAAGTTCTGTTCCATCGGCATCGCCGCGCGTCACGAGGCGCTGTCGTCACGCTCCGGAGGCGTGGCCCCGGGCGAAGCCGTTCCCGCGTCGGTCCGCTCTCGTTTGGCACGCATGAGCGCCTTACGCCGGGCGAGGTTGTCGCGCAGCGCCTTTGCCAGCCGCTCCTCCTTGGTGAGCGACGACGGGTCGCCAGTCGGTTTCTTTGAGGTCATGTCGTTCGGGTTGAGCATGAAAGAGTGAACCGGACAGCCACAAGCTAAGCGCCGGCCTTCGCCAGGCCAACAGCATCTGCTCTCCTCAATTTAAGATTGAGAAAAATCAGAATGAGGACAACCTTCAATAGATAATATACAGCATACAGACAACCATTGTTGACTCGATTAACGTTAACAGGTTGTCTGACGGCTTCCACTGCGTGCTCGTTTTTTGTGTGCGTCATGGCGGGGTGGCGTTCAGTCCCGATTTGCGGGTGCCGGCGCAGGCGCGCATGGCTCGCGCCCGCCGCCGCCTTTGTCGCCGGAGCCGCTCTCACGACATCTGTCGCGACGGCATCCGACGAGCAGGCGAGCGGTCGCCAGGTCTGGGCGGGTGCGGATGTCTCCTCGCACGTCTGGCTCGTATATTCCGGTGTGACGTTCGCGCCCTGGAGCGCCATCCACGACGATGGTTTCAGGTTCCGCGCGGCCGCCGGCTACGGCGAGTACGAATATGAGAAGAATCCGAGCCGCGACCCCACGCCCGACCGCACGCTCGATTTTCATGCGCGAACGTACTTCGCGGATTTTCTCGTCGGCTACCTGAAGCGCTTCGGCGAGCTGACGGCCAAGGCCTTCGTGGGCGCTTCCGTCATCAGCCATGAGATCAAGCCGCTGGACGATTTCACCGTGGCCATGGGCGAAGAGGTCGGTATCAAGGGCGTCCTGGAGCTCTGGCTGAACATCGGCGAGCGCGGCTGGGGCTCGCTCGACATGTCCTGGTCCTCCGCGCACGAGACGCGTGCTGCGCGGGCGCGTCTCGGCTATCGCGTCTGGCCGAAGCTCTCCATCGGGCTCGAGGCTGGCATCAACGTCGACTCCCAAGGCGAGTGCCGCATGAAGGGCATCGGCAAGTCTGGCTGCCGAAACGGCTACGGCGAATATGTCGAGCCCGCCGAACTGCTCGACTACGCCCGCGCCGGCGCCTTCGCGCGCTATGAATGGGGAAGGAGCGAGCTATCGCTCGGAGCCGGGGTTCTCGGCGACAAGTTCGCGCGCGACGACGAGGCCGAGATCGCGCCCTACGTCACCATCAACTGGCTCACCCAGTTCTGAGGCGCCCCACGCGCCGGCGCTCGCGGGGTCGACGCCGTAGGGCGGCGAGGTCGAGACCACAATAACAAACTGATTTACCACATTTTTTTCGACAGCGCGCATTTTTCATATGCTTCTGCCCGCCCCCATTGCCCGCCTTGACGGGGCCATAATTTTTAGCCACAAACAAAACGGCCATTCGTTTTGTTTCCAAGGGAACAGCACGCCGCCGGATGATCGGCGAGACGTTCTGCCCGGCTCGGAAGACCGTCATGCCCAAGCTCAAACCCGAAACCCAGCAGGCGCGCCGCGAGCGCATCCTCGATGCCGCCGAGGTCTGCTTCGCACGCGCAGGCTTTCACCGCTGCACCATGCAGGACATCTGCAAGGAGGCCGGCATCAGCGCTGGTGCACTTTACGTCTACTTCGCCTCGAAGGAAGACCTGATCGCCGGCATCGTCGAGCGCGACCGTGCCAAGCTCGCCGCCGAGCTGGCGGATCTGTCCAAGGCGCCCGATCTGCTTTCGGCCCTGGCCCGGCTCGGCGAGCACTACGCGGTCGAGGAGCCGCAGTACAAGCGTGTGCTCGGCATCGAGATCGGCGGCGAGTCGACGCGCAATCCCAATGTTGCCGCCACCTTCCGCTCGGTCGACGCCTACTGCCGGCAGAGCTTCGAGCAGGTGTTCGAGCGCGCCCGCCAGGACGGCAAGATCAAGCCGCAGGACGATTCGGGCACGCTCTCCGAGGTCGTATCGCTCATCGGCGACGGCCTCTTCTGGCGCCGCGCGGTCGATCCCGCGTTCGACATTCACAAGGTGCTGCCCGTGCTCGTGCGCATGGTGAGCACGCTCCTCAATCCGATCGATCCCGCCGTCGCGGGCGCAGTCCTGACGCCACCTGCCGCCGCGGCCGATACATCCGAACGGTCCGAGGCCTCGTCATGAGAAAGCGTGTACTCGTCGTTCTCCTCAGTCTCGCCGGGCTCGGCGTTGCCGCCTACCAGTCGGGCGTGATCGAGCCCTATCTGGCCTCCTTCGCGGCCAGGCATGCCGAAAAGGCGAAGACCACGGCCCACGAGCCGCCGGCGCCGGCCGTCACGGTCATCGAGGCGACGCAGGCGGACTTCATCGAGACGGTGCTGGTCACCGGCTCATTCGTGCCGCGCGAGGAAATCCTCGTCGCGCCTGAGGTCGACGGCCTGCGCGTGCTCGAGCTCAAGGCCGAGGAGGGCGACTACGTCAAGAAGGGCGACCTTCTCGCCGTTCTCGTCACCGAGCAGCTCGACGCCCAGCTCGCCGCCAACGACGCGGCACTCGGCAGCGCCAAGGCCTCTATCGAGCGCGCCCGCAGCCTTATCCTCGAGATGGAGGCGCGCGTCGCCGAGGCGAAGGCGCAGCTCGAGCGCGCCCGCCCGCTCGTACAGTCCAAGTATCTCTCTGAAAGCGTGTTCGATCAGCGCCAGCTCGCCTTCAAGGCTGCAGAAGCGCAGCTCGAGTCCGCGCGGGGCTCTCTCGCTCAGGCCGAGGCCGACAAGGGGCAGATCGAGGCGCAGCGCCGCGAGCTGGCGTGGCGCCGCGGCCGCGCAGAGGTGCGCGCGCCGGCGGACGGCATCGTCAGCAAGCGCGCCGGCCGCATCGGCGGCATCGCGACGGCGAGCACGCTGACCGGCGGCGACACCATGTTCCGCATCATTGAGAAGGGCGAGATCGAGCTCGATGCCGAGGTCGCCGAGACGCACTTGTGGAAGGCGAAGCCAGGCCAGAAGGCCCGCGTGACGGCGCCCGGCGGCGTCGAGGTCGAGGGCACCGTCCGCCTCGTCTCGCCCGAGGTGGACAAGGCGACGCGCCTCGGCCGCGTGCGCATCTTCCTCGGCGCCAATCCGGCGCTAAAGGTCGGCGCCTTCGGGCGCGGGACCATCGAGACCGGGCGCGGCCGCGCCATCGCGGTTCCGCTGTCGGCCGTCCTCTACACCACCGAGGGAGCGAGCATACAGATGGTGAGCAACGGCAAGGTGGTGACGCGGCAGGTCAAGACAGGCCTCGAGACCAACGGAATGATCGCTATCGACAGCGGGCTTGCTGACGGCGACCTGGTGGTCTCCAAAGCCGGCACGTTCCTGCGCGACGGCGATCCGGTGCGCGCCGTGAAGCCGAACTCGACGCTTGGCGGCAAGCTCAGCGAGGCCGCGCCATGAACGTCTCGGCGTGGTCCATCCGCCATCCGGTACCCCCGCTGGTGCTCTTCCTGGTGCTCATGGTGCTTGGCGTCCTGAGCTTCCAGTCGCTGCCCGTCACGCGTTTTCCGAACATCGACCTGCCCATCGTGCAGGCGCGCATCTACCAGTCCGGCGCCGCGCCCTCGGAGCTCGAGACGCAGGTCGCCAAGCGCGTCGAGGACGCCATCGCCGGCGTCAACGGCGTGAAGCACATCACCTCGGCCATAACCGAGGGCTCGTCGGTCACGACCGTCGAGTTCCGGCTCGAGATCGACCCGGACCGGGCGCTCAACGACGTCAAGGACGCCGTGCAGCGCATCCGCACCGACCTGCCCCGCACCATCGAGGAGCCTGTCGTCACGCGCATCGAGGTCGAGGGCCTTCCGGTCGTGAGCTACTCTGCCCGCGCCCCGGCCATGACGCCGGAGGAGCTGTCGTGGTTCGTCGACGACACGCTGGTGCGCCTGCTGCAGGGCGTGAAGGGAGTTTCCGAGGTGCGCCGCATGGGCGGCGTGCTGCGTGAGATCCGCGTCAACCTCGATCCCGACCGCCTGCTCGCCTACGGCACCACGGCGGGCGAGGTAAATCGGCAGGTGCGTGCCTCGAACATCAACCTCGCGGGCGGGCGCGGCGAGATCGCGGGCCGCGAGCAGGCCATCCGCACACTCGCCAGCAAGGAGACGGTGGCCCAGCTCGCCGAGACCATGATCGCGCTGC
Organism: Hyphomicrobium sp.; assembly: GCF_020852195.1. Lineage (GTDB taxonomy): Bacteria > Pseudomonadota > Alphaproteobacteria > Rhizobiales > Hyphomicrobiaceae > Hyphomicrobium_C. The sequence continues at coordinate 13,873 of NZ_JADZBI010000131.1, read as the reverse complement.
CCGGCGGCCGTAAGGTGCGCCTCGACCAGCTCGGCACGGTGACGGACGAGGTGGAGGAGCCGCGCACATTTGCCAAGCTCGACGGCGAGGGCATCGTCGCGTTTGCGATCTCGCGCGCCAAGGGCGAGAGCGATACCGCAGTCGCCGCCGCCGTCGCCGAGCGGATTGACGAGATCCGCAAGCTCTACCCGGACGTCACGCTGCAGCGCATCGACAACACCGTCGACTACACGATGGGCGCCTACGAGGCGACCATGAAGACCCTGCTCGAGGGCGCGGCATTGGCCGTCATCGTCGTGTTCCTGTTCCTGCGCGACCTGCGCGCCACCATCATCGCGGCCGTAGCCCTGCCGCTTTCGATTGTCCCGGCCTTCTGGGCCATGTCGGCGATGGACTTCTCGCTCAACCTCGTGAGCCTGCTCGCCATCACCATCGTCACCGGCATTCTCGTCGACGACGCCATCGTCGAGATCGAGAACATCGTGCGCCACACCAACATGGGCAAGTCGCCCTACCGCGCAGCCCTCGAGGCGGCCGACGAGATCGGCCTCGCCGTCATCGCCATCACCACGACCATCATCGCCGTGTTCACGCCGGTGTCGTTCATGGGCGGCATCGCCGGCCAGTACTTCAAGCAGTTCGGCCTCGTCGTGGCGGCCGCGGTGTTCTTCTCGCTGCTGGTGGCGCGCCTCGTCACGCCCTTGCTCGCCGCATACTTCATGCGTGCCCACGACCATGATCCGGCGGAGGGCCGCCTGATGCGCCTCTATACGCGCCTCGTGAGCTGGTCCGTGCGCCATCACTTCGCGACCGTCGGGCTCGGCCTTCTGGTCTTCGCCGGCTCCGTGGGGAGCTTCTATCTGCTGCCGTCCGGCTTCCTGCCGCAGGAAGACTCGGGGCGCATGCTGCTCGGCGTCGAGCTGCCGCCGGGTTCGCGCCTCGCCGACACCGAAGCTGTCACCGACGAGGTCGCCCGCCGCATCAAGGCGCGCTCCGACGTGGAGAGCGTATTCGCGCTCGGCGGCACGCTGCTTGGCGGCGGCGAGGAGGTGCGCAAGGCGACGCTGATCGTCACCCTCTCGCCGCGCGGGAAGCGCGCTCTGAGCCAGAGCCACATCACCGCCGAGATCAGCCGCGACCTCGCCGCCCTCCCCGACATCCGCTACTTCTTCCTGCAGGACAACGGCCAGCGCGAGTTCCAGCTCGTCGTCACGGGCCGCGACGGCGCCGCCGTCACCGACGTCGCCGCCGAGCTCACGAGCCAGACCAAACGCCTGCCCATGCTGCTGAACGTCGTCTCGACGGCGGAGCTGGACCGGCCCGAGCTGCGCGTCTACCCGCGCTCGGAGGTGGCGGCCGAGCTCGGCATCACCACCGAGACCATCTCCGAGGCGGTGCGTATTGCCACCATCGGCGACATCGGCGCCAATCTCGCCAAGTTCGACGTCGGCGACCGCCAGGTGCCGATCCGCGTGCAGCTCAAGACGAGCGCGCGAGAGAGCCGCCAGCTCCTCGAGGAGCTGAAGGTGACCTCGACCTCGGGCACCGCCGTGCCGCTCTCGGCCGTCGCTACGTTCGACTACGGCCAGGGTCCGACCGCCATCGATCGCTACGACCGCACGCGGCGCATCGTGCTCGGCGCCGACCTCGTGACCGGAACGCCGCTCGGCGACGCCGTCAACGCGGTGCTCGCGTTGCCGGCCGCCAAGGATCTGCCGCCCGATGTCGAGATCAAGCAGTTCGGCGATGCCGAGGTCATGGGCGAGGTGTTCGAGAGCTTCGGCCAAGCCATGGGCGCCGGCCTGATGATGGTCTACGCCGTGCTCGTGCTGCTGTTCGCGAGCTTCCTGCAGCCGATCACCATCCTGTTCTCGCTGCCGCTCTCGATCGGCGGCGCCATCGCGGCATTGGCGCTGACCGGCAACCCGATCAGCCTTCCGGTCGTCATCGGCATCCTGATGCTGATGGGCATCGTGACCAAGAACGCCATCATGCTGGTCGACTTCGCCGTCGAGGAGATGCGCCGCGGCGTGTCCCGTGCCGAGGCCATCATCGACGCCGGCCGCAAGCGCGCCCGCCCGATCATCATGACCACCATCGCCATGGCGGGCGGCATGCTGCCTTCGGCGCTGGCGTTCGGATCCGGCGGCGAGTTCCGCGCCCCGATGGCCATCGCCGTCATTGGCGGCCTCATCTCGTCGACGGTGCTGAGCCTCGTGTTCGTGCCCGCCGTCTTCATGGTAATGGACGACATTGCGAGCTGGCTGTGGCGGCGGTTCAGCCCCCACATCGGTCAAGCCGACGAGCCCGACGACGGCGCCCCCAAGCTCCTCCCGCGGCCCGGAGCCCACGCCCCAGCCGAGTGATGCCCCCTCCCCAACGGGGAGAGGTCGGAAGCGATTGAAAAATCGATTCCAGGTGAGGGAGCATTGTCGCGATCAGAGCGCTTTCGCGGCCCATTCGGCGGCGCGGATGCCGGTCAGCTCCGTGATCGACTTTACGCCGCGCTCGCGGCACGCCTGCGCCAGGTGGTCGTTGATGCGTCCGATAAGCCCCGGGCCTTCGTAGATGAGGCCCGTGTAGAGCTGCAGCAGGCTGGCGCCCGCCTCGATCTTCGAAAGCGCCGACTCGGGGCTGTCGATGCCGCCGATGCCGATCAGCGGCACCTTGCCCTCGCTCGCCCGATAGACGCGCGCCAGCATCACCGTCGACCGGTGGAACAGCGGCCGCCCCGAGAGCCCGCCGGCCTCCTCGGCGGCCGGATCGGTCAGCCCGGTGCGATCGAGCGTCGTGTTCGACACCGCAATCCCGTCCATGCCGCGCCGGACGAGGGCCGAGATGACCGGCTCCACGGCGTCGTCTTCCAGATCCGGCGCCAGCTTGACGACGATCGGCCGCCGCGGCGCGCTCTCCGCGATCTTCTCCGCCCGCGCCGCCATGATGCGCGACAAGAGCGCGTCGAGCGCGTCCGGCGCCTGCAGGTCGCGCAGCCCCGGCGTATTCGGCGAGGAGATGTTGACCGTGAAGTAGCTCGCGACGTCGTAGAAGGCCTGCAACCCCGCCACGTAGTCGCCGGCGCGGTCCGGGCTCTCCTTATTGGCACCGATGTGGACGCCGACGACGCCGCGCGTCGCACGCGCCTTGAGGCGCGCCAGCGCTGCCGCATGGCCCGCGTTGTTGAAGCCGAGCCGGTTGATCACGGCGCGGTCCGGGATCAGCCTGAAAACGCGCGGCTTCGGGTTGCCGGCCTGCGGCTTGGGCGTCGTGGTTCCGATCTCGGCAAAGCCGCAGCCGAGCCCCAGCAGGGCATCCGGCACGCGCGCATCCTTGTCGAACCCCGCCGCGACGCCGACCGGATTGGGAAAGATGAGACCCAGGGCGGACGTTTCGAGAACGGCGTTGTGCTCATTTCCGCAACGCGGGTAGACGCCGAGCTCGAGCGCCCGCAGCGTCAGCTCGTGCGCGGTCTCGGGCTCAAGAGCGAGCAGCAGCGGGTGCGCGAGGCTTGAGAGCGCACCGATCATGCCGCGACATCCTCGGGAATGATTGGTATGCCGTCTTCGTTGAGCGGCAATGGCTTTTCCCAGAGCGCATGGGCCGTGGGCAGCACGCCGTAGAGGTGCGGAAAGAGCGCGCCGCCGCGCGACGGCTCCCACACGAGCGCATCCGCGATCGCCGCCTCGTCGACCGCGACCAGGAGAAGATCCGCAATGCCTTTGAAATGCTTGGCGGCGGTTTCCCGCACTTGGTGCGCCGCCGAGAAATGAATGAACCCGTCGCTGAGATCGACGGCCGAGCCGCGATAAGTTCCCTCGCGACAGGCATCGCGCCAGGCTGAACGTTCAACGATCTTGAAAATCATTGCGTCCGTGTGTCCGGTTTCACGCACTGCCGCGCAACGTGTCGCGCAGCAGACATCGTCTTGTTTCCGCGCGCGCCGCCCTGCGCTACACTTATGTGCTCGTCTCTCAAGGTCGATCTCGTGTAAACTCATGACGCTCGGCTGAGCGAGCCGACCAGGCAAATCGAGCGGGGCCAATAGCAGGGGCAGCGGGGGTGGTGTGCACCCCCCATACTACATTTCGTACGACGATCCGACGGACATTTTTGAGGGTCTTGCCCGCGATGGGCGTCGCGGGAGAGGAGGTGTCGTGCTGCGTCAAGAAGAAGACGGGGACGTTACGGCGTGCACGAGCTTATTTCAGTCAGCGTCCTGCCTCTCAAGGACCTGTTCTCAGACGCCTTTCATTTCAGGCTTCCCTATTTCCAGCGCGCCTATGCGTGGCAGACGGCGGAGGTAGGGCGGCTCCTGTCCGACATCACGGCGGCGATGCGGACCGACGGGGGCAAGCGCGGCTATTTCCTCGGCAAGTTGATGGTGGCGCAGAGGAAGGGCCAGCCCGACACCGCGCTGGTCGACGGCCACCAGCGCATCATGACGCTGACGTTGCTGTTCGCGGTGCTGCGCGACCTCGAGAGCGATCCCGTGCTGCAGGAGAGGCTCAACGGGTTCATCCGCGGCCGCGAGATGAGACTGACGCCCCAGGAGGCCATCGCGCCTACCTGCGAGCGCTTCGTGCAGGCCCCGGGTGCCACCTCCGTCGAGCCGGACGAGGATTTCGACGCGGCGTCCGAGAGCGAGCGCAACCTCATCGAGAACCGCAACTACCTGCGCACGGAGCTGTCGGATGTTGAGTTCACTCCCGAGTTGAGGCATGCCCTCATCGACTACCTCGCGGAGCGGTGCTGGGTCATCGTGTCCTCGGTGGAGGACGAGGACGAGGCATGGGCCTTCCTGCGCACGGAGGAGGAGACCCGGGTCGATTTCTCGAAGTCCGATCGCGCCAAGTTCAACCTGCTCTCCATCGTGCCGGCCGGCGAGCGCACCGAGTGCCAGAAGATTTGGGAATCCTGCGAGGCGCTGCTCGGCGCCACGGACATGCATGCCCTGCTCGGGCACCTGCGCACGCTGAAGCGTCGCAAGCAGACCGGCAAGCCGGTCGAGGTCGAGATCGCGGAAAGCTACAAGTTCAACGTCGCCGGTGCCGGCTCATCGTTCCTGAAGGCGCAGCTTCAGCCTGCCGCCGAGCGCCTTGCCGCCCTGCGCAGGAGCGCAGATAACCCGTTCGGTGTGGGCGAGTTCGCCGAGCGCCTCAAGTGGATCGACATGCAGTTGTGGGTTCCCGCCGCGCTGCTCTGGCTTCAGCAGCGACGCGACGCCGAGGAGACGCAGCTCTTTTTCAGGCGCCTCGAGCGGCTGGTCTGGACCATGAAGATCGCCGGCTTCGACCCCACCAAGCAGCACAACCGCATCGTCCAGCTTCTGGGCGAGATCGACCGCGGCGGCGCCGTGGGCTCGATGCGCGAGCTCGACGTTACGGCCGAGATGCGCGAGAAGGCGCTCTCCAATCTGCGCAGCCCCTCGTTCGACGCCAAGCACTTCAGCGGGCGCGTGCTGAGGCGCATCAGCATTGCGCTCGGCCAGGACCCGGGACCGATCGAGCGTGATCGGCTCACCATCGAGCACGTCCTGCCGCGCGCGTTTGCGCAGAGAAGCGGCTGGCGGACGCATTTTCCCACGCCGCGCTCGGTCAAGCAGCACGCCCACCGGCTCGGCAACCTCACCTTTCTCTCTCCGGAGGAGAATCAGAAGGCGGACGCCCAGGACTGGGTGGTGAAACGTCCCATTCTCGCCGGCTCGCAGTTTCTCTTGTCGCGCCGCCTCGCCGACGTGGAGGAATGGTCCCCGGCCCAGATTTTCGGCCGCACCGAGGACCTGATCCGCCTCCTGTTCAAGGAGTGGGAGATCAAGCCCTGAAACGCGGCTGCCCCCTCACCCGCTGGCTGCGCTCGCGACCTCTCCCGATCGGGGAAAGGTAGACACAGCGCGACCCACTTCACCTCTCCCCGATAGGGCCTGTTGCTTGAGACGGGTTGGAAACCCCGTTGCGCTGCCGCACGAGGAGCCTGGGGGCGTGGTGTTTGTGGGGGCTGGCGTGGATCCCGACCTTCGCCGCGATGACGTTTGTTATGTGGATGCCGCGAGCCTCCCCTCGATATCATCCCGTCGAGGGCCGGGACCCACGCAAGTTCCCACTCGCTCGACATTGAAAATGATTGAGCGGCTGAGAGGGCTTACGCCTCGGCGTCGGCGGCGAGCAGCTCGCCCTTGAGCGCGGCTTCGATCAGCGCGCGCGTCTCCGGGACGCCGTAGAGCGCGATGAACGAGCCGAAGCGCGGGCCTTTGCTCTCGCCGAGCAGGATCTCGTAGATGCTGTTGAACCAAGCGTTCGAGACGCCCGGCTTCTCGGGCGTCGCGCCCTTGGCGGCGAAATCCTGGTAGCGCGGCACGGCCCGGCCGACGTCGTAGAGGATCGCCTGCAGCTCCTCGGCGCTGGCCTCGGCCGGCGCCTTGGCGAGCGCCTCCGACAATGCCTGCAGTGCCGCCCGCTCCACATCGTCCGCCGCGCGATGGCGCTTCTTCGGCTTCACGAAATCCGCATAGTAGCGCACCGCATAGCCTGCGAGATGGTCGAGCAGCGGATGCGCCTCGGGGCTTGCGTCCGGGAAGTGCCGCCGGATGAAGCCCCACAGCACGGACTTGTCGTGCGCGTTGGACGCCGCCACCAGGTTGAGCAGAAGCGCGAACGTGATCGGCAGCTCGCCCTCGGGCGGATTTCCGGCGTGAATATGCCAGACCGCGTTGTCGAGGCGCGCCTTGCCGTCCTGGCGCGGATAGGCGGCCAGAAGCTGCAGGTACTCGTCGACCGCGCGCGGGATCACGTCGAAGTAGAGCCGCTTCGCCGTCTTGGGCTTTTGGAACATGAACAGCGACAGGCTCTCCGGCGAAGCGTAGGTCAGCCACTCCTCGATGGTGAGGCCGTTGCCCTTGGACTTCGAGATTTTCTCACCGCGCTCGTCCAGGAACAGCTCGTAGTTGAAGCCCTCGGGCGGCGCGCCGCCGAGCGCGCGGCAGATCTTCGACGACAGCGTGACGCTGTCGATCAGGTCCTTGCCCGCCATCTCGTAGTCGATGCCGAGCGCGGTCCAGCGCATGGCCCAGTCAGCCTTCCACTGGCACTTGACGCGCCCGCCAGTAACCGGCGTCTCGACCTTCTCGCCGGTCTCGGGATCGACGTAGACGACGGTGCCCGTCTTGGGATTGCGCTCGATCATCGGCACCTGCAGCACGCGGCCGGTACGCGGCGAGATCGGCAGGAACGGCGAGTAGGTCGCGCGACGCTCGGGCCCGAGTGTCGGCAGGATGATCTCCATCACGCGATCGTAGACCTCGAGCATCTTGAGCAGGGTCTCGTCGAAGCGTCCCTCCCCGTAGCACGCGGTCGCCGAGTAGAACTCGTACTCGAATCCGAAGCGATCGAGGAAGTCGCGCAGCATCGCGTTGTTGTGGTGCGCGAAGCTCTCGAACTTGCCGAACGGATCGGGCACGCGCGTCAGCGGCTTCTCGAGGTTCTGAAGCAGTATCTCCTTGTTCGGCACGTTGTCCGGCACTTTGCGCAGGCCGTCCATGTCGTCGGAGAAGCAGATGAGACGCGTCTTGCGCCGCCCTTCGGTCAGCGCCTCGAACGCATGGCGCACCATGCTCGTGCGCGCGACCTCGCCGAACGTGCCGATGTGTGGCAGCCCGGACGGACCGTATCCGGTCTCGAACATGACCGTCTTCTCGGCCCCGCCCTTGATCTTGTCGAGACGCTGGATGAGCCGGCGCGCCTCCTCGAACGGCCACGCCTTCGCCTCGCCGAGCGCGGCGGACAGGGCAGGATCGAGGGTGGCGGCTTCGGTCATGTGAGGGCTTTCAGCGCTTGGAAGCTTGGAAGGTAATGTGCGTCGGCGCAATCCGGAGCATTGCATCCCGCAAATCGAAATTGCGAGGCCGCAACCTATGAGGCGCGGCAGGGCGCGTCAATCGACCCGCACCCCTGTCGTCCCGGCCGGAGTGGCGGCGCGACAGCGGCGCTACGAAGAGCCGGGACCAGGGGCAGCAAACGCCAACGTCCCATACGTCGCCCTGGGTCTCGGCTCGGCGCTTGCGCGCCGTCCGGGATGACAGCGTGGCGCCTACGCGCCGACGCTACGCCGTCGTCTGCGCGGGTCCCGCCGGGCGGCGCGGGCGGAAAAGGCGCCGCAGCATCAGGAGCAGGATCACGCCGAACAGCGCCAGCCCGATCACCACGAGCGGATGTTTCTCCCAGATCAGGATGGGCGAGATCTGTCCCTCCCAGACCGCCCTCGCGTCGTCGAGCATGACCTCCGGGCTGCCGCTGCCCTCGCGCAGCATCATGTCCACGGCCCGCGCCTGGTCGCGGCTCGCGAGCACCGCGTCGCGCACGCGCGGCGCCGCGAGGCTCTGCATCTTGCCCGGCGCCGCGGCGACGGCAGCGAGCACCCGCGCACGCGGCTCCGGCTCGAGCCCGTCCAGATAGCGCGAGAGCGATTCGAGCTCGGTCTCCGAGAAGGCGCGCGCCAGGCGCTTCAAGTCCTCGGTGCCGAGTCCGAACAGGCGGTCGCGCGCTTCGGGAGCCAGCGCCGCAAGACGGGTGATCGCCACGTGATCGTCGAGCGCGAGCAAGGTGGTGAGCGTCTTGCGCGTGAACCCTTCCGGCGCCGCGCGGCGGTAGACCTCGTGCTCGAGCACCTTGGGAAGCTGATCGCCGGCAAGCTGGGACCAGCCGAGGGCGGCGTTGAGGGAACGCGTGTCGCGCGCGATCGTCATGGCCGGCTCGGGCAGGAAGCGCACGGCCTCGTTGAGCGTGCCGTCGCCGAGCCGCTTGAGCACGGCCGCCTCGCCGCCGGACGCCAGCTCCAGCGCCACCACCTCGTCCAGGCGCGGCAGCTGCTCCGGCTTCACCGTATCGAGGAACGACCGGAAGCCCGCGTTCTTCTCGGCCAGCTCCAGCGCCTTCTGATGCGCGTTGCGGAAGCTGCGCCAGATGTCGACCACGCGGTCGGCGGCCTTGGCTGCGATCTCGTGAAGGTGGGCGGCGATCTGCTCGTCGATGGTCTTGGCCAGCTCCGCCTTGACCAGCCCCTTGGTGGCCTCGGACTTCATCTCCTCGGCGACGATGGGCAGCACGCCGTTCCTGAGCTCCCAGATGTCCTTGGCGACGAGCACCAGCCCGACGCCGCCGGCCGCGACGGACACCAGGCGGGCGAGGATGCTGCCCGCGAGCCGCTGTCCGACGCGAGCCGCGATGTTGGCGAGCTGGCGGCGCATCAGGATCATCGCGGCACCCGCAATGCCCTGGCTGGATTGCTGGATCACGGAGCCGGAGGAGACGGGCGCGCGGCCGGCGGCCGACTGCACCCCGAAATCGCGTTCGACGTCCCCTGCCACAACGCCCGCCACGGTCGCGCCGTAGCGCTCGCCAAGGAACGCGCGCAGACATTCGAGTGCCGGGGCGACCGCATCCTGGCTCGCGAGCTCGAGCGTCTGGCCGACCTCGTTGCCGACGCCGGTGGCCAGCCCTTCGATGGCGGTCTTCATGGCGTCGGACGTATAGACGCGTTCAGCCACTGCAGACGAGATTTCCTGGGCCTTCTCGGAGTTGATCAGCGATTGCGCAAGCCCCGCCCAGCTCGTCTCGCTGCGGACCTCCTCGATAGCGAGGTCCACGCGCTTGGCGAGCAGGTCGTCCATCTCGAGGCGCCGCCATTGCCGGTCGACGCTGCTGCGGTAGTCGAAGCTTTTCACGCCGCTCTCGAGCGCCTTGAGCGACAGCGCCTCGATCGAGCGGCGGAAGCCGGCCTCGTCCGCGGCCTGGCAGGCCTCGTAGTCGGCACGGGTCATGGGGGGAGCGGCAAAGACGGGTGCGGCGTCGCGCGCTGTAAGTGCCAGAGCAAGCAACGCCGAGACGGCCGGGCGCAGAAGAAAGGACAACGACACACTCCAGGCAGGCACGCGAGGGGCGTGAAGTCTCTGCGCGCCGGGTGCCGTTCACTATACGCGCCGCGGAAAGAGCGGCCCAGTGACATTTCGGACACCATGTTGCAATCCAGACCGTCACGCGGACGGCCGGTCCGATCTGCGAGGCCGGGCGGAGCTGGAAAAAATTCCGACCGAGCCGTGGAAATCTATCGGTGCGGCAATCTGTCAACCTGGGCAATCCGATCGCAATATCCCCGGCCATTCCGCCGAGAAACACAATCGGCTCGTAGTGTTATAAATCATCACGGGTGATGGGAAGCAGTCGGACAGTCCGTTGACGACAGTCAGGCCGTCACATTTCCGCCGTACACAGCCCAGACTAGGGCGAGGCCGGCAGCCGACGGTTTGTTGCCGGTCCGGGCGAGTGTGAGAGTTCACGCGAAGGTTGTCCGGCAAGCCATGATGGTCATGATCCTATTTACCTTGCGACCGATAGCCCTATAGGCAAGTGCGGTCGTGGGTTGCAGGTAGGGACCACGGGTGGCCCTGAAGCGGGATCACGGCACCGGACTCCTCGCATGGAGCGTCGCAATCCAAGCGCGGCGAACATCAGCCGGTTAGTGAAATATTTTCGTTTGGGTGGGCTAAAGGACCCAATGGCTGCGCCGAGGGATCTGCAACGCGTTCGATCGCCTTAGTGCTCGACATAAAAGTGGCGAGGCACGGAAACCAAGGAGCAACGATCTGGATCTGAATGAAATGGAATGCAAACTCCAAGCTTGGCATTTCCGGATTAATCGGCTTTATTCCGTTTTGAGTAGTAACAGCGAGTTAACCTAACCGCATGAGCAAGAAAGAAAAAATCAACGCCTATCGCGGCAGCTTGGTTATTCCGGGTGGCAGGATCGGCGTCCTCTTGGTGCATAGCCTCGGCGGCAATCCGGTTGAATTGCGCTTTGTCGCTCAGGGTCTTGCGCGTCAGGGTTATACTGTTTACTGCCCCCTTGTTCCGGGCCTCGGTGGTGGCACCGACACGTCCGGCCTCTCGACTTGGCAGGATTGGTACGCGGCGCTTGAGACCGCGCACGACGAGCTCAAGGCGCATTGCGATGTCGTCATCGTCGGCGGTCTGTCGGCGGGCGCCATGCTGGCCTTGCGGCTTGCACGCGAGCGCGCGAGCGAGGTCGACGGTCTGCTGCTCTACGCGCCGACCATCTGGCCCAACGGCTGGGCCATCCCGCTGCATTTCAATCTGTTCGCGCTCATCTATCACAAGTGGGTCGCATCCTTTCTGCGCCTTCGCCAACGCGCGCCCTTCGGCATCAAGGACGAGCGGATCCGCAACTTCGTGATCGACAGCTTCAAGAGCGAGGGGCGTCCGCTGGAGGATCTCTTCGGCCGCGGCGGCGGGCTCGTCTGGGAGTTCAAGACGCTCGCGCGCGACGTCAAGCGCAGGCTGCGCGAGATTCCGCAGCATGCCGCGATCTTCCATCCGCGCGAGGACGACCAGAGCGACATCTCCAACGCGTTCAAGCTTCAGCGCGAGTTGGGCGGCGTGGTCGAGGTCACTGTGCTCGACGACAGCTATCACATGGTGACGCTGGACCGTCAGCGCTCGCTCGTCGTGGACCGGACCGTCGAGTTCGTGCAGCGCCTCACTCAGAGCATCGAGGAGAAGGCCGCCGTCGCGCGTCTCGTCAAAGGCAAGGGCATCGCGGAATAGCCGCGCTCCATATCCGATTTGCGATTGAAAAAGGCCGGGTGAAGAACGCCCGGCCTTTTCTCTTGTATGTCGCGTTTCGGGATCTCAGGCGGGCGGAGGGGCGCCTTCGCACCGAGGAAGATCGCCCGGCGCCCGAGTCCATGTGAACGACTTGCCAAGCATCTTCATTCCGAGATAGCCGGTCACCGTCAGCTTGTCCGCCTTGGCGAGCTGAATGGCGGCGTCGTAGGTCTTGCCGGTCTTCGGATCGTAGATCTTGCCGCCGTCGAACGTGCCGTCTGAGCGCAGCCCGAGGCCCCAAAGCATCGGCAGGCCGCAGATAGGACGCCCATGGTTCGCCGGATCGGGGTTGTAGCGGTCGTGCTTGGGAACTCCTTCGGCGTTGAGCGGCTCCTTGAGCCAGACGATGCGGCCGCAAAGCCGGTTGGCATTCTCCGTACAGATGTAGATTTCCACGGCGCCCTGTCCGCTGTCGTCGTACCAGACGCCGATCTCGGGACGGGCCGCCGCGCTCTCGGAGGAAAGAGCGACGAGCCCGATGAGAAGAGCTGGAACGAGCCGCAGGGCGGCGCCCGCAAGGGCGAGAACTCTCTCGATCATGAAAGGAACCTGATGGCTTGAGCTGCTTCCAGAGTGCACCTGCGCCGATGGGTGTCGCATCGTCGCAGGAGCCTTAATCTGCAACCAAAAGAGGCGAAAACACGAAAGTGAACCGTTATGAGTCAACAGCCTCGCTATATCAAGAGGGCGGAAACCCACTTACCATCTTTCTGCCCAGGCGCCTTAATTTGAAGGCATTGGCGCTACAAGGGTAGTGTGGATACGGCGCAAAACCTATATACCGGCTCGCAGAAACCATAAGTTAAGCCGCGCGCCACGTACGGGCATTGTTTCGAGCAACTCTTCCATTACGCTCGACGGCCGAAACCCGGTCCGTGCCCCAGGCGCGCCGACTCCGTCAACCGATCGGTCCCTGAGAAGATGATCCTGACTCTCGCGTTCCGAAATCTCTTCCACGACCGCATCCGGCTCGCCGTGACGCTGGTGGGGATTCTGTTCTCGATCGTGCTCGTCGCCATCCAGCTTGGCATGTACCTGGGCTCGAGCCGCATGATCACGTCCATGATCGAGCGCTCGAACAGTGACCTCTGGATCATGGCCTACGGCGCCAAGAGCTTCGAGGAAGGCGGCATCCTGCTTTCGACGCGCGAGCGTCATCAGGCGCTCGCCACGCCGGGCGTCAAGGCGGTGATTCCACTCGTCGTCGCCTTCGCCGAATGGCGCAAGCCCGAGGGCGGCTCGACGCGCGTGGTTCTCGTCGGCACCGATGCCGAGGACGGCGCGCTCGAGCCGTGGTCGCTGGTTGCCGGCACCTGGCAGGACATCAAGTCCCCCGACGCCATCTCCGCGGACGACACCTACTTCCGCGAGCTCGGCATCAACGGCATCGGCGACACGGCACAGATCGCCATGGGCCGCGTCAAGGTCAAGGCGCTGACGCACCGCATCCGCTCGTTCACGCAATCGCCCTACGTTTTCACGACCCTGTCGCGCGCCCGCAGCCTGCTCGGCGCCGAGAGCGACAAGGCGACCTACTACCTCGTGCAGCTCGAGCCCGGTGCGGACGTCGAGACCGTCCGCCGCGAGCTTCTGAACCGCATGGAAGGCGCCGAGGTGCTGACCAAGGACGAGTTCGAGGACCGTAGCTTGAGGCAATGGCTGTTCCGTACGGGTGCCGGCCTGGCGCTCATCGGCGGTGCCCTGCTCGGCATCCTGGTCGGCACCGTCATCGTCGCGCAGACGCTCTACTCGAGCACCAAGGATCACTTGAACGAGTTCGCCACGTTGCGCGCGCTCGGCTCCTCGTCGGGCTACATCTACAGGGTGATCCTCGCGCAGGCGGGCTTGAGTGCCGTGATCGGCTATGTGCTCGGCATCCTGATCGCGCTCGGCATCCTCTACATCAGCCGCAACACCCCGCTCCCCCTGGTTATGACACCGGGCCTCGCGCTCGCGCTCTTTGGGCTAACGCTCTTCATGTCGGCGGTTTCCGCGATTTCGGCCATCATCAAGGTCACCCGCATCGACCCAGCCACGGTGTTCAACAGATGACGCACCCCGTTCTCGAGGCAGAAAACGTCGTCAAGGAGCTCGGCAAGGGTGCCGGCAAGGTCGTGGCGCTCAAGGGCGTGAACCTGTCGCTGGTTAAGGGCGAGCTGACGCTGCTCATGGGTCCGTCGGGCAGCGGCAAGACGACCCTGCTC
>NZ_JADZBI010000130.1 GCF_020852195.1 Hyphomicrobium sp. | reverse complement strand
GCCAGCATCTGCACGGCGCCGAGCTGCAGGGCCTCCAGCTCCTCCTTGTCCTTGTAGAGCTGCGAGTTCGGATAAAGCTCGATGCGCACGCGGCCGCCCGTGTACTCCTCCGCCAGCTTCTTGAAGTGCTCGGCGGCACGGCTCTTGTGCGCCTGGGGCGCGGCGACGTGGCTGACCTTGATGACGATCGGCGACGGATCCGCGCGTGCCGTGGGCGCGACGAGCGCGAGACCGGCCAGAGCCAATAGAACTGCGCGCATGATGCCCTCCCTAATCGTGTTGCCCGCTCACGTTCTCACGTCTTCCGTCTTCGTCCGTTCCTTTCGTTCCTTCTCCCAATCCCGCGTCAGTCGGCGGGACAAGCGGAAGACCCGCTTGGCGCGGCGGCGGTCCTCGCGCGAGAGGCGGATGCAGCAGCAGGAGAACTCCGGGCTGCGGGCGACCCTGACCATCAGCTCGCGCTGCTTGCGGGCGCTCTCCTCATCCATCTCGCGAGCCATGGGCCTCCAGGGCGCTTCCGTCAGCGCTTTTTCTTCAGGGTGCCGAGCGCATCGGCGGAGAGCGCGAACAGTTCGCCCTCGCTTTGCTCCGTATCCAACCATAGAAACGGCAGATCGGGGTATTCGGTTTCAAGCGTGTCGCGGGCCTGGCCGATCTCAACCACGAGGGCTCCGCCGGGCACGAGGTGGCGGGCGGCATCGGCCAGGATGCGGCGCACCAGGTCTATGCCGTCCTCGCCGCCCAGATGGGCAAGCTGCGGCTCGGCCTGATATTCGGGTGGGAAGGCCGCGACGGCGGCCGCCGTGACGTAGGGCGGATTGGAGAGGATGAGGTCGTAGGCGCGGCCGCCGAGGCCCGCGAACAGGTCCGAGCGGTGGAGGCTTACGCGCTCGGCCAGGCCGTAGTCGGCGACGTTGCGGGCCGCGACCTCGAGGACGTCGGCGGAGATGTCGGCCGCATCGACGGTTGCGTTGGGGAAGGCGAGCGCGGCCAGTATGGCAAGACAGCCCGATCCCGTGCAGAGGTCGAGCACGCGCTCCACGCCCTCGGGATCGGCCACGACAGCGGACAAGCCGTCCTCCGCCAGGAGCTCGCCGATATAGGAGCGCGGCACGATCACGCGCTCGTCCACGTAGAACCTGTGGCCCTTGATCCAGGCGGCGTTCACGAGATAGGGCGCGGGCTTGCGCGCCGAGATTCTCGCTTCGATGAGCCCGGCCACTTTGGCGCGCTCGTCGCGCGTCAGGCGCGCGTCGAGCCAGGGCTCGAGCTGATCGATGGGCAGATGCAGGGCCGACAGGATGAGGAAGGCGGCCTCGTCGAGCGGCGTCTCGGTGCCGTGGCCGAAGGCGAGGCCGGCCTCGCTGAAGCGGCTCGTCGCGTAGCGCAGCCAGTCGCGGACGGTTGCGAGATCGTCGATGTCGGCGGCGTTCGGCTTTTTGCTCATGGTCCTGAGGAAAGGCTGCGGCTGGCACCCGTGTCCCTAGCGGAAGGACCGCGCCCTGCCAACGGAAGTTAGCGCTTGCGGCCGCAACCGCTATGCAGATTCACCTTCATGCAAGTTTCCGCATCTGCGAAATGGCCTCGCGTCATCATGTCTATTTTTTTGCGACCCGCTTGGCGATAGGCACGCAAGACGCCAATATCGCGCCCAGCCTGGCCCTCTTTGGGAGAGGGGCCGGCATAGAAACTCGGAGGGAAGCCCGTGACGGTGAAATCAGATATCGAGATCGCACGCGAAGCCAAGATGAAGCCGATCACCGAGGTGGCGGCCAAGCTCGGGATCCCCGCCGACGCGATCATTCCCTACGGGACAACCAAGGCCAAGATCTCGTTCGATTTCATCAACGCCCTTAAATCGCGCTCCGACGGCAAGCTGATCCTCGTCACCGCCATCAGCCCGACGCCGGCGGGCGAGGGCAAGACGACGACCACGGTGGGGCTTACGGACGGCCTCAACCGTATCGGCAAACGTGCCATGTGCTGCCTGCGCGAGCCGTCGCTCGGGCCGTGCTTCGGCGTCAAGGGCGGCGCGGCCGGCGGCGGCTATGCCCAGGTGGTGCCGATGGAGGACATCAACCTCCACTTCACCGGCGACTTCCATGCCATCACATCCGCGCACAACCTGCTCTCGGCGCTGATCGACAACCACATCTACTGGGGCAATGCCGTCGGGCTCGACAGCCGCCGCGTGGAATGGCGGCGCGTGCTCGACATGAACGACCGCGCGCTGCGCTCGATCGTCAACTCGCTCGGCGGCGTCTCGAACGGATACCCACGCCAGGATGGCTTCGACATTACGGTGGCTTCCGAGGTGATGGCGATCCTCTGCCTCGCCTCCGACCTCAAGGACCTCGAGACGCGGCTCGGCAACATCATCATCGGCTACACGCGCGACAAGAAGCCGGTGCGCGCCCGCGACGTGAAGGGCGACGGTGCCATGACGGTGCTGCTCAAGGACGCGCTGATGCCGAACATGGTGCAGACGCTCGAGAACAATCCCGTGTTCATCCACGGCGGCCCGTTCGCCAACATCGCGCACGGCTGCAACTCCGTGCTCGCCACCAAGAGCGCGCTCAAGATCTCGGACTTCGTGGTCACGGAAGCCGGCTTCGGCGCGGATCTCGGCGCCGAGAAGTTCTTCGACATCAAGTGCCGCAAGGCGGGCCTGCAGCCGTCCGCGGCGGTGATCGTCGCCACCGTGCGCGCGCTCAAGATGCACGGCGGCGTGGCGAAGGACGATCTCAAGGCCGAGAACGTGGCCGCGGTGGCCAAGGGCTGCGAGAACCTGAAGCGCCATATCGAGAACGTGAACAAGTTCGGCGTGCCGGCCGTGGTGGCGGTCAACCGCTTCATCACCGACACGGATGCGGAGATCCAGGAGGTCATGAAGGTGGGCGAGAGCATGGGCACGCGCGCCTTCATGTGCACGCACTGGGCCGACGGCGGCGCCGGCACGGAGGCGCTGGCGCAGCATGTGGTCGAGGTCGCGAACTCGGGCAAGGCGGCGTTCAAGCCGCTCTATCCGGACTCGATGCCGCTGCGCGACAAGGTGAAGACGATCGCCACCGAGATCTACCGCGCGGCCGACATCTCGTGCGATTCCGCGATTGAGAACCGCTTCAAGGAGCTCGAGGCGATGGGCTTCGGGCACCTGCCGGTGTGCATGGCGAAGACGCAGTACTCGTTCTCGACCGATCCCGCGAAGCGCGGCGCGCCGACCGGTCACATCGTGCCCGTGCGCGAGCTCAGGCTCTCGGCGGGCGCCGAGTTCGTGGTCGTCATCACCGGCGAGATCATGACCATGCCGGGCCTGCCGAAGGTGCCGGCTGCGGACTCCATCCGCCTCAACGCGGACGGCCAGATCGAAGGGCTGTTCTGATCAAAGCGACGCTCCCTGTCATCCCGGAAAGGCGAAGGCGAAAAGCCGAGGCCTTGTCCGGGACCCAGGGCCCACATTCGACCGTAGAGATCTTCTGCCCCTGGATCCCGGCTCGGCTTGCGCCAGCCGGGACGACACGGCGTGAGAACACTAAGTTGATGGACCAGGCGGATCGCCGGAGGCGGTGCGCGCCTCCTCCCGTGCGCGGCGCTGCTCGCGCAGCTTGTGCTCCTGCTGCGGCCTTCTGATGAAGATCAGGAAAGCGTGGTACGCGATGCCGAGCCCCCAGCCCAAAACAACCCACTGAATCCAGAAGCTGTCGCCCGTGACCAGATTGACGAGGGCCAGCCCCGCGATCACGGAGAGAAAGACGATGAAATGCGTGTAGAAGCCGTTGATGGCCTTGTCACGCTCGCTTTCCATGAGGTGCTCGAAGAGGTCATCCATGGCGAAGCCTCCTGTCTTCTTGCCTTGCAGGGCACCCACTCTACACCCATCGGCGGCGCGTGAAATGCTTCATACGGAACAGTTGCAAATTATGCGTTGTGCTAGGCGGCGAGCTCGAGCGGCTCCGTGGCCGGGCGCATGGCCTCGAAACCCTGGGCCACGAGCCGCCCTTCAGCGGCATCCGCAACCATGACTACCCGGGTGGTCGGGTTCAGGATCGGGGGAGCGAGCCAGGAAAAATCGGGAACGATCTCGGGAATGATGCGGTGCATCATGGCGGCGCGCTCGGCGCTCCGCTCGCCGCGCGAGCGGCCGCGCCAGCCCGGCGCCTCCCAGTGATTGGCGGCGACGTTCGGGCCCACGTGCACGCGGGCCTCCGTCTCCGTGCGCTCGATGACGACGGTCTCGCTGGCCCGGAGGCCGGCCAGCGAGAAGATGGCGGGCGTCGAGATCGGCGCGCGCGTCAGGCGCTCCCGGGCCTCGGTGAAATCGGCGGCGGTTTCGAACACGGCGCGCAGGAGGTGCGCCGGCGTCGGGTGCGGCATGGTCCAGACGCGGCGGCGGCTCACCGCCCAGTCGAGCACGTAGAAGCCTATCGCCTTGCGCATGGGCGCCTGGTTGAGCGCGGCGGAAAAGCGGCCGGGCGCCATGCCGGTGAGCACGCCCGTATAGCCGGGCCAGGTCAGGGTGACGAAGCCGCCGTTGCCACTCTCGACGCGCGCCGCGATGACGTGGCGGCCGAGGCCCGGCGTGCGCCAGTCGAGCACACGCACCAGGCGGGCGCTCTTGCGGCTCGGGTCCGGCGCGACGCGGCAGGTGCAGGCCCATTCGTAGTTGACCGACAGGAAGTAGGCACCCGGACGCCGGAGCCGCGCGGCGATGGCGTCGATCTCCGCGAGGTGCGCGTTCTCCCACTTGGCGAGCCAGCGGCGCGAGACCTTGTCGAGCTGACGCAGCGCAGCCGACGGAAGGGGGCCCGTCGCGAGATCGAGTAGCGCGTGCGCCCGCGCCTCGTGCGCCACCAGCGTCTCCATGGCGAAGCCGGGGCCGGTGTCGAGCACCGGGATCGGCTCCAGGGTGTTGGCGGGGGGAGCGGCAGACAGCATGGGCGCAGCGGCCTCCGGCCACCTCGAGCGAGCGTGTGGGAGCCTAGACGTAGGCCAGATCGCTGCCGCGTCAAGCGCGGGAGTTGTGTCGGTAGATGCCCGGGGCTCAGTCACGCGGCATGATGAACCAAAGCAGGAGGTAGGTCAGAATGCCGGGGAACCCGATCGAGGCGATGGTCGCGACGACGTAGAGGATGCGTACAAGCGTCGGGTCCCAGCCGAGCCAGCGCGCGATGCCGCCGCAGACGCCGGCGACGATCGCGCCTTGGCGCACGCGGCGCAAGCCGGGGGACGTGTTGTACAAAGTCGGGTCTGTCATTGCCTCTCGATCCAAATGCGCGTCGGGAAGTAAAACGCATGGATCGAACGGTCTGTTCCGTGATGATGAAGCGCCTCTGCGCGGCGCGCGCAAGGACCTACTCGCAGTAGCCGCGGTTGCGGCGCGGGATCAGATCGAGATGGAAGTGGTTGCGGTGCGGGTCGTTCGCCTCGGGACCGAGAACGGTGCCGAACT
Source organism: Hyphomicrobium sp. (assembly GCF_020852195.1). Lineage (GTDB taxonomy): Bacteria > Pseudomonadota > Alphaproteobacteria > Rhizobiales > Hyphomicrobiaceae > Hyphomicrobium_C. Next base: position 12,690 of record NZ_JADZBI010000130.1, on the reverse strand, counting down.
CTTTGCACGCCCCGCCGTGAATGGCGCGCAGGAAGAGCGACTCCTTGGTGGGCTTGGCCGGCTCGGCCGCCTCCGTCGCCGGCGTGGCGCCCGTCAGCACCGCTTTCTTCTCGCGTGACGCAGACTTCTCGGAGGACAGCGTCAACGAGGCTTGCGTGACCTGCCGCGCCGGCTTGTCGGCACTATCGGCCTGCGTTGCCTTGTCGGACTGTTTTGCTGCGACCTCGCTTTTCGCCGGCGATGCCTTCCCCTTTGCGTCCGCCTTCGCCTTTGCTTCGGCTTCTGCCTTCGCCAGCGCGCGGGCCTTGATGTCACGTGCGGTGAGGCCCCAGCCTCTCAGCACGCGCACGGTGCGTCCGTTAGCGAGGCTGAAGCCGCCGATGTCGATGGCGTTGGCGAGCGCATGCTGGCTGAGCTTTGCATTCGGCCGGTTGTAGATGTTGCGGCACGAATAGCCGGACGCGCCGACGATGCGCACGACCTCGGATTTGAAGCGGCTCTTGGCCTCGGGCTGCAACGTGGACTTCGCCCACTTGCCGAGCGCCGCCACCATGCGGCAATTCACCTGAACCGGCGGGTCGAAGACGACCTTGGGACCTGCGCCGACGCTCTTCAGGAGAACCGGCGCCGGCAGGCCGCATTGGCCCTTCTTGATCGGCTCCAGATACTCGATTTCGGCTGGCGTCCCGGACAAGAGGTGCATGCACTGCTCCCGCGCCAGGACGACATCGGATTGGGGCCATTCTTCCTTCGCCGGCTCCGTAGCAACGGTGTCGGCGGGCGACGGCGGCGAGGACGCGGCAGGCGCGGGGGCAGAGCCCGGCGAGGCTGCCGGCGGTGCCGGGGTGCGTGGGGCTTCATCCGCAGCGGGGGCGCTAGGCGCCGGCGCGGGCGCGAGCTGGCGCGGCGGCTGGTGCACGGGCAGCGCGACGGCGAGCAGCAGGCCCGTCAGCATCACGTGCGACAGGCCGGCCGAAAGCGCGGGGATTGGCTCTTCTCCTCGTTTCATGGCCGCCCATTCGCCATTGCCGAAAAGATGCAACGATCCGGTCCCGCACAGACCAAATGCTACACGTCCAGGATCTAAGGATCCCTTAGAGCGGGCGAAAGAGTCTTAGGTATGTCGCCTGTAAATCTGGGCAGCGGTGTACTTAGGGGGAAAGCAGAACGACGGGCTGGCCCGTCGTTCGACATGCACCTCTTGAGCAAAATTCCGCTTCCGGGCTTCGGAGCCGGGCTCGGCCCTACTCGCAGGGCACCTGCATAACCTGGCCGGTGGCCGGGAAGAACTTCGTGCAACCGGCGTCGGTGGTGGCCTCAGGCTCCTCGGTCTGCGCCCGGCCGCCCATCTCGAGCAGGGTTGCCGTCGAAACACGGCCGCGCTCGCTCGTCGTCTCCGCAGCCGGAGCGGTCTCCACCGTCTCAACCTTCGCTGCCGGCTCAGCCTTCTTGGCGGTCTCGACCTTCTTCGTGGTGTCGACCTTCTTGACAGTCTGGGTCTTCACGACCCGCTTGGACGGGGCCGCGCGCTCCTTCCCCGCGGCGTGGATGCGCTTTTTCGTGTAGGTCTTTGTTCCGGCGGGCTTCGAGTGCACGACCTCGGGGACGTACTCGCAGGAAATGCAGGCCTCGGCAGCCGAGGTCAGCGCCGTGGCGGCGAAAAGCGCCGTAGCGAGTGAGAGAATGGTGCGCGTCATCTGTACCTCCCGCGATAGCGCTTAGCGCCTCGGTGTCCAACCCCGAGGCCAATCATGCGACAGAACGGACAAGCAGCGCTGTTCCACCCGGAACAAGGCATTCTCGCAGGCTATCCGGCTGCGAAATCCGAATAGTAAGCTCAAGGATCATACTAGCGCGCTCAGATTGACTTTCACAGGACTTTCAATCATAAGGGCGCCTGCGCGGCGGGCATTTCGGCTCGTGGCGTTAAGAGCGCTGCCCGAGGCTCAGGTTGCATCTCGAAGCAACCCATTGAAAGTCCGCGATTTTTCGCGGCGCCACAGGGCGCGGACCAGACCCAGAGCGCGGATCAGCGCGGAAAGAGGCAAGCCATGTACGCTGTCATCAAGACGGGCGGCAAGCAGTATCGCGTCGCCAAGGACGACGTCCTCACGGTCGAGAAGCTCGACGGAGAGGCCGGCGCCAAAATCGAATTCACAGAGGTGCTGCTGGTCGGGGCCGGCGAAGACGTCAAGGTCGGCAAGTCGCTGCCTTCGGGCGCCAAGGTCACGGCCGAGCTCGTCGAGCAGACGCGCGGACCGAAGCTCATCGCCTTCAAGAAGCGCCGGCGTAAGAACTCGCGCAGAAAGCGCGGCCACCGCCAGGATCTCTCCACGATCCGCATCACGGGCATCAGCGCCTAACGGCACACAGGAGCGCGGAAACCGCCGCTCCGATCAGAAGGATCATACGTCATGGCACAAAAGAAAGCGGGCGGCTCGACCAAGAACGGTCGCGACTCCCATTCGAAGCGGCTCGGTATCAAGAAGTACGGCGGCGAGCACGTCATCCCCGGCAACATCCTCTGCCGCCAGCGCGGCACGCAGTGGCATCCGGGCTCCGGTGTCGGCATCGGCACCGACCACACCATCTTCGCCACCACCGAGGGCAAGGTCGCGTTCGAGACCAAGCGCAACGGACGCGTCTACATTTCCGTCCTGCCCGAGAAGGTCACGGCTGCCGAATAGCGCGGCAGGCTCGACCGATACCGGAGGGGGGATGGGCGCCATCTCCCCTTTTGCTTTTTGGTCACCCCTCTATGCTGACAAGCGCAAGCCAACGGACTTCCATGCCAAAGCCGATCAAGACCCGGCGGCTCGTTCTGCGCGAGCTTACGGACAGCGACGCGCCCGAGCTCGCGCGCCTTGCCGGCGACTGGGAGGTCGCACGTATGACGGCGCGGATTCCGTTTCCCTACTCGGAGGCGCTGGCGCGTGAATGGTTGGCGACGCTGGCGCCGGGCGAGTTCGTGCGTGCGGTCACCTTTCAGGGCACGCTCGTCGGCGCGGTGGGCTATGTCCCCAACGACGACGGATCGGCCGAGATCGGCTATTGGATCGGGCGCCCCTGGTGGGGACGGGGCTTTGCCAGCGAGGCGGCCACGGCTCTCGTGCGCCACTGCTTCACGAAGGCCGGCTTCAAGCGCCTCACATGCTGCCATTTCGAGGACAACCCCGCGTCCCAGCGTGTGATCGAGAAGCTCGGATTCCGCCTCAGCGGCGCAAGCTCCGCGTGGTCCGATGCGCGGCAGGCCGAGTTCCCGGCGCGCTGCTACGAGCTCAACCGGCCGCGGACCGCGGTGCTGTGGAGGCTCACGGCATGAAGTTCCTGGACCTTGCCAAGATCTACATCAAGGCCGGCGACGGAGGCGATGGATGCGTCGGCTTCCGGCGCGAGAAGTTCATCGAGTTCGGCGGTCCCGACGGCGGCGACGGCGGGCGCGGCGGCGATGTCGTCATCGAATGCGTCGCGAACCTCAACACGCTGATCGACTACCGCTACCAGCAGCACTTCAAGGCCGAGCGCGGCATCAACGGCATGGGGCGCAACCGGGCCGGTGCCAACGGGCGCGACTGCATTATCAAGGTGCCTCCGGGCACGGTGGTGCTGGCGGAGAACCAGGAGACCGTGCTCGCCGAGATGACGGAAGCGGGCCAGCGGTTCGTCGTGGCGCACGGCGGCAACGGCGGCTTCGGCAACGCGCATTTCAAGAGCGCGACCAACCAGGCCCCGCGCCACGCCAATCCGGGCCTCGCAGGCGAGGAGATGACGATCTGGCTCAGGCTCAAGCTCATCGCCGACGCCGGCCTCGTCGGGCTTCCCAACGCCGGAAAATCGACGTTCCTGGCCGCGGTCTCGGCCGCGAAGCCCAAGATCGCCGACTATCCCTTCACGACGCTGCATCCGAACCTCGGCGTAGTGCGCGCGGGCGACCGCGACTTCGTGCTGGCCGACATTCCGGGACTGATCGAGGGCGCCCATGAAGGCGCGGGCCTCGGCACGCGCTTTCTCGGGCACGTGGAGCGCACGCAGGTGCTGCTGCACCTAGTCGATGCGACGCAGGACGACGTGGCCGGCGCCTACCGCACGGTAAGGCGCGAGCTCAAGGCCTACGGCGGCGACCTCGCCAAGAAGAAGGAGATCGTGGCGCTCTCGAAGACCGACGCCATCGACGCGGATACGCTGGCCCAACGCGTGGCAGAGCTGCAGAAGGCGGCGCGCAAGAAACCGCTCGCACTGTCGGCCGTCTCCGGCGATGGCGTGAAAGACGCGCTCTATGCGCTCACGCGCGAAATCAGCCGCGCACAGGCCCACGACGCAGAGGACGCCGCAAGCGCGCGGCCCTGGCGCCCCTGAGGGCACGTCGCCCGTATCAGCGTCTAATGCCGTCTAAAGGGCTCTAGGGGCGCGCCCATACGGCAACCCCCGGGTTGCAACGGCCCAAAGTCCATCACACTTGCTTGCTATCGGCATGCGTGAGGCCTCACCTCGTGGGCCCCTTCGGCGCATGTTGCTCATGCGAGCTGAAGGCGGCCGCAAAAATCGGAACAAGCGGAGAGAATTCGATAACTCATGCGGGGTAACCTATTGAAGTCGAACTCGTCATGATCCACAAATTAACCGTTGCAGAGGGCACTTAGCCGGCCCCAAGACGCGGTTTCCAGAAATTCTTAGGGGGTCCACGGTGCTCTACAGGTCGTCCAATCGCTGCGGGGCGAAGTCCATGATGTTGCGTCTCGGATGCGCGGCGCTCGCGCTTGCTTTCTTTGTGCCGCTCGCGTCATCGGCGGCGGATGCTCAATCGGAACGCAGAACGAAGTCGCAAAAGAGCCGCTCGGTCGAGCAGGCCAAGCCGCTTGAGATCGAAGGCCCGCTTTTGATGCAGGTCTCGCTCAACGAGCAGCGCATGTATATCTATGACGCCAACGGCCTCGTGACGCAGACGCGCATCTCCTCCGGGCGCGCCGGCCACGAGACACCGAAGGGCATCTACAGCATCCTCGAGAAGAAGGTCGATCATACCTCGAACATCTATCTCGACGCCAAGATGCCCCACATGCAGCGGTTGACCATGACCGGCATCGCGCTGCATGGCGGTGTCGTGCCGGGCTATCCCGCTTCCGGCGGCTGCGTCCGCCTGCCATTCGATTTCGCGCGCCGGTTCTTCAATCTGACGGACATCAACCAGCGTGTCGTCATCGCGCCGGACGTGCAGTCTCCGACCACCTTCGAGCATTCGCTGCTGTTCGCCTCGCTTCCGTCCGTGGCACACGCGGGCCCGACGGGCGACAGGGCCGAAGGGCCGGGCGCCAATGCGGTTAGGGTGGGCGTCGACGTGGCGGAGACACTGCTCGGCGTCACCTCGGCGCACGCCGCGACCGAGCCCCCGGGCCGTACGCTCGAGAGCGCCGCCGAGGCGCGCCGTGCCGAGCGGCAAGGGCTCGTCGACGACATCACCGAAGCCGGTGAGCGGCGTGCCAAGGCCGCCGAGGGGGAGAAGGCGGCCGCCCGCGCCATCGGCGATGCCAAGGCCGCAGCGAAGGCCGCGCGCAGCGCCGCAAACGGCGCCGCCCGCGAGGCCTACAAAGCCAAGGCGGCGCTGCAGTCCCAGGAGCGTGCGCTGAAGAAAGTCGTGTCGCGTATCCCCAACAATCCTGCGAAGATGCGTGCGGACCGGCTCGAGACGCTGCGTGCCCAGGAGGCCGAGCTGCGTTCGGGCATCGCTCCGCGGGAGGAAGAGGTCCGTCGCACCGCCGAAGCCGCCAAGGACGCTGCAGACAAGGCTGCGACCGCGGACAAGGCCGTTGCTGCGGCTGTCGCCGGTCTCAAGGAGGCCAAGGCCGAGATCAAGAACGCAGCAGCGGCCGAAACCGCCGCGAAGAAGGCCGTGGCGACGTTCGACCGCCAGGAGCAGAACCGCGGGCTTCCGGTGTCCGTGTTCATCAGCTCGAAGACCGGCCTGATCCAGGTGCGTCAGGGCTTCGAGGCCGTGCTCGAGGTGCAGGCCTCGATCGCCGATCCCGACGTGCCGCTCGATACCTTCGTGTTCACCGCCGTGGGTTGGAAGGACGACAGCAAGACGGACCTGCGCTGGACGGCGACAGAGGTGAACGAGCATTCGACGCGCATCGGCAGCGGCGACGTGGAGGTGGACAACAAAGGCAAGCGCAAATCGCAGTCGGTGCCGCCGCCGCCCGAGACGGACGTCGCGCGGGCTGCGCGGACGCTCGACCGGATCAGCATCCCCAAAGAGGCTTCCGAGCGCATTGCCGAGGTGGTGAAGCCCGGATCGACGCTCATCGTCTCGAGCTATGACGTGGCGCGGAGCGAGACCCGCTACGCGGGCACCGACTTCATCGTGCAGATGCCCGAGGTCGTCGCCAAGATCACCAAGCCGACGCCGCGGCCGCGGCCGGTCGAGCTGGTCGAGGAACAAGGCGGTGGCGGCTGCTTCTTCTTCTGCTCCTCCTCGTACTCGTCGAGCAAGCAGAGGGATAGACGGCGCCAGCGGGCGAGCGGCAAATCGTCGGTCTGGTGATCACGCCCGCCACCGCTCTGTGACAAAAGAAAAGACCCCGGCCGCTCACCAAGGGCGGCCGGGGTCTTTCTCTATCAGCTCTGTGGGGGCGAGACGCCTCGGCGTCAGATATCCTGGTCCCTGGCGGTAACCTGCAGCGAGCCGAACACCGTGCCGCTCCAGCGCTCCACCTTCTCGGGCAGGAACGTGAAGCTCTGCAGCTTGTAGACAAGGCCGTCCTGCATCACGGTCTGCTCCTTGCCGGGGATGGCCATGGCCGGCAGATAGGGTGCGCACGACATCTTGGCGACGCCCTTGTTCACGGCGTTTGCCGCCATGACCTCCGTCTCGCCGCGCGCCTTGAAATTGAGGAATGCGATCTGGTCCGACTTGGCGTCGCAGAAGTAGCCGCGAACCCGCTCCGCATGCTCACCGGCAGCAGATGCACCCTGCGCCAAGCAGACCGCCCCAAGGGCAGCCACGAGCGCCGTCTTCCTCATGGTTAAGGCGGCGGAGACGAAGCCATCAGGCATTTGGACCTCCAAGGGTTCGAGACGGATCACGGCGCGCCGGCCGTGTGCCCTTCCTCGACGTGTCCGTCCCTTTGCAGGCCGTTTCTTATTGTTCCTGATAGGCTATGTGAAACTTTGCAACGTCACAAGGATATATTCGCATCAGTACCGGAAACTGCAGCAAGGTCGTTCCTGCACTTCTGGTATTGCGCTGCAGCATATAATGCGGCAGCGCAATACGCGATGCGACACGACGTTACGCTACGCGATGCGATCCGGCCGGCGCAGGCCGCCGAGCACGACGGCCAGCGCCAGACCGGCGACGAACCCGCCGACGTGGGCCATGTAGGCCACGCCGCCCTGCTCGGTCTGGGCCGTATCGGCGATCGATCCGACACCGCTCACGAGTTGCAGGACAACCCAAAGCCCGAGCACGATAAATGCCGGCATGGCAACGACTTGTCGCCCCAGCAGCACGTCGACGCGGGCCTTCGGGAACATCAGGAGATAGGCGCCGAGCACGCCTGCGATGGCACCGGACGCGCCGACGTTCGGGATACTGGACCCCGGATTGACGGCATACTGCGCGAACGTCGCGGCGAGGCCGGCCACGAGATAGAACAGGAGGTAGCGCACGGGGCCAAAGCGATCCTCGACGTTATCGCCGAAGATCCACAGGTAGAGCATGTTGCCGCCGAGGTGCATCCAGCCGCCGTGCATGAACATGGCGGAGAGGAGGGTCACGGCGTCGCCGGACGGATTGTCCGTGAAGCGCGCCGGAATGAATGCCCATTCGGTGATGAAGCCGTCGCCGCGCTGAAGCTCGAGGAAGAAGACCACGAGATTGATGGCAATGAGCGCCACGGTGACGACCGGCGTTGCGCGCCGCGCACTGTTGTCGTCTCCGATCGGGAACATGCGTGCCCCCTCGCGCTTCGACCCTCATGCCGCCGCACACGGGCGACCTCACCACGCAGTGCAGCACGATTCAGGGTGGGATTTAAGTGACAGTGAGGATTTCGCGCGGCATCTGAGGCGGAATTGGCACATATGCCGATGCTCAGGCTCTGGCGAGTTGCACCTCGGCCGGCTCACCCAGGCCGCGCCGCACGGTCTCGCTCATGGTGCCGAAGTGACCGGCATCGATGTAGGTGACCTCGGCCGTGGGGAGGTAGCGATGCACGGCCGCGATCAGCCCTTCGCGCCGGGCCTGCGGCACGACCTCGTCCCGGAGACCCACGACAAAGCGGCTTCCCGGCGCGAGGTTCGAGAGGTTCTCGATCGTGTGCAGGCCGCGCAGGGTGCGCGTGAAGTCGCCGAGCCCATAGCCTTTTGCCACGGCGAGCTCTTTCACCTGGCGGGAGGCAGGGCTTTCCCACAGCGTCAGGTCGCCACGATCGGCGGAGGCGACGGAGCACAGCCGCGCGCCGAGGCGATTGGCGAGCAGCGTCGCCACGGCGTTGCCGATGCTCAAACCGACGACGAGAAGCTGCGCGGGATCGAGGCGGGTGCGCGCGAAGACGCGCGTCGCGTCGTCCACCACCGCAGACAGAGCCCGCACGCAGAGCTCGGGCTCGGAGCTGACGATGGCGCGCGGCATCTCATAGCAGGCGAGGAAGTTGCGCGGCACGAGGCGGGATGCCTGCGCCAGGCGATAGGGCATACGCCACGGCAGGCAGCAGATCACATCGGATAGCGGATCGCCGTCGATACGCAGGAAATCGGTGGACGTGTCGTCACCGACGGACTGTTGACGCAAGAGATCTTGACCCAGACTGTCGAGCATGGCCTCAAAAACGCGGCGCAGGAGCGATGGTTCCGTGCGCAGGCTAAGACCCGATTACGTCAGGTTTCGATTACTTCGATGACGCCAGGGAGCGTCGTGATGCGGCCAATGGTCCTCGCGGAGAGATCGAATTTCCCTTTCGGCGCAATCGGCACGGGGCGCACGTAGTCCGCGAGGCGCAGCTCGATGGTGGCTTCCGCCTTGCCCGGATTGAGCAGCGCCTTCAGTTGGTCCAGGCTCGCGGGATTGCGACCCAACGCCTCGCCGTCGAGCAGGATGCGCACCGAGGTCGGAATCTGCCTCACTGCGTCATCGAGCGATTGCACGTCCTGCACGCGCATTTTCAGGGCGTCGCCGTCGCGCTCACCCTCGATGTCCAGCAGCACGGCGGTACCGGTTTCCAGAAGCTGGCGCGATTTTGCGAGCGTGTCGGAGAAGATAACGGCTTCGAACTGGCCGCTGGTGTCGGAGAACAGCGCGAAGGCGAACTTGTTGCCCTTCTGAGAGCGGCGCTCGCGGGCGGCGATGACGATGCCGGCAAGGCGCCCGGCCGTCGCGCCGCCCCGCGCGCTCGCGGCCTCGAAGTCCACGAAGCGGCGCACGTTGAGCTTTGCGAGCGCCTTTTCGTACTGGTCGAGCGGGTGGCCGGAGAGGAAGAAGCCGACGGCGTCGAACTCCTTCTGCAGCTTCTCCATCGGTGTCCAGGCTTCGGTGGGCTTCAGCTTCAGCACGACGGGCGCCGCGGCCTCTTCCATCTTGCCCAGCATGTCCCATTGGCCCTTGTCGTCGTCCTCGGCCTTCAAGCCGGCCTCGCGCATCATCTGGTCGGCATTGGCATAGACAAGCGCGCGATTGCGCTCCAAGGCGTCGAAGGCGCCGGCGGCGGAGAGCGTCTCCAGCGCGCGTTTGTTGACGGCTTTGGTGTTGATGCGCGCCGCGAAGTCGGCAAGCGAGGTGTAGGGGCCTTTCTGGTTGCGGCTCTCGACGATGGTCTCGACAGCGGAGGCGCCGATGTTCTTCAGCGCGGCGAGCGCATAGCGGATGGCGCCGCGAGGTTCTGGTTCTCTCTCCCCGCTTGCGGGGAGAGGGCTTGAATGCGGGGCAGACGCTGTTGCTGCGGTGTGACGCTGCCCCTCACGTCTCGGCGGAGCCGAGCTCCGCTCGGACCCCTCTCCCCGCAAGCGGAGAGAGGGAGAAGCGGGCGGAACGGCCAGAAACTCGACCGCCGACTCGTTCACGCATGGCGGCAGAACGCGGATGCCGCTCTTCTTCGCTTCGGCCGCAAACATGGCCAGCTTGTCGGTGTTGCCGGCGTCGAGCGTCATCGAGGCAGCCAGGAACTCCTCGCGGAAGTTCGCCTTCATGTAGGCCGTGTGATAGCTGACCAGCGCATAAGCCGCCGCGTGAGACTTGTTGAAGCCGTAGCCCGCGAACTTGTCGACCAGCTCGAAGATGTAGACGGCATCGTCCTTCCTGACGCCGTTTTTCATGGCGCCCTCGACGAAGCGCGCCTGCTGCTTCGCCATCTCGTTCTTGTCCTTCTTGCCCATGGCGCGACGCAGAAGGTCGGCTTCGCCGAGCGAGTAGCCCGCCATCACCTGGGCGATCTGCATCACCTGCTCCTGGTAGATGATGACGCCGTAGGTCTCCTTCAGAATGCTTTCGAGAAGCGTGTGCAGGCAGTCGACGGGCTCCTCGCCGTGCTTGCGGTTGATGTAGGTCGGGATGTTGTCCATGGGGCCGGGGCGGTAGAGCGCCACCATGGCGATGATGTCCTCGAAGCGGTCCGGCTTGAGCCGCTTCAAGCTCTCGCGCATACCCGTACTTTCGAGCTGGAACACGCCGGCCGTGTCCGCTTTCGCGAGGAGGTCGTAGGACGGCTTGTCGTCGAGCGGCAGCGCGAGCAGGTCGATGTCGATGCCGCGGCCGCGTTTCACCAGCTCTACGGCCTTGGTCAGAACGGTCAGCGTCTTCAGGCCGAGGAAGTCGAACTTCACGAGGCCCGCCGCCTCGACCATCTTCCAGTTGAACTGGGTGACGGGCATGCTCGACTTCGGGTCGCGGTAGAGCGGCACCAGCTCGTCGAGCGGGCGGTCGCCGATCACCATGCCGGCGGCGTGCGTCGAGGCGTGGCGGTAGAGCCCTTCAAGCTTCTGGCCGATCTCAAGCAGGCGCGCGACGAGCGGGTCGGCGTCGCGCTCCTCCTGCAGCTTGGGCTCGCCGTCGATGGCCTCGGGCAGCGTGACGGGGTTGGCGGGATTGTTGGGCACGAGCTTGCACAGGCGATCGACCTGGCCGTAGGGCATCTGCAGCACACGGCCCACGTCGCGCAGCACAGCGCGCGCCTGCAGCTTGCCGTGGGTGATGATCTGCGCCACGCGGTCGTGGCCGTACTTGCCCTGAACGTAGCGGATCACCTCGTCGCGGCGGTCCTGGCAGAAGTCGATGTCGAAGTCCGGCATCGAGATGCGCTCGGGGTTCAGGAAGCGTTCGAACAGCAGACCGAAGCGAAGCGGGTCGAGGTCCGTGATGGTGAGCGACCAGGCGACGACGGAGCCTGCGCCCGAGCCGCGGCCCGGACCGACCGGAATGCCGTGCGCCTTGGCCCATTTGATGAAGTCCGACACGATCAGGAAGTAGCCCGGAAACTTCATGCGGGCGATGACGTCCAGCTCGTAGGCGAGGCGCTTGGCGTAATCCTCCCCGGCGAAGCCGGGCGCCAGCTCGTTGGCCGCGAGACGCGCGGCAAGGCCCTCCTCCGCCTGACGCTTAAGCTCCAGTTCCTCGGCGGCGGACTGATCGCCGTTTGGAGCGTTCTCGGCGGAGACGAAGCGCGGCAGGATGGGTTTGCGTGGAAGCGGGCGATACGCACAACGCTGCGCGATCTCGATGGTGCTTTCCAGCGCCTCGGGTAGGTCGGCGAACAGAGACGCCATGTCCTCGGCGGACTTGAAGTAGTGCTCGCGCGAGACACGGCGGCGGTTGTCCTCCGTCACCATGCGGCCCTCGGCGATGCAGAGCAGCGCGTCGTGCGCCTCGTAGTCGTCAGGGCTCGCGAAGTAGACCTCGTTGGTGGCGACAAGCGGAATGCCGAGGTCATAGGCGAGCGCGATCAGCTGCGGCTCGATCTCTTCCTCGCTTTTGAGACCGTGACGCTGCAGCTCGACGTAGAGATTGCCGTTGAAGACGCGCTGCAGACGCTCAAGGCGCTCGCGCGCGAGGTCGGTCTGTCCTTCGGCGAGCGCGCGGGAGATGGGGCCTTCCGGGCCGCCGGTGAGAACGATCAGGCCGTCACGGTGGTCTTCGAGCGCATCGAGCTTGATGTGGGTCGGTTCGGCGGGGTCCGGCAGCAGGAACGCCTGGCTCGCGAGCTTGATCAGGTTGGCGTAGCCGGCGGCGCTGGAGGCGAGCAACGCGAGCGCGCCGGCTGGCCGCACCGGCTGAGCGTTCTGGCCGTGACGCGCGGAGCCGTTCGGCTCCGATGCGGCGGCGCCGTCGGCAAAGTCGGTGGCGAAGACACCGCCGACGATGGGCTGAATGCCGGCGCCGGCAAGCTTCTCCGAGAACTCGAGCGCGCCGAACAGATTGTTGGTGTCGGTGAGGCCGATGGCCGGCATGCCGGCCGCCTCCGCGAGCTTGGCGATCTTGCTGATCGGCAGCGCGCCCTCAAGCAACGAGTAGGCCGAATGCGTCTTCAGGTGGACGTACTTGGGAAGCGTCGGCGTCGCTGTCATGCGTGTCCTTCGAGTCGGCTCGCGTGATTAGGATGGGGCATCACGCCTGCTCGGTCGGCGGAAGAAACTTCATGCTCCATGAAGTCGATCTAGCCCGATTCGGAGGAACGCTCGGCAGGCGCGAAGCTCCGAGTTGTATGC
>NZ_JADZBI010000129.1 GCF_020852195.1 Hyphomicrobium sp. | reverse complement strand
GCCGCCCGAAGATCTCACACCAGCTTTCGCTGAACGCCTCGAAAATCTCGCCCACACCGCGCCGGGACGCAGCTACCTCGCCGCCGTCCACAGCTATCGGGGCGACGAGCCGCGCCGCCTCCGCCAGCTCGACGCGCTCGGCAGGCGCAGCGGCACACCCCTCATCGCCACGAACGACGTGCACTACCACACGCCCGCACGCCGCGCGCTCGCCGACGTCGTCACCTGCATACGCGAGAAGTGCACGATCCACGAGGCGGGCTTCCGCCTCGCCGCCAACGCCGAGCGCCACTTGAAGCCGCCCGCCGAGATGGCCCGCCTGTTCGCGGCCTTCCCCGACACGATCAAACGCACCATCGAGATCGTCGACGCCTGCCGCTTCTCGCTCGCCGACCTCAGGAACGAATACCCCGACGAGCCCGTGCCGCCGGGCAAGACGGCACAGGGGCATCTCGAGGATCTGACCTGGGCCGGCGCCCGCGACCGCTATCCCGACGGCGTTCCCGACGAAGTCCGCAACCGCCTCATCGAGGAGTTGGGGATCATCGAGAAGCTTGATTACGCACGCTACTTCCTGACCGTCCACGACGTGGTGCAGTTCGCCCGCGAGGAAAAAATCCTCTGCCAGGGCCGCGGCTCAGCGGCCAACAGCGCCGTCTGCTTCTGCCTCCGCATCACGGAAGTGAACCCGAGCACCAGCAAGCTCCTCTTCGCCCGCTTCATCTCGCTCGAGCGCGGCGAGCCCCCCGACATCGACGTCGATTTCGAGCACGAGCGGCGCGAGGAGGTGATCCAGCATATCTACAAGCGCTACGGCCGCGAGTACGCCGCCATCTGCGCCACCGTCATCCACTACCGCTCGCGCCGCGCCATCCGCGAGGTGGGGAAGGCCATGGGGCTGACGCCCGACGTCACCGCCGCGCTCGCCAAGACGGTGTGGGGCAGCCACGCCGACGGCCTCCCCGACAAGCACATCCGGGAGGCGGGCTTCGATCCCGCCAATCCGGAGATCCGCCAGGCCGTGCTGCTCGCGCGCGAGCTGATGGGCTTCCCACGCCACCTCTCCCAGCACGTCGGCGGCTTCGTTCTGACCCGCCGGCGCCTCGACGAGACCGTGCCGATCGCCAAAGCCGCCATGGACGAGCGCACCTTCATCGAATGGGACAAGGACGACATCGACACGCTCGGGCTGATGAAGGTCGACGTGCTGGGGCTCGGCATGCTGAGCATGCTCAGGCGCGGCTTCGACCTCCTCAGCACCTACTACAAGCGTCCTCTCGCGCTGGCCACCATCCCGCAGGACGGCACCCCCGACGCCGAGCAGGTCTACGCCATGCTCTCGAAGGCGGACTCCATCGGCGTCTTCCAGGTCGAGAGCCGCGCGCAGATGTCCATGCTGCCGCGGCTCCGGCCAAAGGAGTTCTACGATCTCGTCATCGAGGTGGCGATCGTGCGTCCCGGCCCGATCCAGGGCAACATGGTGCATCCCTATCTCAAACGACGCGAAGGGCGCGAACCGGAGCACTATCCCTCGCCCGCGCCGCCTCACGATCCGAATGAGCTGAGAGAGGTCCTGAGCCGCACCAAAGGCGTGCCCCTGTTCCAGGAGCAGGCCATGCAGATCGCCATCACCGCGGCCGAGTTCACGCCCGACGAGGCCGACGGATTGCGGCGCGCCATGGCCACCTTCCGCCACAACGGCAACGTCCACCTCTACCGCGAGCAGTTCGTCTCCCGCATGACCCGGCGCGGCTACGACCCCGAGTTCGTCGAGCGCTGCTTTGGCCAGATCGAGGGCTTCGGCGAGTACGGCTTCCCGGAGAGCCACGCCGCGAGCTTCGCCCTCCTCGTCTACGCTTCCGCCTGGATGAAGTGCCACTACCCGGACGTCTTCTGCGCCGCCATCCTGAACAGCCAGCCCATGGGCTTCTACCAGCCGGCGCAGCTCGTGCGCGACGCGCGCGATCACGACGTCGAGGTGCGCGCACCCGACGTCAACTTCAGCCATTGGGACTGCACGCTGGAGCCGGCGGAGCAAGGCCCGCACCGCTTCGCCGTGCGCCTTGGGCTGCGCCAGATCGACGGCATGAGCGAGGACGAGGTGAAGACGCTCGTCGCCGCGCGCGGCAACGGCTACGGCAGCATCGAGCGCCTCGCCGCGGTTGGCGTCTCGCGCAGCGCAATAGAGCGCATGGCCGCCGCCGACGCCTTCCGCTCCATGGGCCTCGATCGGCGCGCAGCGCTCTGGTCCGCGCGCCGGCTCGCGGCCATCGGCATCCACCGCAACGGAAAGGCGGGGGGCGACGGCCGCGCGACACTGCCGCTCTTCGATCCGCACGCGGGTGACGAGCTGTTCACGGAGCCGGTCGTTGCCCTGCCGCCGATGCCGCTGCCCGAGCACGTGGCGGAGGACTACACGACGACGGGCCTGTCGCTGAAGGCGCACCCGGTATCGTTCTTCCGCGCGCGCCTCGACGCACGCGGCGTGACGCCGAACAAGCGGCTGCACAATAAGGAGCGAACAAGGGACGGCCAGAAGATCAGCGTTTCCGGCCTCGTTCTCATCCGCCAGATGCCCGGCGACAAGAAGGTCGTCTTCCTGACCATCGAGGACGAGACGGGTATCGCCAACATCATCGTCTGGCCGAAGGTGTTCGCCGCCAACCGCCGCACCATCATGTCGGCGCGCTTCCTGCTCGTGCAAGGCCGCCTGCAGCGCGCCTGCGACGTGGTCCACGTGCTCGCCGAACGCTTTGTCGACCTGAGCGGCGCGCTCGCGCTTCTGCACGACGCGGACGGGCTCGGCAGCGAGGTGATCACCGCAGCACGCGCGACATCGCTTCCCATCAAGAGCCGCGACTTCCACTGAAGCACAGACCAAAGTGGTGCATTTTTGCACTTGTCCCACGTCGTATTCATATGAATATAGCACACTGGGGAATACGGGCTCATGAGCCCGCAGCAGTGTTGGGGGAGTAGAATGTCCAAGTGCGTGTTCGCCGCCGTCACGGCGGTCGGTCTTTGCGTCGCAACATCGTCAGCGCTCGCACAGGACCCCAGCGCCGCCACGCCAGGCGGCGACATCACCGCCGACGAGGCAACCCCCCGTCCTCCCGTTGTCGTGCAGGCCCCAAGCGAGCCTCCGCGCCGCAAGGGCAAGCGGCAGATCACGCCCGCGAGCACGGGAGCGCCCGCGGCACCCGGCGGCTCCGATCTCGCCGGCACGGTCGTAGTGGAAGGTCCAGCCGTCGCGCCGTTCACCCTCGGCCAGCTCGACCTCATCGGCGGCGCGACGATCACCAACGAGGCCATGTGGACCTATAACAAGCAGTCGCTCGACAAGGCCCTCGACATCCTGCCCGGCGTGTCCATCCAGCAGAGCGGCAACAGCCGCAACGAGAGGGACATCCAGGTGCGCGGCTTCGACCGCTTCCGCGTGCCGCTCTACATGGACGGCGTGCGTGTCTATCTTCCGGCCGACAACCGCCTCGACTTTGGCCGCTTCCTCACCCCCGATCTCGCCGAGGTTCAGGTGCAGAAGGGTTACGTCTCGGTTCTGAACGGTCCTGGCGGCATGGGCGGCGCCATCAACCTCGTCTCTCGCAAGCCGACCAAGGAGATCGAGCTCGAGGGCCGCGCCGGACTCGTCATGAACGGCGACCTCGACGATATGAACCAGTGGAGCAGCTACGCCTACGCCGGCACGCGGCAGAAGGGCTACTACGCCCAGGTCAGCGGCACCATCATCGATCAGGACCATTTCAGCCTGTCGGACGACTTCCGGCCGGCAAGCCCATCCACGACGCCCGGCTACCTGCCGGGTTATCCGTATGAGGACGGCGGCGACCGCTACCGCTCGTACTTCGAGGACTGGCGCATCAACGCCAAGGTCGGCATCACGCCGAATGCCACCGACGAGTACAGCATCAACTACACGACCCAGGCCAACGAGAGAGGCTCTCCGCCCCATGTGAACCGTCAGGCCGTCCAGGGCTATTTCTTCGGCGCCACAGAGCGGCACTGGACCTGGGACGACTGGTCCACTTCGCAGCTTTCATGGCTGTCGAAGACACAGCTCGGCGATGCCTCCTACATCAAGACCAATCTCTCCTACAGCACGTTCGGCAGCGACCTGCAGTTCCATAACGACGGCAGCTATACGACGCGCTTCCTCGACAGCATCTACGACGATTACAACTACGGCGGATTCGTCGAACTGGGCACCGAGCTCATTCCCATGAACACCCTCAAAGGTGCCATCCACTATCGCCGGGACACTCACAAGGAATGGGATCTGGACTACGACGCCACGCCGCTCAGCGGCCCCTTTACAGGAAGGTCTCCTACGGAGACCAGCAGGGAAGAGACGTGGTCGCTTGCCATCGAGAACACATTCCATGCGACGCCCTTCTTGGATTTTATTACCGGCATCAGCTACGACTGGAACGAGGTTCTGCAAGCCGAATTCACCAACAGCTCGGCACCCACGGTCGTCCTATCTCAACCTGAGACGCCCAGCGTCGACGCCTGGAACTGGCAAGGCGCCGCCGTCCTGAGCTACAGCCGGACAGGCACGGCCCACGCAAGCGTGTCCTCCCGTACCCGCTTCCCGACCTTGTTCGAGCGCTACAGCACTCGCTTCGGCACCCGTGCAGTCGATCCGAACCTCGACCCGGAGCGCGCCACCAACTACGAGCTGGGTGTGAGCGACACATTCGGCGACGTGAAGTTCTCGGGCGCCGTCTTCTACTCCGACATTAAGGACAGCATCCAGAATGTGTTCTACGCGGCCAACGGCAACAACTCCATCATCGGCATCAACGCCGACGCTGAGACCTACGGTCTCGAGCTGTCGGCCGATTGGAATGTGACGCGCACGCTGCGCATCGGCGGCAACTACACCTACATCGAGCGCGATGTCGACTATGCTTCGGCATCGTTCACCCCCTTCGGCAACGCCAATCAACAGGCTGCCCAGCTCGGCTCGGTGGCCGTCTACAAGCCCGAGGGCACGCCGGCCCACAAGGCGTTCCTCTACCTCTCCTGGCAAGCGCTGCCCTATTTGACCTTGACGCCGAGCCTTGAGCTGTCCAGCGACCGCACCGTCCTGATCACCGATTGCCGGACGACGCTGACCAACAATGGCAATATGAGCGCGCTCCAGAACACCGGAGGATGCCCGGGAGCAAGCGCGAGGTCACCGGCAGCAGCCCGGCCGAACTTTACCGACATCGGCGCCTACGCTCTCGTGAACTTCAACGCCGAGTATGCCTTCAACGACAACGCAACGCTTTCGCTTGGCGCCACCAACCTCTTCGACGAGGACTATAGCTTGGCCGACGGCTTCCCCGAGCCCGGCCGCCAGTTCTTCGCGAACGCGCGCGTGAGGTTCTAGGCCCCGGCCTTCAAATCTCTTGTCTGGCCCTATATAAGGATGAACCCAACGGGCCAGACAGAAGAAGGAAAGCGGCCATGAGGATCAGCGCCCGCAATGTGCTGACAGGCAAGATCGTCGACGTGAAGAAGGGCGCCACCACGGCGCATGTCAGGATCGACCTCGGCGGCAGCGTCGTCACGGCCTCGATCACCAACGAGGCCGTGGACGAGCTGAAGCTTGCGCCCGGCATGACGGCCTCCGCCGTCATCAAGGCCTCCGATGTCATGGTCGCGGTGGAGTGAGATGCGAAGGCTTCTGATCGCGCTCGCCATTCTCGGCGCCCTGCACGCCACGCCCACGCGCGCGGCGGGCGGAAAAGGCTGCGACGGCTTCCTCTGGCCGCTCGCGACCGAGCTCTCCTGGATGAAGGCCGCCGACAGCGCTGAGGTCGCTTCCGGCGCCACGCTCAAGGCTCCCCCGAGCGACAAGGCCATCGAGCTCAAGCTCGTGCCCGCCGCCGAGGCGACGCTGCCCGCGACGCCGACCAGCACGCCGAAGCCGGAGGACGCCAGCGCCTTCGGTGGCGTCGTGAACGTGGAGGCATTGGAGGCGGGACACTATCAGGTCACGCTGTCCGGCGACGGCTGGATCGACGTCGTGCAGAACGACACCGCCCTCGAGGCCACCGGCCACACGGGGTCGAAGGACTGCGACGGCATCCGCAAGAGCGTGCGCTTCGAGATCGGCCCGGGGCCGTTCGCGCTGCAGGTCAGCGGCGCCCGCAAGGAGCATATCCGCATCGCAATCCGTCCGGCGGCGGATTGAATATCCGCGCCTCCGCTGTTTTGGCGAGATGGGAAATAAACGGAAAAGCCGCGTCGCGAGCCGTGGAAAACGCGGCAAAGTTGCCACACCGTGAGAATACTCGGTACGCTTGCGCAGGGCTGAAAATCCCTCGACAAACGTAGCGCTTGACCGGCCGCGGCCCGCAGCCGAAGACAACCCACAAAAGAAAAAAATAATCCGATTGCGAATGTCGGATGGGAGGAACCCCGCGCGTCCTGGATGCGACAAGGCCATGGCCGTTCCGCAACCGCTGGTTCGGAGCGGAGCACATGGATCTCGTCGAAGTCATGGCGAAGACCGATCCGAAGGCCAGCCGCGAACGTAGAGGCGGTGATCCCGGCGAGACGTCTTCCGCACGTTGATACCCGTCGCATCGATTGCTTTCGCACGCGCATCGCCCGAGGAAAAAATGCTGAGGCGCCTCTTAGCCTGGTTGGTCGTGATCCTCGCCATTGCCGGCATCGCCGGCGGGCTCGGGGTCTACAAGTATAACGAGATCCAGCTCGCCACGGCCGCCTCCCAGGCCACGCCGGAGCCTGTCGAGGCCGTACATTCGGTGCGCGCCCGCGAGGGCGAGTGGTCGGCGACGACGCGCGCCATCGGCACCGTGGTGGCCCTGCGCCAGGTCGACATCCGGAACGAGATCGCGGGCGTCATCGCCGAGATCGGATTCAAGTCCGGCGAGGTGGTCGAGGCCGGCGCGCTGCTCGTGCAGCTCGACGTACGCCAGGAGCAGGCAGCGCTTGCCGCTGCGGAGGCCGACACGCGTCTCGCCAAGCTGACGCTCGATCGCCGCGAAAGCTTGCGCGCGAGCGCCGCCTTCAATCAGCAGGAGTTCGACCGCGCGCGCGAGGAGCATGCTTCCGCAAGCGCCCGCGCGCAGAACCTCGCCGTCATCGTCGACAAGAAGCGCCTCGTGGCTCCTTTCCGCGCCCGCGTCGGCATCACCGACTGGCAGCCCGGCGCCTACCTCGACGCCGGCACGCTGATCGTCACGCTGCAGGGCGTCGCGCCCGACGCCTACGTCGACTTCTCGCTGCCGCAGGATGACGCCGCCGCCATCCGCGCCGGAACCCGCGTCACGCTGAGCGGCCCTGCCATCCCCGGCGGCACGGCCTTGGCCGACATCGTCGCCGAGGACAACAGCGCCGACGGATCCAACCGCGCCATACGCTTCCGCGCCGTCGCCAAAGGCTTCGGCGAGACGCTGCGCCCTGGCACCTTCGTGGACGTGACCGTCACCACCTCGGAACCGCAGCCCACAGTGCTCGTGCCGCTCGCCTCCGTGCGCCGCTCGCCCGCGGGCCAGCACGTCTTCGTTCTGGTCGAGGAGCAGGGAAAGCTGCGCGCACGCATGCGTCAGGTAACCACCGGAGCCGTCCAGGGTGACGACATCGCGGTGCTGAAAGGGCTGGCCACCGGCGAGCTGATCGCGACCTCGGGCTCCTTCAAGCTGCGCGAGGGCCTGCTCGTGGACACCGGCGCCGTGGCCCAGCCCGCGGCCGAGGTCGGCGTCAACTGAGGGCCACCCCATGCGCATGATCGAGATGTTCGTCCGCCGGCCGGTGATCGCCATCGTCGTCAACCTGGCGCTGGTGCTGATCGGCTTGCGCGCGGCCACGCAGCTTCCGATCCAGCAATATCCGCGCATCGAAAGCTCGTCGATCGTCATCACCACGGTCTACGTGGGCGCATCCGCCGAGAGCATCCGCGGCTTCGTCACCACGCCGGTTGAGCGCGCCGTCTCCTCCATCACCGGCATCGACTACGTGGAATCGTCGAGCGTGGCCGGCGTGAGCACGGTCACCGCGCGCCTGAAGCTCAACCACCCGAGCACGGTGGCGCTGGCCGAGGTCGGCAACCGCCTGGACCAGATCAGGAGCGAGCTGCCCCAGGAGATCGAGAGCCCCGTCGTCGAGGTGCAGCGCGCCGACCGCCCTTACGCGACCTTCTACGTCAGCGTCACCTCGGAGAGCATGACGCCGCCCGAGATCACCGACTATCTCTCGCGCCACGTCCAGCCGCGCCTCTCGACCCTTCCCAACGTGCAGCGCGTCGGCCTCGAGGGTGCGCGCCCCCAGGCCATGCGCATCTGGCTCGACGCGGACCGCCTGGCCGCCTTCGGTCTCGGCGCGAGCGATGTCGAGGCGGCGCTCACGCGCAACAACTTCCTCGCCGCAGTGGGCCGCACCAAGGGCAGCCAGGTGCAAGTCGACCTGCTCGCCAACACGGACCTGAGGAGCGTCGACGAGTTCGAGCGCCTGATCGTGCGCGAGGATGCAAACCGCATCGTGCGCATCTCCGACCTCGGCCGCGTCGAGCTCGGCTCCGAGGAGGAGACCGCCAACGTCCGGCACGACGGCAAGGACGCGGTCTACCTCTCGGTCTGGCCACTGCCGGGCACCAACGAGATCGCTGTCGCCTATGCGCTGCGCGCCATGCTCGACGACATCCGCAAGGACCTGCCGCCCAAGACCGACATCGGCCTCGCCTACGACGGTACCGTCTACATGGAGAACTCGCTGAAGGAGATCGCCAAGACCTTCAGCGAGACGGTGCTGATCGTCGGCCTCATCGTGTTCCTGTTCCTCGGCTCATGGCGCAGCGCGCTGGTGCCGCTCGTCACCATTCCGATCTCGCTGATCGGCGCCACGGCCGCCATGCTGGCCATGGGGTTCTCGCTCAACTTGTTGACGCTGCTCGCCATCGTGCTGTCGGTCGGCATCGTCGTCGACGACGCCATTGTCGTGGTCGAGAACGTGACGCGCCACATGCAGGCCGGCAAGAGCCGGCTCGAGGCGGCGCTCGTAAGC
Organism: Hyphomicrobium sp.; assembly: GCF_020852195.1. Lineage (GTDB taxonomy): Bacteria > Pseudomonadota > Alphaproteobacteria > Rhizobiales > Hyphomicrobiaceae > Hyphomicrobium_C. The sequence goes on along the minus strand of NZ_JADZBI010000129.1, from coordinate 17,804 downwards.
TCCCGCCAGCTCTTCACGCCCATCATCGCCATGACCATCACGCTGGCCGTGGTCTATGCGCCGATCGGGTTCCTCGACGGGCTCACCGGCGTCCTGTTCAAGGAATTCGCCTTCACGCTTGCCATCGCCGTCATCGTGTCGGGCTTCGTCGCCATCACGCTCTCGCCCGTCATGAGCGCCTACTCGGCGTCCGAGGGAGGACACGAGGGTCGCTACGCCCGCTTCGTCAACCATTCGCTCGAGCGGCTGTCGTCCGCCTACGGGCGCTGCCTTGACGGCATCCTGCATCTGCGCGCGCAGGTGCTGGCCTTCGGCGCCTTTATCTGCGTGCTGGCCGTGCCGCTCTACATGTTCTCCTCCCAGGAGCTGGCGCCGATCGAGGACGAAGGCTTCATCCTGCTGATCATCAACTCCGCGCCCGACGCCTCGCTCGCCTATACGGCCGGCCACATGGACAAGCTGCATACCATCGGCAAGGCACTGCCCGAGTACGAGGCCATGTTCGAGATCGTGTTCCCATCGACCGGCTTCGGCGGCTATCTCCTCAAGAACTGGCACGACCGCACGCGCACCGCCCACGAGGTGCAGCCCGACGTGTTCGGCTCCGTCTCCAAGATCAAGGAGCTGCAGGTGTTTCCTGTGCTGCCCCCGGCACTGCCGGGCGCGGGCAACTACGACGTCGAGCTGGTGCTGAAGGGACCCGGCACGCCGGAGCAGATGGCCGACTACGGCGGCAAGCTGGTCAACGCGGCATTGATGAGCGGGCAGTTCATGTTCGCCGACACCGACCTCAAGATCGACCTGCCGCAGGTAATGGTGACCGTGCATCGCGAGCGCGTCGCCGATCTCGGCCTCGACCTCGCCGACGTCGGCCGCCAGCTCGGCATCCTCATCTCGGGCAACTACGTCAACCGCTTCACGCGCGAGGGCCGCGCCTACAAGGTCATCCCCCAGGTCGACCTCGACGCCCGCGCCGTGGCCTCACGCCTGCTCGACTACAAGGTGCGCACGCGTGAGGGCAAGCAGATCCCGGTCTCCGCCATCGCCACGCTCGACACCAATACCGCCCCGCGCACGCTCGCCCGCTTCCAGCAGGCCGACAGCTTCCGCGTCTACGGGGGCGTGGTGCCGGGCGTCACCAAGGCCGCCGCGCTCGACACGCTCGAGAGCGCGGCGCGCAGCATCCTGCCCGCCGAATACACGATCGACTACGCGGGAGAGTCACGGCAGATCCGCCAGGAAGGCGCAACGCTGGCCGGGACGCTCGGCTTCGCCATTCTGCTCATCTATCTCGTGCTCGTCGCGCAGTTCGGCAGCTTCCGCGACCCGCTGGTGGTGCTGCTCGGCTCCGTGCCCCTGGCGCTGACGGCGGCCCTCGTGTTCACGTTCCTAGGCTTCACGACCATCAACATCTACAGCCAGATCGGCCTCATCACGCTGGTCGGTCTCATCGCCAAGAACGGCATCCTGATCGTCTCCTTCGCCAACAACCTGCAGCAGCAGGGCCTCGACAAGCTGGCCTCCATCCGCGAGAGCGCGCGCACGCGCCTGCGGCCGATCCTGATGACCACCGCGGCCACCGTGTTCGGCCACCTGCCGCTGGTGTTCGTGACCGGCGCCGGCGCCGAAGCGCGCAACAGCATCGGCATCATGCTGGTGACCGGCATGGCCATCGGCACGCTGTTCACGCTCTTCCTCCTGCCGGTCATCTATCTCGTGATCGCCGCCGAGCACCGGCCGGACGAGCTCCACACCGAGGTGGACGCATTGCCACCCGCGGCACCGGCACGCGAAGCCCTGGCCTGACCTCACATCCCGCGGGCCCGCCTTACCAATCCGTAAGGTCCCGGTAAGCGCGCGAACAGGTCATAGGCGTAAAGTCGCCATCGCGAGATACTTACGCATAAACACCTCCGTACGAGGGCGGCAACTATGCGCGTTCTGCTCATCGAGGACGATCCCGACACCTCCGGCTATGTGGTCAAGGGCCTTGAGGAGGAGGGCCACACCGTCGACCATCTTTGCGACGGCCGCGATGGCTTGGCGCGGGCCATGGCTGAGGACTACGACGTCCTCATCGTGGACCGCATGCTGCCCGGCCAGGAGGGCCTGTCCATCGTCAAGGCCCTGCGCAAGGCCGGCTGCAAGGTCCCGATCCTCTTTCTCACCGCCCTCGGTGGCGTCGACGACCGCGTGGACGGGCTCGACGCCGGCGGCGACGACTACCTCGTCAAGCCCTTCTCCTTCTCCGAGCTGCTGGCGCGCCTCAATGCGCTCGCCCGCCGCCCGCATCTCAAGGGAGAGGAAACGCGCCTCAAGGTCAGCGACCTCGCGCTCGACCTCATTTCGCGCAAGGTCACCCGCGCCGGCACCGAGATCGACCTGCAGCCGCGCGAGTTCCGCCTGCTGGAAGTGCTGATGCGCAACAAGGGCCGCGTGGTCACGCGCACCATGCTGCTGGAGCGCGTGTGGAGCTTCCACTTCGATCCCAAGACCAGCGTCGTCGAGACGCACATCTCGCGCCTGCGCACCAAGATCGACAAGCCGTTCACCACCGAGCTGATCCACACCATACGCGGCGCCGGCTACAGCCTGCACGAAGGGCCATGACCGGGGCTCCGCCCTTTCTGAAGCGCACCCCGGTGCGGCTCGCCGCGACCTTCACCGCCCTGTTCGCGATCACCGTCGTCGCCCTCTTCGCGGTGCTCTACTTCGGCATCACCACCCGCCTTACCGACCAGATCCGGCTGCGTACGCAGGAGACCATGGACGCGCTGCTGACCATCGACCGGCAGCAGGGCTTCGACGACCTTGTGGCTGTCGTGAAGGGCGAAGGCGGCTCCGTGCGCGATGCCGACTTCATCATCGAGCTGGTGGATGGAACAGGCCGCCACGTGGCCGGCAACGTCAGCGGCATCAGGGAAACCGACGCGTGGCTCTCGCTCGAGCGGTCGAGCATCGAAGCGGACCGGGAGAACGGCGAGCCCGACGATCGCTTCCTCGCCGTCTGGCAGCCTGTCTCGAAGGGACGCCTGCTCGTCGGCAGCTCCAACCGCGAGCTCCGGCGCACGCAGGCGTTCCTGCTCGAGGTCCTGGGCATCGGCCTTGCCGCCACCTCGCTCATCGGCGCACTCTGCGGCGCTTTCCTCGCCGCGCGCACTCACCACCGCATCGACGCCTTCGCCAACACGCTGTCCGCCGTGTCCGAGGGCCGCATCGCGGCACGCGTGCCCATGTCCGGCTCCGGCGACGACATCGATCACGTCGGCGCGCAGGTCAACCGCACCCTCGACCACCTGCAGAAGCTGATCGAGAGCGTGAACCAGTCCTCCTCCGACATCGCCCACGACATGAAGAAGCCAGTGGGCCGCCTGCGCCAGCGCCTCGACATCGCGCGCCGCAGCGCCCGAACGACCGCGGATTTCCGGGCCGCAGTCGAGGACGCGCTCGAAGATCTCGACTCCATGATGGAGACCTTCGATGCGCTGTTGCGCATCACGCAGATCGAGGCCGGCGCGCGTCGCGCGCGCTTCGCCAACGTCGACCTTGGCGCCGTGCTCGACGACGTGGCCGACGTCTACGCGGCCGTTGCCGAGGATGCGGGGCACCGCCTCGAATGGGCCGACGCACGCTGGAAGCCCGCCGTCGTCAAGGGGGACCGCGAGCTACTGATCCAGCTCTTCGCCAACCTGATCGAGAACGCGATCCGCCATTGCCCGCCGGGGACGCGCATCGCGCTTGCGCTCCATGACGAGCCGCAGGGCTTCCGCGCCGAGCTGATGGACGATGGGCCGGGCATCCCCCAGGACGAGCGCGAGAAGGTGTTCCGACGCCTCTACCGGCTGGAGCGCGCCCGCTCGACGCCCGGCAGCGGACTGGGCCTCACCCTCGCCGCCGCCATCGCCGAGCTGCACGACGCGCATATCGCGCTCGAGGACCACGCGCCCGGCCTGCGCGTCGCCGTGCGCTTTCCGGGTGCCGCGGCCGCCTGAAGAAAAAACGCGACCTTACGAATCCGTATGCCGGCGGCCAAGGAGCCGCAAGCTCGGGGGCCCATAACAACAGCGTGGCCCGCCGCAGAGACGGCTCCCACGACGGACAAGACAAGCAACAAGGAGATATCGATGTCCAGGAAAGCAGTCGCCCCTCTGGCTCTCGCCGCGCTCGCCGCCCTCTCGACGGTCGCCCTCGCAGCGGCCCAGACCAAGACCGGCGACGTCAAGTCGACCGACGCCGCCAAGCACGAGCTGACGCTCGTCGGCGGTGACACCTTCGAGATCGGCAGCGGCGTGAAGCTCGACAAGATCAAGGCCGGCGACAAGGTCGCCATCACCTACGAGACTAAGGCAGGCAAGATGGTGGCCTCGAAGATCCGCCACGCGAAGTAGCCCCAACCCGGCCGCCCGTGCCGATCCGGACGGGTCGGCCGCGGCGGCATACGCGAGGATGTGACGTGTCATGCGAGTGACAAAGAGAGTAGCAGGAGTTGCATTGGCCATGACCGCTGCCGGGGCGGCATCGGCCGCGAGCCCCACCCATGAGGTGACGGGACGCATCGAGCATCTCAATCCGAAAGGACAAAACCTGACGGTGCGTAACCACGTCTACCGCTACGATCCGCGCCTCATGGGTGTGGGCCTGCGCCGCGGCGAGCACGTCCGCATCCTCTATCGCGAGCAGCACGGACACCGCTACGCGATCCAGATTCTGCCTAACATTTGACCGGCCGCCCACCCCCCGATCCATCCCCAACGGCCGGGAGCGGAGCCGCAGCCCACGGCGGCTCCGCTTAAACGATTTGTAATCTGCCCGCGACGCCAAAGTTACCCCCGCGTGCGCGGAGATGCGCTATAACCTCTTGAATTTGTCGAGAGTTCATCAGCGGGCAGCCAATCGTTCCCCCGCCGCTCTCAAGCGCAGCTCCACCGATCTTCGCGTGCGAGGGACCGGGCATGTGGATCGTCAGATACGCCATCGCGCACCGTCACACGGTCGGTGTTCTGGCCATCCTTCTGTTCCTCTTCGGCGGGCTCTCCGCGCAACGGATGTCGATGGACATCCTGCCGACCGTCAATATCCCCTCCATCAACATCATCTGGACCTACCAGGGACTCAACGCCCAGGAAATGGCGACCAAGCTCACGTCGTTCAGCGAGCTCGCCATCATGAACAACGTCGACAACATCCGCGAGCTACGCTCGGAGACGCTGAACGGCGTCGCCATCGTCCGCGTCGATTTCCAGCCCGGCACCAACGTCACCAACGCCTTCACGCAGGTGACGTCCGTGAGTCAGACCATCCTCAGGCGCATGCCGCCGGGCACCATGCCGCCGCTGATCGTGCCCTACATCCCGTCCTCGGTGCCGGTGCTGCAGCTCGTGCTCGCTTCCGACACACTGAGCGATGGAGCACTGTTCGACTACGCGCGCCTGCAGCTCCGCGCCCAGATCCAGTCCATCCCCGGCATCCGCCTGTCGCTGCCCTACGGCGGCGCCGCGCGCCAGGTGATGATCGACTTGAACCCCGAGGCGCTACAGGCCCACGGCCTATCGCCGAGCGACATCGCCCGTGCCGTCTCCGCGCAGAACCTCACGCTGCCGTCCGGCACGCTGCGCACGGGCACGCGCGAGATCCTGATCACGACCAACGCCAGCCCGGAGACGGTCGCCACCTTCGCCGACCTGCCGCTGCGCTCCGTCGAGGGCCGCACCATCAAGATCTCGGACGTGGCAAGCGTCCGCGACGGCCAGGCCGTGCAGACCAACATCGCCCGCCTCGACGGACAGAACGCGGTGCTGGTCTCGATCCTGAAGCTCGGCAACGCCTCGACCGTGGACATCGTGCGCGAGGTCAAGCGCCGCTTGCCGGACCTGCGCGCGGCGGCGCCCGAGGGCGTCACCATCGAGCCGATCTTCGACCAGTCGATTTTCGTCGAGCACGCGGTGGACAGCGTCCTCAAGGAAGGCCTCATCGTCGGCCTGCTGGTTGCGTTCGTCGTTCTGGTCTTCATCGGGAGCTGGCGCTCGTCGCTGATCGTGCTGACCTCGATCCCGCTGGCGCTGCTCGCGTCCGTCTCGGGCCTGATGCTCACTGGCCAGACCTTCAACCTGATGACCCTCGGCGGCCTGATGCTCGCCATCGGCATTCTCGTCGATAACGCGCTGGTCGAGATCGAGAACATCAACCGCAACCTCGAGAAGGGCCTCGGCCTCAGGGAGGCCGTGCTGAAGAGCGCGAGCGAGGTGGCCTTCCCCGAGTTCGTGTCCACGCTCGCCATCTGCATCGTCTTCTCGCCGCTGTTCCTCCTCACCGGCACCGCCGCGTTCGTCTTCACGCCATTGGCACTTGCGGTCGTGTTCGCGATGGCGGCGTCCTACGTGCTATCGCGCACGCTGGTGCCCTCGCTCGCCACCATGCTGCTTCACACGCACACGTCCCACGACGAATCCACCGGCGGCTTCGAGGGCGGCATCAAGCGCGCCTCGGCGGCCGCCGCGGCCTTCGTCGGCTTCCTTTCCCGCAACAAGGTCCTGCCGCTCGCCGCCCTCGCGGCCATCGTGGCCGGCGGTGCCTGGACGGCGACGCGCCTCGGCAGCGAGTTCTTTCCCGAGACCGACGCCGGCATGATCCGCGTCTACGTCCGCAGCGCTCCGGGCCAGCGCGTCGAGGAGACCGCGCGCACCTTCGCCGACGTCCAGCGCGCCATCCGCGAGGTAGTGCCGGCGAGCGACGTCGGCTTCATTGCCGAGAACATCGGCGCGCCCGAGCCGATCAACCTGGCGTGGATCGAGAGTGGCGTGATCGGCTCCTTCGACGGCGAGGTCCTGATCCAGCTTGCCGAGGAACACGCGCCGACCGCCGGCTATGTCTCCGCCATCCGGCGCATGCTGCGCGAGCGCTTCCCGGAGCTGACCTTCTACTTCCGACCCGCCGACGCGACGGCACAGACGCTGGCCGGCTCCGCCCAGACCGCCATCGAGGTGCGCGTCATCGGACGCGACGGCCTGGGCAACGGCGAAGCGGCGCGCGCGCTGCAGGAGCGCATGCGCGAGATCCCGGGCGCCGTCGACGTCACCGTGCGCCAGGTACGCAACCTGCCGAGCTATTACATCGAGATCGACCGCACGCGCGCGTCCCAGATCGGCGTGACGCCGCAGGACGCCGCCAACGCCATCCTGGGTGCGCTCGGCACCGGCGGCACCGTGTCGCCGACCTTCTGGAGCGATCCCGTGGTCGGCAGCGCCTACACGGTGCAGATCGTGGCGCCCCCTTCGAACCTCGTCGAGATCGAGCAGCTCCTGAACACGCCCGTACGCGCCTCCGAGGGCGGACGCGCGGTGGCGCTGCGCACCATTGCCAGTGTTCAGCTCCGCCACGTGCCGGCCAACATCGACCGCACGACGCTGATGCCGACCGTCACCGTGCTCGCCAACGTCGAGGGCCGGGACCTCGGCGGCGTCTACTCCGAGGTTGCCGCCGCCATCACCGATGTCGAGAAGCGCCTGAAGCCGGGCAACCGCATCGAGGTGGCGGGCCGCGCCCGCTCCATGACGCAGGCCTATGGCGAGATGGCGAGCGGCATCGTGCTCGCGGCCGTGCTCGTCTACCTAGTGATGGTGGTGAACTTCCAGTCCTGGCTCTTGCCCTTCATCGCCATGAGCGGGCTGCCCGTCGCCATCACCGGCGCCCTCATCGCGCTCTTCGTGACCGCAACGCCGCTCTCGGTGCCAGCCCTGACCGGCCTCATCATGGTCATCGGCGTCTCGACCGCGAACTCCGTGCTGGTCACGAGCTTCGCCCGCGACCGCCTCGCGGAAGGCGCCACCGCCCTCGAAGCCGCCGTGGACGCCGGCCGGACGCGACTGCGCCCGGTGCTGATGACGGCCACCGCCATGATCGTCGGCATCCTGCCGATGGCGCTCGGCGCCGGCGAGGGCGGCGAGCAGAACGCGCCGCTCGGCCGCGCCGTGGTCGGCGGGCTCATGCTCGGCACCGTCGCCACGCTGACGCTCGTGCCGTTCCTGTTCGCGATGCTGGCGCGCCCGCGGCCGGGCGCGGCCGTCGAGGCCGAGCGCGCCGAAGTATCGCAATCCCCCAGTCACGGCCTTGCCACGAGCGGATGAGAGAACACGAGCCATGATCCTTTCGCGCATCCTCATCGCAGGCGTAACGGGACTGGCGGCCGCCGGCGCCGTCTACTTCGCGTGGACGCAGTCGATCACCTCGCCGGTCACCGCCGAGGCCACGCAGCGCGCCGCGCAGTCCAAGGAGGCCGCGCAGCCGAAAGCCGTCCGCGTCGTGCATCCCGAGCCGCTACGCGAGACGGGCACCATCACGCTGACTGGACGCACCGCTCCGGCCGAGCAAGCCATCGTCGCCTCGCGCGCGAGCGGCGTTGCCGCCAAGCGTCTCGTTGACATCGGCGACAAGGTGGCGGCGGGCGACGTGCTGCTCGTCATCGACGCGCCCGAGGTCGATCAGGAGCTGGCCCGCGCCAAGGCAAGCGTGCAGCAGACGCGCGCCCGCCTTGATCTCGCCCGCGTCAACGCCGGGCGCGCCGAGCAGCTCGTCAAGCAGGGCCACGTCTCCGAGCAGCAGCGCGACGAGCGCACCGCCAACGAGCGCGTCGCGGAGGCCGACCTCGCCGCCGCCGAGGCGGAGGTGCAGCGCCTGGCGGAGGTGCAGGGCTTCCTCACCGTGCGCGCGCCGTTCGCCGGCACGGTGGTGGCCCGCGCCGTAGAGCGCGGCGACCGCATCTCGGCAACCGACTCCCAGCCGAGCGCGCCCCTGTTCCGCATCGCGCGTCTCGACGAGCTGCGCGTCGAGCTCGACGTGCCGCAGACCGACACCCTCAAGGTGAGGCTCGGCAACGCGGCCAAGGTGTCGTTCGCCGAGCTGCCGGGCGAGGTGTTCGAGGCCAAGGTCGTGCGCCGCGCCGGCGTCATCGACCAGGCCTCCTCCACCATGCGCGCCGAGCTCATGATGACGAACCCGGAGGAGCGCATCCCCGCGGGCTTGACCGGCGTCGTGACGCTTGGCGTCGTGCGCGAGCGCGCGCCCGTCACCGTGCCGACCAACACGCTCGTCACCCGCGACGGCCGCCAGCAAGTGGCCGTGGTGGCGGGCGAGGACGAGGTCGCCTTCCGTGCGGTGATGGTGGGCCGCGACTTCGGCGAGCGGGTGGAGATCGTCGCGGGGCTTGCGCCCTCCGACCGCGTCATCCTCTCGCCCAACGCGCTTCTGCGCGAGGGCGACAAGGTCGCCGTGACCATGGCCACCGTCTCGAAAGCCACCGACCGCCAGACGCGCTAGCGTGCCTTCGGAGCCTCGCTCCAAGTTGCACTGTTCCACGAGGATCCTGCCGGCGTAGCGTTTGTGGAAGCTGGCGTGGGTCCCGGCCTTCGCCGGGATGACGTCGAGAAGAGGCTCGCGGCATCCTCCTAATATACGTCATCCCGGCGAAGGCCGGGACCCACGCAAATCTCCCCTTGCTCGACGTCGAAATGGCTACAGCGGAGCTGCACAGGTGAGGGGGCACCTCACTCGTACCCTGTCATCTCCAGATAGCCGACGCCCGCGTGCGAACCGCGGAAGCTGATCGGCCCTTCCCAATAGCGGAAGATGGTATCCATCCAGCTCTCGGCATTGAGCGGCGCCGTCTCGATCCTGAGCCCGCGGCTCTTGACCTCCACCGTCCAGTGGACCGGCAGCCGTCGTCCGGCCATGACGCGCGTCTCGCCCGGCGTGAGCTCGATGTCGTCGTTGGCGAGCACTGCAACGGCCCCATCCGCGCCGATCCAGCTTCCCGAGCGGAACGGCGCTTCCGCCGCGCCGCGGAGCTGGAACAGCATCAGCTTCTCGCCGCCGGGGAGATGCAGCGAGAACCAGTCCCAGCCCTTCTGGTCGGACGCGAGCGGCTGGCTGCTCCACTCGCGGTCCATCCACGCCTGCCCGGTGACATCGACGGTGCGCCCGTCGAGCGTCAGCGTGCCCGCCACGGTAAAGAACGGCTGGCTGTAATAGTAGGACGCCTGCCCGCGCTCCGACTTGCGGCTGAAGCCCCGATCGCCGTGCAGCACCAGCGCGCGATCGCTCCTGAGCTGCAGCGCGTAGCTGAAATCCTTGCCCTTGGCCGCAAGCGTGGTCGCGGCGAGGCCGGCCGCTCCGTCGATCCTCGCGAACGACCAGTCATCGATCCACGCCTGGAATGGCTCCGCCGTCACGCCGGCTTGGCCGATGCCGCCGCGCGCCAGTGTCTCGGCGAAGCGATGCGCGCCCGCGGTCGTGACCGCGGCATGCCCCAGCCACACCTGCTGGCTGGCCCAGCCCTCGCGTTGCGGCCCCGGTGTATTCGCCTGCCGGAACAGCGTCCACTGCACGCCGTACGGCGTGCCCGCCGCATCCTTGAGGTTCGCCGTCACATACCACCACTCGATGCGGTAGTCGGGATGCGCGCCGAGGTCTTCCGGAAACGTGATCGCCTTTCCCGGCACGACCTCGGCAAAGCCGGCCGCATCCTCGCCGAGCCCCGCAAACCCCTGCGCCGCTACGTGCCCGCACCACACACCGAGTACAAGTATCGCGAAAACAACAACGACACGGCTAAAACGCGTCCTAGCGCTCATTGGCGAACACCCTGAGCAGATCCTGCGGCGCCGTACGTCCAAGCCGTGCCACCGGAATGACCGCGGCGAGCAGCGCCGTCACCAGCGCCAGCGCCAGGATCACCACCCACTGCAGCGGAAAGACATGGAACGGCAACCGCCAGCCGAACGCCTGCACGTTGACGATGGCGACCAGACACCACGCGAGCACCAGCCCGAGCGGCACGGCAAGCACCGCCGTGATCGCGGCCAGTACGAGCAGCTTACCGATCTCGAGGTCGGCGAGCCTGCGCCGAGGCACGCCGAGCGCCCACACCGGCGCGAGCTGCGCGAGCCGAAGCCCGGTCAGCGCCAGCAGGCTCGCAAACAGCGCGATGCCCGACACGACGAGCGTCAGCGTGTTGAGCGCGCCCGTCACCGCGAACGTCTTCTCGAAGATGCGCGTCGAGGCCGCCTTGAGCGACGCCTGATCGACGACACGCGCCAGCGACGCGCCAAACTGCGCCTGCATCGTACCGATGAGCGCTTCCGCCTGCTCCGGCGCAGTGCGCAGGCTGTAGCTCGTGCGCCGTGCGTCCGGCCAGTGCCGCACCAGATGATCGACGTTGACGCGCACCTGTCCTTTCGGGTTGCCATAGTCCGGATAGAGCCCGACCACCGGAGCCTCCCAAACCGCATCCCCCGTCGGAATGGCAAGCGTGCTGCCGAGCCCGAGCCCCATGCGCCGCGCGAGCTGCTCGCTGACGAGCACACCCTCTCCGTCGCGCACCTTGTCCCACGCCCCCGGCAGCTCGGAAAGCAGCGAGAAATGCACACGGTATGTCGCGTGATCGCGCGTGCCGTACACGTCCACCGGCCATCCCTTGATGCGCGTCTCGGCCCGCCACACGGGCAGCACCGCACTCACCTGCGGCTGCCTCGCCAGCCACGCCGCGATGCGCGCGCCGTCGGCCGCGCTCGCCGCATCGAAATAGATCTCCGCGTTGAGCCGCTCGTCGAGCCAGCCTGTGAACGTCTTGCGGAACCCTTCCACCATCGTGCCGACACCGACGTTCGCCGAGAGCGCGAGCAGGAGCGCCATCAGCGCCAGCGAGAGCCCCGAGAGCTGCTGGCGCGTGTCGGCCCAGAACCACTGCGCGAGCGCCTGTTTCGCCGTGCCCTCGCCGGCGCTGAGCAGGCCAGAAAGCGCAAGTGGCAAGAGTAGCGCCGCCCCGAGCAGCACGCCGGCGATGACGACGAACCCCGCGATCAACCCGTGCCCGGCGACATAGGCAAGCAGCGCCACCACGAGGCAGAACACGGCGAACGCGCCCTGGCGCCGCAACTGCACCTGCTGCGCCTCGCGCCATGCGAGCGGCTTCGCCACCGACAGCACCGGCAACCGCGCCACCTTGGCGAGGCTCAGCGCGGAAGCGGCGAGCGCACCCGCAAGCGCCATGCCGAGCCCGGACGCCCACCAGCGCGGCGCGATCGCGAGCTGACCACTCACATGCGCGCCATAGAGCCCATCGAGGCTCGCCGCCACGTCGGGCAGAAGCGCGGCCGCAATGAAATATCCGCACACCATGCCCACCGCACCGGCCAATAGCGCCGCCAGCACCATCTCCGCGACCAGCGCAGCCATCAGGAGACGCAGCGGCACACCAACCGCGCGCATGGTGCGCAGCGTGCCGAGTCGCTGCTCGAACGCGAGCCCGATGGAGGCGTGCACGATGAACAGCCCGACGATGAACGCCAGCAACCCGAACGCTGTGAGATTGAGATGGAAACTGTCGGTGAGCCGCGCGAGGTCGCCGCCTTCAGCCGCCGCCTCAAGCCGCAGGGCGTCTCCGGCAACGGCCGCGAGCGCGGCCGCGTCAGGCTGCGCGGCGTCGCCATCGACGATGAGGCGCGAGAGCTGTCCCGGCCGTCCGAGGATGTCCTGCGCGGCGCCAATATCGACCACGAGCAGCCCCGGTGCGACCGTACCGTCACGAACCAGCGGCGGCAGCGCCTTGCCCTTGTCCGTGGACGGCGTCGCGCCCTCCGCCACGCCGAGCTCGCCCAGCGTCTCGGGCGCGGCGAGCGTCTGCCCCGGGGCGCGCAGGAACGCTTCGAGCTCGCCGCCGGTCGCAAGGCCGCTGACCGGCGAGCCGCGCGGCACCGTCAGCGGCTCGACGCCGATCAGCCGATAGGACGCGGCGCCGATGCGCACGCTTCCTTCCAACACAGGCGACACCTTCCACCCCGCGCGCCGCAGCGCGACGTAGGCGTCCTGTGCGACGAAGGCGCCCCGCGCGCTGACGATGCTCGCCAAACCCGCCTCGCCGAATACCGCTGCGGCCCGGTCGTAGCTGGCGCGCGCTTGCTGATTCAGCGCCTGCACGCCGCTCCACAGCGCCGTCGCGATGGCGAGCCCGACCATGAGCGTGGCGAGGTTCAACGGATGCCGGCGCCAGTGGCTGAGCAGCGTGGCGAAGATCCAGTATGCTTGCCTCACGGCGTCACCAGCACGCCGGACGCGAGCATCACCTGCCGGTCGAGCCGGGCAGCGAGCCGCGTGCTGTGCGTCACCATCAGAAACCCGCATCCCGTACGCCGGATGAGATCGAGCGCCAGGCCCAGCACCTCGTCGCCCGTCGCCGCGTCGAGGTTGCCGGTCGGCTCGTCCGCGAGCAAGAGGCGCGGCTTGACCGCGAGCGCCCGCCCGATGGCGACGCGCTGCTGCTGCCCGCCCGAAAGCTGCTCGGGATAGCGCCCCGCGAGCGCGGCAAGCCCTAGCCGGCGCATCAGCTCGTCCTGCCACGCCGCATCGAAGCGCCCCGCGATCCGCGCCTGGAATGCGAGGTTGTCCGCCACCGTCAGGCTCGGCACGAGATTGAACTGCTGAAACACGATGCCGATCTTTTCGCGCCTCAGCGCCGCGCGCTCGGCATCAGGCATCCCCGTGACGCGCACGCCGTCGAGCACAATCTCGCCAGCATCCGCGTCGTCGAGCCCGCCGATCAGGTGCAGCAGCGTGCTTTTGCCGCTGCCGGATTCGCCGAGTAGCGCCAGGCTCTCACCGGCAGCGAGCGTGAGATCGACGCCCTTGAGCACCGCAAGCGCCCCCTGCGGAGTTGCATAGGACTTCCGCACGCCGGAGACGCGGAGCAGCGGCGCCGCGTCCGCCGCGCGGTCGCTCCGTTCCGTCCGGTCGATGACAGTCACATCAGGCTCCCGTGATGAGGCGCGCGTAGTCGTCCGGCGTATCAATATCCGCGAACAGGGACTCGTCGTCGAACGCCACATCAACGCGCTCATCGCCCAATGTGTCCAGCAGGGATTTGCCGCCCTTGGCGCCGGTGAACGCCGCCAGCCTTGGGAACAGCCGGCGCGGCCACAGCACGGGGTTGCGCTGCTCGCCCTCGGCCGTCACCGGCACGACCACGCGCGCACCGGACGCGGCGGCGAACGCCGCGCCGAGCCCCAAGAACACGTCGGCCGTCAGATTGGGCAGATCGCCCGGAACGATGAAGGCGGCCTGCGGCGCCTCGGACAGCGCACGCACACCGGCCGCGATCGACCCCCCGATGCCCTCGTCCCAAGCGGCGTTCTGCGCGAACCGCACCGGCAACCCCGCGAGCGCCGCCACATAGGCGTCATGCTCCGCACCCGTCACCACAACGAGCTCGCCCACGCCACCGGCCAGGATCTCGCGTGCCACTCTGGCGACGATCGGCGCGCCGTCGACCTCGGCGAGCAGCTTGTTCGCCGCTCCGAAGCGCCGCGACGCCCCGCCCGCGAGCAGCACCGCCGCCAGCGGAAGCTGTTTGGCGCCACCGGTCATCGAATGCAGTCCGTTCGTGATGGGTGCACCAAGCGCCCCCTCACCCGCGGCCCCCTGTGGGGAGAGGTCGGAAACGATCGCAAAATCGCTTCCGGATGAAAGGGCAAAAGCACCTTCATAGCGTTAAGCCCCGCGCCGTGCCTTGATGACCGCGCCGAGAATAGAGACCGCGATTTCGCCCGGCCCTTTGGCGCCGATGGGGAGCCCGACCGGCGCGTCGATGCGCGCGATCTCGGCTTCCGACAGCCCGGCCTTGGCAAGCCGCTCGACGCGCTTCTCGTGCGTGCGCCGCGAACCGAGCGCGCCGACATAGAAGCACGGCGAGCGCACCGCGAACGGCAGCGTCTCGTCGTCGAGCCGCGCATCGTGCGCGAGCGTGATCACCGCCGTTCGGTTGTCGAGGCCGAGCGCCGGCAGCGCTGCCTCCGGCCAATCCTGACGCAACGGCACGCCACCGAAACGCACCTCCGACGAGAACGCCGTGCGCGGATCGATCACCGTCGCCTGGAAGCCGACGCGCTGCGCGAGATCGGCAAGCACCTGCGCCACATGCCCCGCGCCGACCAGGATGACGCGCAGCGGCGGCGCCAGTGCATGGAGAAAGCACCGTCCTTCATCGTCCTCGACCAGAACGCACTCGCCGTTCGTGAGCGCATCGGCCGTGTCCGCGGGAAAAGCGCCAGTGTCGCGATGCAGCGTACGCCGCCCGCTTGCGAGATCGGTATCGACCACCAACAGCGAGCGCAAGGCCCGTGCGGCAAGAACGGCATCGAGATAGGTTGCATCACCCGCGCCCGAAAGCCGCTCGACGAAAATCTCGATGCGCCCGCCGCACGGCAGCCCGACACGCCAGGCCGTCTCGTCGCCCACGCCGAATTCGAGCACCTTCGGCTGGCCGGAGGCCATCACCTCGCCCGCCGCCGTAATCACCGCCGCCTCGACGCATCCGCCGGAGACCGAACCCTCGAAGCGCTCATCCGGCCCGACCACGAGCTGCCCGCCGACCGGCACCGGCGAGGAGCCCCACGTCTTGATGACGGTCGCGAGCGAGATAGTGCCGTACTGATCGAGCCACTGCCGCGCGATCGCCGTCACGTCGCGCGACGGGCCGGAGTCGACGGAGGCGGACGCACCGCCCACGTCGATCGCTCCGGCCTCTGGCATCGCATCATCCAAGCTTCAGTCCATCCGCAAACGGCAGCACGCGTACGCGCTGCCCCGTGCCCACGGCGACGGCGTTGGCAACCGCCGGCCCTATCGGCGGCACGCCCGGCTCGCCGATGCCGGTCGGCGCCGCGTCGGACGGCACGAGATGCACCTCGACGTGCGGCATCTCGTTCATGCGCAGCACCTCGTAGCCGTCGAAGTTGCCCTGCTCCACGACGCCGTCCTTGAGCGTCACCTTGCTGTGCAGCACGGCGCCGAGGCCGAAGCCGACACCGCCCTCCACCTGCGCCTTGATGTTATCCGGGTTCACCGCCAGTCCGCAATCGACGGCGGCCACCACGCGATCGACTTTCGGCTTGCCGTCGACGAGGCGCACCTCCGCCACCTCCGCGACGAAGCTCTGGAAGCTCTCGTGCACGGCCACGCCGCGCAGCACGCCCTCGGGCGCCGGCGTGCCCCAACCGGCCTTCTCGGCGGCAAGCTTGAGCACGCCCACGTGCCGCGGATGCTTCTCGAGCAGAGCCAGGCGGAACACCACCGGGTCCTTGCCGGAAACGGCGGCGATCTCGTCGATCATCGTCTCCATGACGTAGGCGGTGTGCGTATGCCCGACCGAGCGCCACCAGAGCGGCCGCGGCCCGGCGCTGGTATTGTGCACCTCGACCTGCATGTTCGGAATCGCGTACGGCGTATCCGAGACGCCCTCGACGGAGGTCGCGTCGATGCCGTCCTTGATCAGCGCCGCCGCGAACGGCGTGCCGGTGATGATCGACTGCCCAACGATGCGGTGGTGCCAGCCGAGGATGGCACCATCCTTGTCGAGGCCGACGCGCACCTTGTGCACGTAGACCGGACGGTAGTAGCCGCCCTTGATGTCGTCCTCGCGCGTCCATACGAGCTTGATCGGCTCGCTGCGCCCGGTCGTCTTCACGATCTCCGCCGTCTCGGCGATGTAGTCGGAGTCGTAGACGCCACGCCGGCCGAACGAGCCGCCGGCCCACAGCGTGTTGATGATCACATCCTCCGGCTTGATCCCGAGGATCGCCGACACGACGCCCTGGTCCACGGTCTGGAGCTGCGAGCCGGTCCACAGCGTGGCCTTGCCGTCCTTGAACTGCGCGACACAGTTCATCGGCTCCATCGGTGCGTGCGCGAGATAGGGAAAGATGTAAGTCGCCTCGAGCACTTTGTCGGCCTTGGCGATGGCGCCTTCCGCATCGCCCTCATTGCGTGCGACGAGGCCCGGCTTGTCCGCCAACGCCTGGTAGTCGGCGATGAGCGTATCCGTGCCGCGCATCTCCGCCTTGCTGTCGTCCCAGGTGACGTTGAGCTGATCGCGCCCCTTGATCGCGGCATAGGTCGAGGTGGCGAGCACGGCCACGCCCCGCGACGTCTGCACCACGTCCACGACACCCTTGACCGCTCGCGCCGCCTTGTCGTCGACCGACTTCACCGTGCCACCGAAGCGCGGCGGACGCGCGAGCGTGGCAACGAGCATGCCCGGAATCTGGACGTCCTGCGTATAGATGCGCGCGCCCGTCGTCTTGGCAACGGAATCGACGCGCGGGAACGACTTGCCGATGTAGGTGAACTGATTCGGCGTCTTGAGCTTGGGCTCCGCCGGCACCGGCGCCGCAGATGCCTCCTTGGCCAGCTCACCGAGCGTCGCTTTGTGGTTGCCCGAGGTGACGACGCCCTTCTCGATCTTGACCGTATCGGCCGCGACGCCCCAGCGCTTGGCCGCCGCCCCCACGATCATGGCACGCGCCGCGGCGCCCGCCTTGCGGTACTGCTCGAACGAGTTGGCGATGGCGGTCGAGCCGCCCGTGCCCTGGATGCCGAAGGCGGTGTTCTTGTAGAGCTCGACGTTCGCCGGCGAGAACTCGGCCTTCACCTGCGCCCAATCGGCGTCGAGCTCGTCCGCCACCAGCGTTGCAAGCCCAGTGGCAACGCCCTGCCCCATGTCCTGATGCTTGACCAGCACAGTCACCACGTTGTCGGGCGTGATGTGAACGAACGGCGCGAAGATACCCTCGCCCTGCGCCGCCGCCGTTGCTGCATTTTCCGCACGTGCCGCGGCCGGCAGCCACCCGCCGATGACGAGCCCGGCCCCGGTGCCGAGCGCAAGCCGCACGAAGCCGCGCCGGTCGAGCGCCAATGCATCCGATCGGGGCGAGAACCGGGAACGGATGTGCGCGCGAAGCTGAGAAGGATCCACCTGTCCG
>NZ_JADZBI010000128.1 GCF_020852195.1 Hyphomicrobium sp. | reverse complement strand
CTCGACAAGCTGACGGCCCGCGACGGCAAGATCTCGAAGCAGGAGGGCCCCGCGCTCGGCATCTATCCGTTCGTGCCCAACATCTCGTGGGCAACCGGCTGGGATCTCGCCACCGGACGGCCGAACGAGGTCGAGGGGCAGCGTCCGCCGGCACCCGCCGAGGGCGAGACCAAGGGCAAGGTGATCCAGGTCACGCCGAACTTCCTCGGCGGCACCAACTGGATGCCGATGGCCTACAGCCAGGAGACCAAGCTCTTCTACATCCCGTCCAACGACTGGTCGGAGGACTACTGGACCGAGAACGTCGCCTACAAGAAGGGCGCCGCCTATCTCGGCCAGGGCTTCCGCATCAAGCGCCAGTTCGACACTCACGTCGGCGTTCTGCGCGCTCTTGATCCGCGCGACGGCAAGGTCGTCTGGGAGCACAAGGAGGAGATGCCGCTGTGGGCCGGCGTGCTCACGACCAAGGGCGGCTGGGTGCTGACCGGCACCAGCGACGGCTACGTGAAGGCCTTCGACGCCAAGGACGGCAAGGAGCTGTGGAAGTTCCAGACCGGCTCGGGCGTGGTTTCGCAGCCTGTGACCTGGGAGCTCGACGGCAAGCAGTACATCGGCATCGCGTCCGGCTACGGCGGCGCCGTGCCGCTGTGGGGCGGCGACATGGCCGACCAGACCAAGCAGGTGAGCCAGGGCGGCTCGTTCTGGGTCTTCGAGGTCCCGCGCACGACGGCCTCGGCCGAGTGAGCAAGTCCGGGCGGGGCGGGGTCTTCCTACCGCCTCGCCCGGGAAACCTGCAGCCGGCCTGAGCCACGCAGGTCCGGCTGCCTTTCCCTTTCCGGATGCGATCCATGAACGCGCGCTTCACGTCGTGCAGCCTCGTCCCGCTGCTTCTCGCCCTGTGCGCGGTCGCCGCCGCGGACGCGTTTCCCATCCGCGCCCACGCGCAGGATTATCCCGTCATCGTCAACAAGGAGGAGCGGCCCGATCCCTGGATCGTCAACGGCTGCACCATCGCGCCCAAGACCGAGTGCCAGGGCGCCGATCTGCGGCACGCCGAGCTCAAGGATGCCAACCTCGAGGGCGCCAACCTCAGGGGCGCGAACCTCGCGCGGGCCGACCTGCGCCACGCCAACCTGCAGGGCGCCGACCTCTCCGGCGCCAATCTCGATGGCGCGCGCCTGCAGATCGCCTTCATGGGACGCGCCAATCTCGCGGGCGCGAGCCTGAAGGGCGCTGACCTCTCCTTCACGCGCATGTCCAAGGCCGACCTGTCGAACACGGATCTCACGGCCGCGACCCTCGAGAAGGCCATGGCCAAGGGCACGCTGTTCGTCGGCGCCAGGTTCATCAATACCGACGCGCAGGAGACCAAGTTCTACGAGGCCAACCTGTCGAACGCCGTGTTCGACGGCGTGAAGATCCGCTTTGCCATCTTCCAGGATGCGTTCATGGAGGGATGCAAGGGCTGTCCGCACACTTGGCAGACCGGCACCGCGGTCTGGAACGAGGACAAGACCAAGTGGGAGCCGGCGCCGTGACGCTGACGGAGCGCCGCAGAGCCCGCGTCATCGCCTGCGGGTCCGTGCTTCTCTCCCTCGGCGCCGGGACGGCGCTATCGCGCGACGACCGCAGCGGCCCGCAGGCCTGCCTCGGCATCACGCCGGACGCGGCGCGCCTCGCCTGCTACGACCGCGAGGTGCGCAGCATGGCCGCGCCGCGCTTCGCAGGCCGCCTGCACAAGACGACGGAGCCCTTCCGCGTCGAGGGCCCGACGCTGCTGCGCTACCAGAGCGACGGCCCGATCTTTGTCCTCTACCTCAAATCCCCGGACAACCGGGTCCTCCAGAACCTCCACATCGGCGGCGGCGGCGAGGCGAGCTACCTCATCGAGGAGCCCGGCACCTACGTGCTCGACGTCAACGGCAGCGAGTCCTGGCGCATCTGGCTCGAGCCGCAGACTTCCGCAAAGACCAACTAGCGACGAGGAAACTTCCATGACTTTCCGCACCACCGTCTTGGCCCTGTTGCTTGCGGCCGCAGCGCCGTGCGCGACGGCGCTCGCCCATGGCGACGGCGCGCCGCAGCCGGTCGATACGACCGGTCTCGAGCCGCTTGGCGAGGAGTGGCACTCCATCAATCCCTACCGCAGCGACGAGAAGCAGCGCGAGGCGGCCATCGAGATCGGCTCGCGTGGCTACAACTCCAACTGCGCGCGCTGCCACGGCCTCGAGGCGAAATCGGGCGGCATGGCGCCGGACTTGCGCGAGTTGGGCGAGGGCGAGACCGAGGACGCGTGGTTCATCTCGCGCGTTCTGTACGGCGCCACCGTGGGCGGACGCCAGAAGATGCCGCCGTTCGAGGGCCTGCTGAACCAGGAGGCGATCTGGGCCATCCGCACCTACATCGACGCCCAGCCCGAATAGGACGGGGGACGCATGCGGTTGGGACTTGAACGTATCGCGGCGGCTGTCCTTGCGGCGCTGCTTTTCGCCGGCGCGGCGCGGGCCGACGAGGACGCGTGGAAGGAGATCAGGGCCGACCTGTTCCAGGAGCGCGAGATCGTCGAGGACGGGACCTCGGTGAAGCTGTTCGGCCCCCGCCGGGCCGACGATGCCGCGCTCGTGCCGGTGACGGTCTACGTCGCCGCCGACAAGGTGGGCAAAGCCAGGCAGCTCACCCTGGTCATCGATG
>NZ_JADZBI010000127.1 GCF_020852195.1 Hyphomicrobium sp. | reverse complement strand
GGTGGCGCAGGCGCAGCACGCGCTGCGCGAGATGGCCGACAACCTGAAGAAGGAAGGCGTCGAGGTGAAGTACGCCAGCCACCCGGTTGCCGGCCGCATGCCGGGCCACATGAACGTGCTGCTGGCCGAGGCCAACGTGCCCTACGACGAGGTGTTCGAGCTCGAGGACATCAACTCCGAGTTCTCGCAGGCCGATGCCGTCTACGTCATCGGCGCCAACGACGTCGTGAACCCCGCGGCCGAGGACGACAAGAGCTCGCCCATCTACGGCATGCCGGTGCTGCAGGTGTGGAAGGCCGCGACCGTGTTCTTCAACAAGCGGTCGCTCGCCTCGGGCTATGCCGGCATCGACAATCCCGTCTTCTATCGCGACAACACCGTCATGGTGCTCGGCGACGCCAAGAAGATGACCGAGGAGATCGGCAAAGCGCTCGGGCATTGAAGGGCCTGGCGGCGGCGGCTGCTTTCGGGATTTGGACGCGCAATCGCCGCCCGTCCGGCGCCGGGAGCCACCGTGCCATTTCGAGCACGCAAGCCCTTACCTCATCAGGTAGGCTTATGCGGCGGAGAAAGGATCGACAGCGCTGCCCCCCAAATGAACTCTTGGAGTTCACACCCGAGTCCTGAGGTGTGGATACGAGGCACGGCCGCTTCGGCAATAAGAGGGGACCTCATCAAAATTCGGCAAGACGTCAGCAAGAACAGCGTCAGCGATGTCCGCAAACTCGGTGTCGACGACAGACCGATCAGCGATGGGCGCTTTTCACGTCGAGCCGAATCACAAGATCCATCTCACAGCGTGGCATTCAAATCCGGCATCGTTCATCGCGCGGAAGTATTGTTGCTGTCGCGGTCCCCCACGGGTTGCGATGTATAAGCGCTTGAAATACTTTAAAAAAACGTGGCGCCCCGTAGGGGACTCGAACCCCTGTTACCAACGTGAGAGGCTGGTGTCCTAGGCCACTAGACGAACGGGGCTGCTCTCAGAAGGACGCCACCTATAGGAGAGGCGGCGGCGCCGATCAAGCAGGAACTTCACCGCTGGCACAGGCAAGACGCGTCAGATGGCTTCAGCGCGGAACCCCGCCGGGCACGACGTCCACGCGCCGCAGCACCGCCCCGCTCGCAACGTCCAGAATCACGATCCCGGCCCCGCCGGGCGCCTCGTAGTGAACGGCGAGCCGGTCCCCGTTCACCGACACCGACTTCACACTGCCGCCTGCCGGCAGATCGAGGCGGTCTGCGGTCGCGGCGACGGCGCTTTGCCCTGCCTCGGGCATCGTCCGTTGCGCACCAGGGGTCGACGAGAGATAGATGATCCTGAGAACCACGGCCGCGAGCCCGGCCAGGATCAAGAGCCCGAGGAAGACCACGATGAAGACCAGCACGCGCTCCTTGACGTTCCGGGCGAACGCCTCGCCCGCCGCGCGGCTGTCGGCGGCGTCGCGGGGTGACGTGTCGTTCGGAAGGATCGCCATGTCGAGGCCCTTGCAAGTCCTTGGTGTCGCCCAGGATCAGGCCCCTGCTCTAACAGGTTTACCGGCGAGACGACAGAATTTCGCCTCTGGGCCGTTACCTGCCCGGACGGTCGTCCTCTGATGCCCACCGGATGTGACAGCGAATGGGACGACGACGCCGAGGATCCGGCAGGCGAGATCCCGGCCGGGCCGCTTGAGGTCACCGCAGGCGAGGCCGACGCCGGACTGCGCCTCGACCGCTTCCTCGCCGGTCGCCTTGAGGCCCTGAGCCGCGCCCGCATCCAGGCTCTTATCCGCCAGGGGCACGTGGAGAGCTCGGCGGGCGTCTTGTCCGATCCCGCGAGCAAGGTGGCGCCGGGACAGGTGATCCGCATCGCCATCCCGCCGCCGGAGCCCGCAGGTCCCACGGGCGAGGCCCTGCCGCTCACCATCGTATTCGAGGACAAACACCTTCTCGTGCTCGACAAGCCCGCAGGCCTCGTTGTGCACCCGGCCGCCGGCCATACCCAAGGCACGCTGGTCAACGCCCTGATCGCCCACTGCGGCGACGAGCTGTCGGGCATCGGCGGCGTGAAGCGTCCCGGCATCGTCCATCGCCTCGACAAGGACACGTCGGGCCTCCTGGTTGTCGCCAAGTCGGACATCGCGCACCGGGGCCTGGCCGAGCAGTTCGCCGCCCACGGCTGCGACGGCCGGCTGGTGAGAACCTATGAAGCGTTCGTGTGGGGCGTCCCCTCACGCCCCAGCGGCACCGTCGAGGCCAATCTCGGCCGTAGCCCGACCAACCGCACGCGCATGGCGGTCATGCGCGGCGAGCAAGGGCGCCACGCCGTTACCCATTTCGAGGTTATGGAGACCTTCACGGGACCCGACGGAAAGCCGATCGCGTCCCGCCTGCGCCTCGCACTCGAAACCGGGCGCACGCATCAGATCCGCGTCCACCTCGCCCACATCGGCCATCCGGTCATGGGCGATTCCGTCTATGGAGCAGGCTTCAAATCCAGTGCCCGGCACCTGCCGGAAAAAGCTGCCGAGGCGCTGGAGAACCTCGGCCGGCAAGCGCTTCACGCCATGGAGCTGGGGTTCGAGCACCCGGTCACGCGTCGCCCGCTGCACTTCACAAGTCCGCGACCTCCGGAGATCGAAGCGCTCTATCGGGCACTGAAGCCCGCTCCGATCGCACCTGCACGCGTGCCCAAGCGCAAGGCAAAATCCAACGTTTCCAAACGGTAATTAGCCGCGCCGACGGATTCGGTTGTAGGATTACGTTAACAGTGCAGACGTCGAAACTGTCCGGCGTGCCAAGCGTTGGACTACGACGGAGACGTAAGAGATCCAAGCGTCGGCACCCGACGTAAAAGATCCAGGCAAGCTGAAATCGGCCGGGCGAGCGGAAACGCTCTTCCCGGATGCGGCAAAGCGCCCTGACGAATCGAATGCAACGTTGCCGTCATCCGACGGCAGCGGAGCTGACCCGAAGGCGAGTTCATCGTTGGAGGGAGACATGGGGAGCGTGAACTGACCGGTCAAGGCCGGCCAGAGCGTTTGAGACAGATGGCAGCGAAATCTCTTCCGACCAGTGCCGGCGGCTCCGGCGGACTCTCGCGGTATCTCGAGGAGATCCGCCGCTTTCCGATGCTCGAGCCGCATCAGGAATACATGCTCGCCAAGCGCTGGCGCGAGCACGGCGATCCCGATGCCGCCCAGGAGCTGATCACGTCGCATCTACGTCTCGTGGCGCGCATCGCCATGGGCTATCGCGGCTACGGCCTTCCCATCGGCGAGGTGATCTCCGAGGGCAACGTCGGCCTGATGCAGGCGGTCAAGCGCTTCGAGCCTGACCGCGGCTTCCGTCTCGCAACGTACGCCATGTGGTGGATTCGCGCCTCGATCCAGGAATACATCCTGCGTTCGTGGAGCCTTGTGAAGATGGGCACTACGGCCGCGCAGAAGAAGCTGTTCTTCAACCTGCGCCGCGCCAAGAGCCAGCTTCAGGCGCTCGAGGAGGGCGACCTCAAGCCCGAGCACGTGAAGTCGATCGCCAAGAAGTTCGGCGTGTCGGAGGAGGACGTCATCTCGATGAACCGCCGCCTCGGCGGCGATGCGTCGCTGAACGCGCCGGTGCGCGCCGATTCCGAATCTGGCGAATGGCAGGACTGGCTGGTGGACGACGCGCCGGACCAGGAGGAGCGGCTTGTCGAGACCCAGGAGTTGGGCCGACGCAAGTCCTATCTGTCGGACGCGCTTTCAACGCTGAACGAGCGCGAGCGCCGCATCTTCGAGGCCCGTCGCCTGGCGGACGATCCCATCACGCTCGAGGAGCTGTCCGCGGAGTTCGGCGTATCGCGCGAGCGTATCCGCCAGATCGAGGTGCGGGCCTTCGAGAAGGTACAGAAGGCCGTGCAGAACGCGGCGCGGCTCGAGACTGGCGACGTCGCGTAGAGGGCCGATCCACGTACGGCCCTAGTGGCAACGCAACCATTCGCGGGCGCTCTTCTGGGCGGCCGCGATTTCTTTTTTCGTCATCTCGCGCGAAAGCTCGAGCCGGTAGGTCTTCGCCTCCTCGTTGCCGCGCAGCGCCGCGAGATTGAACCACTTGTGAGCTTCGACGAGGTCGATCTCGACATCGCGACCCGCGCAATACATGAGGCCGAGCTGGAAAAGCGCGTCCGCTCCGCCTCCCTGGGCCGCGACGTCCACAACGTCGTCGGCCGAAAAATCAAATCGTGCCATCCCTGTTCACCTCTGGCCTTTCGTCCATCGGAACCCTAGGCCCGTGCTCCCGCCACCAAGGCCGGAAATACTGGGCTCTGGACACGAACGATAGGCCGCTCTCCCATGAGAAGCGGTAAACTAGGGAACAGGTGCTTCGCGAAAATGCCGTTGTCACGCGACTCGTTTCGACCCAAACGCATGACTTCCGGGCACTGAGAAATCCAACCTTAACGATTATGGAAAGCTCCCGCTAACCATGCTCGCAGATTGGCGGAACACGCGCCGAGGGCGCTATTTCAGCACCTTCGACATCCCCCTCTGCACGGGCTCGCGCTCTGAGATCCGCTTGAGCCACGCCTTGATGCGCGGAGAATCGTCGAGGACCTGCCCCTGCCGCTCCCAGGACAGGACCCAGGGATAGGCGGCCATGTCGGCAATCGAGTAGTCGTCGGCGATGAAGCTGCGGCCCTTGAGCCGCTTGTCGAGCACCCCGTAGAGCCGCGTCGTCTCCTTCGTGTAGCGCTCGATGCCGTAGGGGACCTTCTCCGGGGCAAAGAGCCGGAAATGGTGCGCCTGGCCCGCCATCGGCCCAAGCCCACCGACCTGCCAGAAGAGCCACTCCTCCACCGCCACGCGCGCCCGCTCCGATTTCGGATAGAACTTGCCGGTCTTCCGTCCCAGGTACTGCAAGATGGCGCCACTCTCGAAGATCGAGATCGGCTCCCCGCCTGGCCCGTCCGGATCGACGATGGCCGGCATCCTGTTGTTGGGCGAGATCTTGAGGAACCTCGGCTTGAACTGGTCGCCCTTGTTGATGTCGACGGGCTTGATGCGATAGGGGAGCCCGCATTCCTCGAGCATGATGCGGATCTTGTGGCCGTTGGGCGTGGGCCAGAAATAGAGGTCGATCGGCTTTTTCTGCGCCATGGAGTGTCCTGTCTCTGGGGAAAGCGCTCAGATGGTGAGAACGGTCGATCCCGTCGTTCGCCGTGCCTCGAGCGCCTCGTGCGCGAGGGCGGCATCCTTGAGCGGGAAAGTCTGATTGACCACGATCTTGATCGCCCCGCTCTCGACCATTTGAAAAAGGTCGGCGGCGTTCTCTGCAAGCTCCGCATGCGTCGCTACGTAGGCCATGAGCGTGGGCCGCGTCGCGAACAGCGAGCCCTTGAGCAGCTTGAGATCGACCGGCGGCACGGGCCCCGAGGCATTGCCGAAGCTGACCCACATGCCGCGTGGCCTGAGGCAGTCGAGCGAGCCGAGATAGGTGTCGTTGCCGATGCTGTCGTAGACCACGTCGCAGCCCTTGCCTCCCGTGATCTCCGCTACCCGCGCGACGAAATCCTCGCGCGAGGTGACGATGACGTGCGTGGCACCGTTCGCCCGCGCCAGCTCAGCCTTCTCGTCGGTGCTGACCGTGCCGATCAGCGTCGCGCCGAGCGCCCGCGCCCACTGACACGCGATGAGCCCAACACCGCCGGCCGCCGCATGGAACAGCAGCACGGTCTCCGGTCCGACCTTGTAGGTTTCGCGCAACAGATAGCGCACGGTCATGCCCTGCAGCATCATCGCCGCCGCCGTCTCGTAGGTGATGCCTCCCGGCAGCTTCACCAGCCGGTCCGCGGGGATGAGCCGCTCCTCCGCATAGCCGCCGAGCACGCTCCCGTAGGCCACGCGGTCGCCGACCGCGAGCGAGGTCACACCCTCCCCGAGCGCCACCACGTCGCCCGCGCCTTCCATGCCGATCACGGCGGGCAGCGCCACCGGATAGAGGCCGGTACGGTGGTAGACGTCGATGTAG
This sequence comes from Hyphomicrobium sp., assembly GCF_020852195.1. Lineage (GTDB taxonomy): Bacteria > Pseudomonadota > Alphaproteobacteria > Rhizobiales > Hyphomicrobiaceae > Hyphomicrobium_C. The sequence goes on along the minus strand of NZ_JADZBI010000127.1, from coordinate 48,407 downwards.
TTGAGCCCAGCGGCGCGCTGTCTGATTCGCACCTCCCCCGGACCCGGCGCGCCGACCTCGATTTCTTCCCACTTGAGACAGTCGGGGCCGCCGACGGCATGCACACGGATCCCATGCACCATAGCGAGCAACTCCATGAAAGAAATTGGATATCGTTTGCTCGATACGTGGCCGCGCCCGTTTTGGAGCACACGGAGTCCACGCGAGCGCCTTGACCCTGCCACGGCCGCCTTCTATTGGCTCCTACCGGTGATAACAAGAGGCTCCGAGATGAACGTCCGCCACGCCGCGGCAAGTGCGGCGAACTTGGCCCTGGTTGCCGGCTTGTTGGGCCTGAGCGGATGCCTCGGCGCCTGCGCCATAGGGACCGGCCCGGAGATCGGAGCACGCGCCGGGCTGGGCTGCGTCGACGACTCCCCGGAATGCATAAACCGCCGTCAGGCTACCCTGCGCCACATGGTGGACGACAAGTCCAAGAGCTGGATCAACGAGTCGCCGACGCCCGAAGCCTATGCGTCGGGCGTGCGGCTGTTCGCATACAAGACCAAGAAGAAGGAGCTGACCTGCGCGGAGCTCAGGCGCGGAAAGCTCGAGGCGGACACCGCCCGGACGAGCCTCGCAAGCATGGGCTCGCGCCTGACGCCGGCCCAGGTCTCCCGCAGCACCATGCTGGCCGGCGAGGTCGGCCGCGAATTGCAGAATGAGATCAATCGGCGTTGCAAGACGGGCTGAGCCTCGCCAAACTGGACCGCGGCCCCGTCCGGGCGCCTGCATCCACCTCCTCCGTGCCGGAAGCGCCTGAATGCCCGGCCCTCCTGACATGAAGGATGTTCCCTGATGGCACTTGAGGCAGTTGTCGAGACGGTCGTGGCCTTTGTCCGCGAGCACGAGAGCTGGGCCGGCCCCGTCGCCTTCCTCGTGGCTTTTGGTGAAAGCTTCTGCTTCCTCTCCTTGCTCGTGCCGGGCACCGCCATCCTCGTCGGCATCGCCGCCCTCCTGGCAGCCAGCGGCATCGAGGCAAGCGTGCTGCTACCCGCGATCCTATGGGCCGGCTTCGGCGGCAGCCTGGGCTATGCCGTCTCGTTCTGGCTCGGCCGCTATTTCAAGGACAGCGTGCACAAGATCTGGCCGTTCACGACGCGCCCACACCTCATCGCCCAGGCACAGGAATTCTTCGAAACCTACGGCGCGTTCGGCGTTTTCCTGGGGCATTTCTTCGGGCCGGTCCGCGCGGTGATCCCGGTCGTCGCCGGCATGTTCAACATGCGGGAGATCCCGTTTCAGATCGCCAACATCCTCTCAGCCTTCATTTGGGCGATCGGCGTCATCGGACCCTCCTTCTACCTCGTGACCTTCAAGGACGAGGTCATCGCCTTCCTGGCCACGCATCAATACGCGGTCGCGACGGTCCTGTTCTTCCTTGCCCTGGCCAACAGCATCCCGCGCCCGATCCTGTTCGTGCCGACGCTGGTCCTCGTCCTGGGGCTCGGCTCCCTGATGGTGCTCGGCAACGGCAACATCGCACTCATCCTCTTTGCGATCGCGGCCGGCGCGTTCGTCGGCGACTTCTACGCCTATTACAAAGGCATCATGCACAAGGAAAACCGCGCCCTTGCCTGGCCCTTCTGCGCCACCAAGAAGCAGCACGCCGACGCGCGCGCCTTTGTCGAAAGCCACGGTCCCGTGAGCCTCATCCTGAGCAAGTTCCAGGGCTTCAACCGCGGTCTGGTACCGATGGAAACCGGCTCCCTCGAACGCCCGATGCTGCCCTTCATGGGCATGAGCGCCGTTTCCGCCGTGCTCTGGGCTTTGGCGCTCATCCTCCCCGCATTCGTTGTCGGCAAGCTCGTCGCCTAGCTACTGGGCTTCCGCAGCACGACGCGACAGGCGTAGTCGCGAAACGGCCGCTCGAAGGTCAACGCGGCACCCGTCTCGCCGGCAAGCGCCCGCAGCGCCTCCTCCAGCTCCGCGCGCGGCTCGACGGAGAACTTCCGCAGCCAGGCCCTGAGCCCCGTGCGGAATGCCGACGGCAGCCCGCTCTGCTCGCCGAAGTCGACGATGTGCAGCGCGCCGCCGGGTCGCACCGCTTCGAACGCACAAACGAGCGCCTCCCGCCACGGCGGGATCATCGACAGAGCGTAGGATACGAACACGCGGTCGAAGCCAGCGACCCCGAACAACGCTTGCGCGTCGAGGCATGACGCATCCGCCTGCGCGAGCATGATGCGGTGGCCTAGCCCCGCCCGCGCGACGGACGCCGACGCTGTCTCCAGCATGGCGTGCGACACGTCGATCCCGAACAGGCGCGCCGACGGATAGCGGCGGGCCGCCAGGATGAGATTGCGCCCCGTGCCGCAGCCGATCTCGAGAATGCTGCCGCCGGTCGGCACATCCAGCGTGTCGATCAGGCCGTCGCGCCCGAGCAGATAGTATTTTCGCGACGCATCGTAGATATGCCGCTGGACGCGGTAGATGGCGTCCATCTCGGCCGCTGCGTTCGCCATCGGTCACCCCTCGAAGGTGTAGAGATGGAACCCGCCGTAGATCGACGACCGGTCGCGCGCCGTGAAAGCGCGCCCCTGCTCTGCATCGTACCGGAAGCGCTTGAGGAGCGCCTGCGGCACGCGCCCCGGCAGGATCGTCTCCTCGCCGGCCGTGCGGAAGATGACGCGGGCGCCGGGCCGCGCCGTGCGCACGATCTCGCTCCACAGCGTCGTGAGCTGCGCGTCCGTCATCCAGTCCTGCGCATCGAGCAGCACGTAGGCGTCGTATGTCGGCTCAGGAAGCCGCGAGAGATGCTCGTCAAACTTGGCGTGCACGATGCCGACGTTGTCGGCCCGCGCCTTGAGCGTTTCCCAGTTGCCGCGTTGCAGATAGGGCGGCAGCGGACCGGCGCCGCCGACGGCGTAGCCACGCCCGAACGCCTGCCACGCGAAATAGTTGTCCTTAAGATCGAAGCCGTGAGCGAGACGCGCGAGCCGGGCCTTGAGCACGTCGGCCATATGCGGTGCGTCGCCCTTGAGCGCATCGAACTGCGACGGCGGGATGCCGAGCCCGAACAGCGACGCCGGCTTGTCCATGAGCCAGCGCATGTGGCCCATCTCGAATAGCGGCGCGAGCTCCGCCTCGAAAATCCGCTCCTGCTCGGCGCGCGACGTGGCAGCGAGAAGCTCCGCCGGATTGCGCCCGTGCAGGCGCGCGACCCAGTGGCCGAGCGTAATGAACCCGCCGAGCAGCCCCTGCCGGTAGAAGCGGCGCGCGAAGTAGCCGATGCGCCGCCGGCCCAGCATGTCGCGCCCTTCCCAATACGCCCGCGTCGCGGGGTCAAGGTGCGGCTTGAGCAGCCCGTCGTAAATCTCCGCCGTCCCGCGATCGGCCGCCGAGACGAAGAAGCGCGCGAACGTCTCGTAGTCCGGGCAATGGCGGACCGCCGTCAGCTTGAGCTTGTTGAGGGCCACATGCGCCGGGTTGAGGTCGAGCGCCGTAACGCGCACGTCCTGGGCCGTGACATAGGAGAGGACGTTGCAGCCGCCGGACGCGATCGCCGCCACGGCCTCGCCGGGCTTCAGCGCCATCGCCTCGAGGTCAACGACCGGGTCCTCCCAGATCTGGGGATAGACGAGACCGGAGAAAGCGAACGTAAAAAAGCGCTCCTCGAGGCCCTTGCGGCTCGCCGCACCGTATCGATGCACGGCCTCGGTTAGGCGGTGGTTCCGCCGTCTGTTGAGTACGCCCTCACCTTGCGCGTGCGCCTCGACCGCTCCACCCATTGCAGGCCCCCGGATAACCTTATTCAATCCGGCCCGACTAATGGTGTCATGTTTCAGCCCTGTGACAGGCCGGATGCCACAGGGGATATTGCCGGACACCCCCGCCTCTCCAGCCCCGACGGTTCGGCTTGCCTCCCGGCGCGAGATCGCTTAGACGAGGCGTTCGAGATCGTTGGCACGGGACCTAGGGCCCGGCATTTAAAGGATTTTCCCATGACAGCCCGCCATCACCGCAAGGTCGAGACGCAGAAGAAGAAGGCCCGTCGCGCTATTCCGCGTCCGAAGGCAACCCGCATCCAGGGCAACACAGCCGCAGCCCGCAAGCGGTTGAAGAAGCTGGCCGGCAAGGCCCGCACCGCAAAGGCCAAGGCCTCGGCCTGATTCGCCGCTCGCCCGTCACCCTCGCGTTCCTCCGACCCCTCTTCGCCTCTCCCCCGTGAGGGAAGGCCGGAAGCGATCGCCAGGATCCGCTTCCGGGTAAGGTGCGACACGCACGCCTATCGCCGGAACACGACCACCGCCTCCACATGCGGTGAATACAGGAACTGGTCGATCGGCATGACCGGCCCCATGCGGTAGCCGCCGTCGATCAACACGCGCGCGTCCCGCGCCAGCGTCGCCGGGCTGCACGACACTGCGATCACTACCGGCACCGTCGACTTGGCGAGGCGCTCCGCCTGCGCCGCCGCGCCCGCGCGCGGCGGGTCGAGCACTACTGCGTCGAACTGAGCAAGCTCCCGCACAGACAGCGGATCGCGGAACAGGTCCCGCACCAGCGCCGTGACCGGCTTCAGCCCCTGCGCATGGCGCACCGCCGCCGACAAAGCCCCGATCGCCCGCTTATCGCTGTCGTAGGCGGTGACGGACGCGCGCCGCGCCACAGGCAGCGTCAGAGTCCCCGCGCCGGAGAAAAGATCCGCAACCCGCTTGACCGACTTCGGCAAAGCCGCGAGGCAGTGCGCCGCGAGCATCCGCTCCGCCTCGGGCACGGCTTGCAGGAACAGCCCCGGCTCGATCTCGACCGCGACCCCGCCGATGGTAACCACGGGCCTGCCCGCAGCAACGATCAGCTCCCCGCCGACCACGAGCCGGAGAAGCCCCATCCTCTGCGCGAGCGCACCGATCTCCGACCGCTCATGCGGCGAGAGATCCCTGCGACCGTTGTCGAACGAGACATCAAGGCCATGATCGAGCCGCGTCACGACCAGTCGCCCCCCGGCGCGGTCTGCCATCACGCGTTGCGCCAGCGCCCGCAGCCCTGGCAGGGCGCCGACGATGAGTGGATCGAGCACGGGACACTCCGCGAGATCGACGAGCGTATGCTGCCCCTCCTCGCGAAAGCCGATGATGACCTCGCCCCCGCGCCGCTCCATGCCGAGGAACGCGCGCCGGCGCGAGGCCGCATCCACGACCACGAGCGGCGCCACCTCGGCCGCGATGCCCCGGTGCCGGAACGCCTCGACCACAAGGTCGCGTTTCCACTCGCGATAGAGCGCGGGCGCCATGTGCTGCGCGACGCAGCCGCCACACTGCATGAAATGACGGCACGCAGGTGCCGCGCGTTCCTCGCTGTCGGTTAGCCGCACCGCCTCCTGGGGCGCAAGCCGCCAGCGCTCGCCCGGAAGCGCGAACGGCACATAGACCGCCTCGCCGTCCCGCATGGCGACGCCGTCGCCCTTCGCCCCGAGGTGCGCGATAACGACCTCAGCCATCGCGCCGCGCTCCCAGCAAAAACTCCTGATTGCCCGAGCCGCCGGCGATAGGCGAGGCAACAATGCCGACCACACGCCATCCGGGAAGCCCGCCAATCCACGCCGCGATCTTGTCCACCTGCGCCTCCCGCACGGACGCGTCGCGCACAATGCCGCCCTTGCCGACCGCCTCGCGGCCCGCTTCGAACTGGGGCTTGACCAGCGCCACCAGCCATGCACCGGGCGCCGCCAAGCCGAGCGCCGCCGGCAGCGCCTTCTCGAGCGAGATAAAGCTCACGTCGGCGACGATCGCCTCCACCGGCCGCGGGACCTCTCGCACCGTCAGCGCCCGCACGTCCTGCCCCTCCAGCGAGGTAACGCGCGGGTCGGCCGCGAGACGCGGATTGAACTGCCCGTGCCCCACGTCGACCGCGAAGACGTGCTCGGCTCCGCGCCTCAGCAGCACGTCCGTGAAGCCGCCCGTAGAGGCCCCGACATCGAGCGCCACCCGACCTTGCGGATCGAGGCCGAACGCATCGAGCGCCGCCTCCAGCTTGAGTCCCCCGCGTGAAACGTAGTCGGACGATTCCGCGAGTGCGATCGGCGTGTCGTCCGCAACGAGCGCACCCGGTTTGAGCTCGACCGCCCCATCCACGCTGACCGCGCCGCGCACAATGAGGTCTCGGGCACGCGAGCGCGTGGGTATGAGCCCCCTCAGAAGAAGCGCTTTGTCGAGCCTGAGCCCCATTGCGGTATCCTGATGAACTTTGTTGCTGTATCTGGCGTTGCCTTAAAGGGTAGCTATATACCGATTGACCGTGTTCTGAGGCAGCAACAGTTGTTCAGCCTACTACGGAGACCGCCGATGTTGACACCCGATCGCCGAAACTTCCTTTGCGCCGCCGGGGCCGCGACCCTGATGACCGCCGTCTCGTCGGGCGGCCTTAGCCGCGCCTTCGCCGCAGACGCGCCTACCGGGCCCTTCACGCTCCCGGACCTCCCCTACAAGCCCGAAGCGCTGGAACCCCACATCGACGCCACGACCATGGGCCTGCACCATGGAAAGCACCATCAGGCCTACGTCAACAACCTGAACAAGGCCCTGGCCGACCATGGCGACCTTGCCAAGCTGCCACTCGAGGAGCTGCTGGCCAAGCTCGACGAGGTGCCGGACGCGATCCGCACCGCGGTGCGCAACAACGGCGGCGGCCACGCCAACCACTCGATGTTCTGGCAGATCATGGGCGCGCCCGGCGGCACCGGCCCCGAGGGCGACCTCAAAACCGCCATCGACAGCAACCTCGGCGGCCTCGAGAAGCTGCAGACCGATTTCAACACCGCGGGCGGCAAGGTGTTCGGCTCGGGCTGGGTCTTCGTCACCGTCGACAAGGCCGGCAAGCTGGAGCTGGTTTCGAAGCCCAACCAGGACACGCCGATCATGGAGGGCAAGCGGGTCCTCTTCGGCAACGACGTCTGGGAGCACGCCTATTACCTCAAGTACCAGAACAAGCGCCCGGATTATCTGAAGGCTTGGTGGAACGTCGTGAACTGGAAGGCCGTCGGCGAGCGCTACGCCGCCGCCAAGGCCGGCACGCTAACGATCTGACACTCTTCTTGCGCTTGGCCTTGGTCCCGGCCCTCCGCTGCGCTTCGGCCGGGATGACACGCTTGTATCTGTCACACCACCCCGTCATCCCGGCCGAAGTGGCGACGCGCAAGCGTTGCCACGCAGAGCCGGGACCCAGGGCCTCCGCACCTCGCATCGCGCCAAGCTCAGGGCGTCGCCTTGACCAGCTTGCCGCTGAACACCACAGGCCCCGTGGGCGTGCCCGTCGGCGAGCCGCCCTTCGGCTCCACGCTGACGGCATAGGTGCCGTCCATCATCATGTCGTGCATCGGCCCGTCCGGCCTCATGGGACGCACGTCCATGCCGGCATCGTCGAACACGCCGAGCGATTTCGGCTGCGGCATGTCGTTGTGCACGAGCCAGAGCTGATAGGACTTCTCTGGCTCTGCAGGCTTCTGCATGGCCGAGATGACGAACATGTTGCTCTTGGTATCGACCGTCAGCAGGAACGCGGGCACAGCATCCCCTGCCTGCAGCACCGCCACGTACTGGGTCGGCATCAAGCGACGCTGATAGTCCTGCCATCCGATAATACCGGCCAGCGAGGCGGCGACCGCCGTCATGCCGATAGCCGCGTTCCGCCACCGGTTTGCGCGCCGCACGATCGCCTGTTCCCGCGCCTTGAGCGAGGCCACATGCGAGGCGAGCCCGATCTGCGCGCGGATCTTGTTGTAGAGCCCTGCCGGCGGCGCCACCGGCACCACCGCCTCCACCAGCGGCCCGAGGCGACGTTCCCATGCCAGCACGGCCTTATCGAATGCGGGATCGCGCGCGCGCCGGGCCTCGGCCTCCGACCGCTCGGCAAAGGACAGCGTGCCCAGCACATACTCGGCCGCCAGCGCATCGATGTCGTCGAGCTCGGTCATGGCTCGAGGCACCTCTTCAACTGAGCCAGACTGCGGCGCAGCCAGGTCTTGATGGTTCCTTCCGGGTGGCCGAATTGCACGGCGAGCGCCTCGCGGGAGAGGCCGTCGAGATAGGCGAGCCGCACCATCTGCCGCTTTTCGGGCTCGAGGCCCTCGAGGCAGCGCATCAGGCGGTCCAGATCCTCCCGCCGTCCCAGCACCTCGAGCGGCGGCTCGTCGTCGCTCTCGACGCTGTCCAGCTCCGACACGTCGGCCTGCGGACGCGCCGCCCGCCGCCGCACCTCGTCGAGCGCCCTGTTACGCACAATGGCCGCCATCCAGGTGACAGGAGCGGCGATCTTGGGATCGAAATCCCCTGCCCGCTCCCAGACTTTGAAGTAGCTGTCCTGGACCACGTCCTCCGCGGCCTCCTTGCTGCGCAGGATACGGAGTGCGACGCCATAAAGTTTCGCGGAGGTGACCTGGTACAGCTCGGCAAAGGCGGCCTCGTCGCCGCGCGACACGCCGGCCAGGAGCGCATCCAGCTCTTGACGCGAAGACCTCATGCCTGCCCACTCTGGCGACGCCGTAGGCGTCCGCCTCCCGCGGAACGCCACGCCCACTGATAGCGGATTGCCGTCCCTTGTCGAGACACCACCACCGGCTTGCCTTAATCAGTCCTGAGGCACCCGCGGACCAAGGCCCGTCGAGCGCAGTTCCACATAACGGATACGGAGAACCCCCTTGTCGAGTTTCGGATCGCCGAACTTTTTTGCGCCGGTGCTGCTTCTGTCCCTGTCGAACATCTTCATGACCTTCGCCTGGTACGGGCACCTGAAATACAAGACCAGTCCGCTATGGATCGTCATCCTGGCAAGCTGGGGCATCGCCTTCTTCGAGTATTGCCTCGCCGTGCCCGCCAACCGCCTGGGGCATGGCACCTACACCACCGCCGAGCTCAAGACGATCCAGGACGTGATCACGCTAACGGTCTTTGCCGGCTTCTCGATCCTGTTCCTGAAGGAGCCTTTGACCATCAACCATGCCGTGGGCTTTGCACTGATCGTCGCCGGGGCCTATTTCATCTTCAAGGGACCACTGTGAGAGCTGAAGCATGGACCGCCTGAGCAAGGCCATCGCCGGCATCGACGCCGCCAACGGCAGGGATCCGAACCGTGTCCCGCTCGATGGCGCCGAGGTACCCGCGGAGCTCGTCTACGGGCAACGCATGTCCGCCATGCTGGCGCGCGTCTATCCGAACGCCTCGGAGGCGCTCCAGCTCGCGGTGCGCGCACAGCACATCCGCCGCTGGGAGGTCCCGCGTTCGACGTACCCGATGGACCGGCCCGGCTATCTGCGCTGGCGCAAGGAGCTGGGCCGCAAGCACGCGGAGTGGGCCGGCGAGATCCTGGCCGCCTCGGGTTACAGCGCCGAGGAGATCGCTCGCGTGGGATCGCTGCTGCGCAAGGAGAACCTGCGCCGCGATGCGGAAACCCAGGCGCTCGAGGATGTGGCCGCCCTTGTCTTCCTCGCCCACTATGCGGAGGACTTCGCCGCCAAGCACCCGCCGGAGAAGGTCGTGAACATCCTGGCCAAGACGCTGGGCAAGATGTCCGAGCACGGCAAGGAAGCCGCCTGCGCGCTCGATCTCCTGCCGGCCGTCCGCCACGCACTCGAGCTCGCCATCGCGGAAGCGACCGATCCATGACCGGCGAGGCACGTCCTTTGGCCGCCGTGCTCGCGAGCCACGGAGACCGCGGCGGGGCATCGCCCAATGCCGCGCTCGAGGCCCAGGCCGAGGCCGTGCGCACTTTGACCGGGCTCCCCGTCGCCATCGGCGTGCTCAAGGGCACACCCACCATCGAGCAGGCGCTCGCCGAGGCCGCAGCATCAGGCCCCGCGCAGATCGCCGTCTATCCGCTGTTCATGGCCGACGGATACTTCGTGCAGAAGGTCCTGAATGACCGCATCCGCGCGACAGAGACGGCCCCGGAGCCGAAGCTCCTGGTCCCGCTGGGCCTCGATCCCGCCCTGCCGGACCTTCTCGTGCAGGAAGCACTGACCGTGGCGGAGCGGGAGGGATTCGAACCTGCCACCTCCCGCCTGCTGATCGTCGGCCATGGCTCGAAGCTCGGCCCCGCCTCCGCCACAGCGACGCGCAAGGCGGCCGCCCGCGTAGCCCTCGCCCGCCGCTTCGCGAGCGTCACGATGGCTTTTCTCGAGGAGGAGCCCTTCCTGGAGGACACGCTGCGTGCAACCGCAACCGTGCCGACGATCGTCGCCGGCTTCTTCTTCGGCGACGGCATGCACGCCGGCGAGGACGTGCCCGATATCATCGCGGAAACCGGCGCCAACGCCATCTACACCGGCGCCATCGGCAATTCGCCGACCATCGCCCCGCTCATCGCCGCGGCGCTGACAGAGGAGGTCACCGGCCAAGCCGGCTCAGGACATCCCTGACGAAGGCGCTCTTCGCGGCCCGATACACCTCCATCGGCTTGCCGTCGAATTCCCGCTTGAGCGCATTGTACTGCGCGACAAGCCCCGGATCCTGCCGCAACGCATCGGCGAAAAGATGGAAATAGTCGTCCTCGCCGCCCGCGATCGTGAGCTGGATGCCAAGATGCGGCGTAGTCGTCGCATCCTCGAACGAGGAGAACGCATCCGTGCGCTTGGAGCCGATATTGCGCGGAAACCTTGCCGCCAAGGCGTCATCCACCGTGACGAACGCCTCGGACGGAACCCGTACGACGATGTCGAGATCGCCCTTCGTGACGCATCCCGCCACCGCCGTCGCGCCGACATGGCGGATATCCGCGGAGGCGGGCAGCAGCACCCTCAGCTCGGCGGCGACTTGCTCGAACAGCCGTTCCACGAGGGCGCGCGCTTGCACCTGGTCCGGATGCAGCGAGAAATCCGGCTCTGGCGGCAAATCGGAGCGGACCATTTGCACAAGACCCAATGAAAAACGGCGGCGGGCATTTCGCCGCCGCCGTTGATGTTATCGAATCCGGCTATTCGCGGCGGCGGCGCCCACCACCCTCGCGCTCGCGCCGCGGCGGACGCTCGGCCGAGAACACCTCCTCCGGCTCGCCCTCGGCACGCGGGATCTCCTGACCCGTCGCCTGATCGACGATCTTCATCGACAGACGCACCTTGCCGCGATCGTCGAAACCCAGGAGCTTCACGAACACCTCCTGGCCCTCCTTCACCACCTCGCCGACCGTCTGCGGACGGCCCTGGGTGAGCTGCGAGATGTGCACGAGACCGTCCTTGGCACCGAAGAAGTTCACGAACGCGCCGAACTCCATGATCTTCACGACCTTGCCCTTGTAGATCTGCCCGACCTCGGGCTCGGACGTGATTCCCTTGATGCGCGCCAGCGCCTTCTCGATGCTCTCGCGGTTGGCAGACGCGATCTTCACCGTGCCGTCGTCGTCAATGTCGATCTTGGCCCCGCTCTCCTCGACGATGGAGCGGATCACCGAGCCGCCCGAGCCGATCACCTCGCGGATCTTATCGGTCGGGATCTTGATCGTCTCGATGCGCGGTGCGTACTCGCCGAGCTCCTCGCGGGCGCCTGTGAGCGCCTTCGCCATCTCGCCGAGGATATGCAGGCGCCCCTTATTCGCCTGCGCCAAGGCGACCTTCATGATCTCCTCTGTGATGCCGGTGATCTTGATGTCCATCTGTAGCGCAGTGACGCCGTTGGTCGTGCCCGCCACCTTGAAGTCCATGTCGCCGAGATGGTCCTCGTCGCCCAGGATGTCGGACAGCACGGCGAAATCGTCACCCTCCTTGATGAGGCCCATGGCGATGCCGGCAACCGGCGACTTCAGCGGAACGCCGGCGTCCATGAGGGCGAGCGACGTGCCGCAGACGGTCGCCATCGACGACGAGCCGTTGCTTTCGGTGATCTCGGACACCACGCGCAGCGTGTAAGGGAACTCGTCGGACTTGGGCAGCAATGGGCGCACGGCACGCCAGGCAAGCTTGCCGTGGCCGATCTCGCGCCGGCCCGGCGAGCCCATGCGGCCCGTCTCGCCGACCGAGTAGGGCGGGAAATTGTAGTGGAGCAGAAAGCGCTCCTTCTTGGTGCCCTCGAGGCTGTCGACGTACTGCTCGTCCTCTCCCGTGCCGAGCGTGGCCACGACGAGCGCCTGCGTCTCGCCGCGCGTGAACAGGGCCGAGCCGTGCGTACGCGGCAGCACGTGCACTTCCGACAGGATCGGGCGCACCGTCTCGAGGTCGCGGCCGTCGATGCGCCGCTTCGTCTTGAGCACGTCGCCACGCATGATCTCCATCTCGAGCGCCTTGAAGGCGTCGGTCAGCAGCACCTTCTCGGCCGGATCGTCAACGGGGATCTCGATGCCCTCGAAAACCTTCTTCTTGGCTTCCGCACAGAGATCCTGACGCTTCCCTTTCTCCCTGGTCGAGAAGGCCGTCTTGAGCAGATCTCCGGCGATGGCCGCAACCTGGGATTTGTACTTGTCCTTGTCGGGGATCTGGATGTCCCACGGCTCCTTGGCCGCCTTCTCCGCGAGCTTGATGATGGCCTGGATGACGGGCTGCATGTGCTTGTGGCCGAACATCACGGTCTCGAGCATGAGCGCCTCGGGCAGTTCCTTGGCCTCGCTCTCGACCATCATCACAGCGTCATGCGTGCCGGCGATGACGAGATCGAGCGAGCTCTCGACCATCTCGTCGATCATCGGATTCAGCACCGGCTCGCCGCCGATCACGCCGACGCGCGCGGCACCGATGGGTCCGAGGAACGGCAGGCCCGACAGCGTCAGCGCGGCAGAGGCTGCGACCATGCCGACGATCTCCGGATCGTTCTCAAGGTCATGGCTGAGAACGGTGACGACGACCTGCACCTCGTTCTTGAAGCCCTCGACGAACAGCGGGCGGATCGGGCGGTCGATGAGGCGCGAGGTCAGCGTCTCCTTCTCGGTGGGCCGTCCCTCGCGCTTGAAGTAGCCGCCAGGGATCTTGCCAGCGGCGTAGGTGCGCTCCTGATAGTTGACCGTGAGCGGGAAGAAATCGATGCCCGGCTTCGGGCTCTTGGCGCCGACGACCGTCGCCAGCACGCTGGTCTCGCCGTATTGCGCATCGACGGCGGCGTCCGCCTGGCGGGCCATGTGCCCGGTTTCGAGCTTGAGCGTGCGTCCGCCCCACTCAATTTCCACGCGATGAATATCGAACATGTGCGTTCTTTCGTTCTATCTCTGTTTCATGTCTCTTTGATGCGCGGCTTCCTTAGCACGAATGCCCGCGGCGCCGCGAACCCAAATGGTCGGCGGCGCCCCGTCTGTCCTCACATTCGCAAGGGTCCGAAGCCGGACAACTTTGCCGTCGCCAACTGGGACTGGCGCCCGTTAGCGGCGGATTCCGAGCTTCTCGATGATCTTCTGGTAGCGCGCTTCGTCCTTGCGCTTCACGTAGTCCAGAAGCTGACGGCGCTGGCTGACCATTTTGAGCAGGCCGCGACGCGAGTGATTGTCCTTCTTGTGCGTCTTGAAATGCTCGGTGAGGCCGTTGATGCGCTCGGTGAGGATCGCGACCTGCACCTCTGGCGAGCCGGTATCGTTCGCCTTGGTGGCATTGTCCTTGATGAGCTTGGACTTGGCTTCCGTCGTAAGCGACATCGGGTCCTCCTTTGAGGTTGGAGGGCCAGCCGCGCGAGTGGCGGGCCGGCCAGGAACGGCCATGGCCGGGATGTCGTCCAGCCAGGTCGCAAACGAAAACACCGTCCGCACCGCGAGGGCGCGAACGGAATGGCGCTTTATACACATTCACAAGGGCGGCGCGAGCGAAAAATTACATTAATGCGATCAAAGAGTTGCATCCGTGCCGGAGGCACGCCCGAGCAAGCAGCCCCGCAGGCGAAGCGCCCGGCCCGACATCTACCCAAAATTGAACACCCGCGTCGGGTGCAGGGCGCCCTTCTCGATCTCGCCCAGCGCCACGATCCGGCCCTTGGACATGGCATAGGCGGCGCCACCCAGTATGGGCGCGTCGCGCCCGCGGATCAGGATGCTGCGCCCCTGCGCGAGGTCGGCCGCGTCCGACGGGCTGACGTTGAGCTCAAGAATATCGCCCAGCGCCGTCTCGACCGGCTGCAGGAACGACGTGAGATCCTCTCCCGCCTTGGCCGCATCCTCGATCTCGCCGAGACCCACGGCCTCGTCCTCGCTGAACGGCCCCACGCGGGTTCGTCTCAGTGCGATCACATGTCCACGACAGCCGAGCGCACGGCCCATGTCGCGCGCAATGGCGCGCACATAGGTTCCCCTGCCGCAGCGTGCCTCGAACATGGCCGTGTCGGCATCCGGCACGTCGATGAGGCGCAATTCGTCGATCACCACCGGCCGCGCTTCGAGCACAACGTCCTCACCGTCGCGCGCCAGCGCGTAGGCCCGCTCACCATCCACTTTGACAGCGGAAAACTGAGGGGGAACCTGCAGGATCTCGCCGATGAACTGCGGCAGGAGCGCCTCGATGTCGGCAACGGTCGGCCGGCCATCGCCTGTTGCCACCACCTCGCCTTCCGCGTCGTCGGTCGCGGTCTCCGCACCCCAGCGCACCGTGAAGCGATAGACCTTCTCCCCCTCGACCGCGAACGGCACCGTCTTCGTCGCCTCACCGAAAGCGATCGGCAGGATACCGGTGGCCAGCGGATCGAGCGTGCCGGCATGACCGACCTTCTGCGCGAAGTAGAGCCGCTTCAGGATGCCGACCGCGCGCGTGGACGTCATCTCGAACGGCTTGTCGAGCACCAGCCAGCCATGAACCGGATTGCCTTTCTTGCGTCGTGCCATCTTGATCTTTCTGGACTTACAGCCAACCGCTCCGTCGCCCCCGCTCTCGGGTGCAAGAGCTCCTCGGCCGGGATGACAGGAGGCGGTGGCCCGCGCTGACCCTCACCCCTTCTCCACGTCGCGGCGCACCTTCTCGCTGTGGAGCAGCCGGTCGATGCGCGAAACCTCCTCGAACGTCTCGTCCTCGCGGAAGCGAACCTCGGGTGCAACGCGGAGGTCGACCGCATGCGAGACCTCGCCGCGAATGAACTTGCTGTTGCGCATCAGCGCCGCGAGCACGATCTCGGTGTCCTTGCCGCCGAGCGGCATCACGTAGGCCGTTGCCACTCGAAGGTCCGGCGACATGCGCACCTCCGAGATCGTCACCACATGCGACGCGAGAACGTCGTCGTAGATCTCGCCGCGCGCCAGCATCTCAGCGAGCTTGTGACGGATCAGCTCGCCAACGCGCAACTGCCGCTGCGACGGCCCCTTCGCCTGATGGGATTTCTTTCTGGACATCTTGTCTTGATCCTACCGGGATCGGACCGGCACGAGGCCAACGCCTCGAAGGGGAACGGAACTCGGCTGCGTAGCAGCCGGGGAGCAAAGCGACCCGCGGCAAGCCGCGCCCCCGCGGAGGGCGCCCCGTTCGCCTCTTGGCGAACGGTATCAGCGCCCGTGAGCGCTTAGAGACTCCTTTGGATCGTCTCCACCTGGAAGCACTCGATCTCGTCGCCTTCGCGGATGTCCTGGTAGTTGGCGAACGCCATGCCGCACTCCTGTCCGGCTGGCACTTCTTTGACATCGTCCTTGAAGCGCTTGAGCATCGAGAGCGTACCCTCGTGAATGACGACCTTGTCGCGCAGGAGCCGCACCTTGGCGCCCCGCTCGACCTTGCCGTCCGTCACCACGCAGCCCGCGACCTTGCCGACATTCGAGATGTTGAACACCTGCTTGATCGTCGCGTAGCCGAGGAAGTTCTCGCGTACGGTCGGCGCCAGCAGGCCCGACATGGCTGCCTTCACGTCATCCACGAGATCGTAGATGATGCTGTAGTAGCGGATCTCAATGCCCTGAGCGTCCGCCGCCTGCTTCGCCTGCGCGTTGGCACGCACGTTGAAGCCGACGACAACCGCTTTCGATGCTCCGGCCAGCGCCACATCGGATTCCGTGATGCCGCCGACGCCCGAATGCACGACCCGCGCCTCGACCTCGTCCGTCCCGAGCTTCTTCAATGCGCCCTGGATGGCCTCGACGGAGCCCTGGACGTCACCCTTGATGAGAAGCGTGAAGTCCTTTTTGCCCGCAGCGTCCTTCAGCGTCTGCATCATTTGCTCGAGCGTGCGCGGCGTGCCTGCCGAGCCCAGCGTCTCGCGGCGCTTCCTGATGCGGTAGTCGGTGATCTCGCGGGCCCGCTGCTCGTTCTCGACAACAGCGATCTGGTCGCCCGCTTCCGGTGCCGAGTCGAAGCCCAGCACCTCGACCGGCACCGAGGGACCGGCCTCCGCCACGTTCTTCCCCTGGTCATCGATAAGGGCGCGTACGCGGCCCCACGCCATGCCGGCAACGACGATGTCGCCCACATGCAGCGTGCCGCGCTGCACCAGCACCGTGCCCACCGGGCCGCGCCCGCGCTCGAGCTTCGCCTCGATGACGATGCCCTCCGCCGACCGGTCCGGATTGGCCTTGAGGTCGAGAACCTCGGCCTGCAGTTGGATCGTCTCGAGCAGCTTGTCGAGGTTGGTGCCCTTCAGCGCCGAGACCGGCACCTCGAGCGTCTCGCCGCCCATGCTCTCGACAACGATCTCGTGCGAGAGCAAATCGGTCTGCACCCGCTTCGGGTCCGCCTGCGGCTTGTCGATCTTGTTGATGGCGACGATGATCGGCACGTTCGCCGCTTTGGCGTGATTGATCGCCTCGACCGTCTGCGGCATCACGCCGTCGTCGGCCGCCACCACGAGCACCACGATGTCCGTCACCTTCGCGCCGCGGGCACGCATGGCGGTGAACGCGGCGTGGCCCGGCGTGTCGATGAACGTCACCTTCGAGCCCGACGGCGTCGTCACCTGATAGGCACCGATGTGCTGCGTGATGCCGCCGGCTTCGCCCGACACCACGTTGGTTTTGCGGATGGCGTCCAGCAGCGACGTCTTGCCGTGATCGACGTGGCCCATGATGGTGACCACCGGCGCGCGCGGCCGCTGCTCGGCCTCGGCGTCCTTCTCGCCGATGAACCCGGACTCGACGTCGGCCTCGGAAACGCGCTTCGCCGTGTGGCCGAACTCGGTGACGATCAACTCCGCCGTGTCCGCATCGATCACGTCGGTGATCTTGTGCATGGCGCCTTCCTTCATCAGGAACTTGATGAGGTCGACGGCCCGCTCCGTCATGCGGTTGGAAAGCTCCTGGATGGTGATGGCCTCGGGAATGACCACCTCGCGCACGATCTTGTCGCGCGGCTGCTGGATTCCCATCGCCTTCAGCTTCTCGCGCTCGCGCTTGCGCTTGAGGGACGCCAGCGACCGCTCGCGCTGCTGCTCGTCGAGCGCGTTGTTGATGGTGAGCTTGCCGCGCTCGCGCTTCTCGTCGGTGACCGGCGCCTTGACCGGCACGCGCACGAGCTTGCCGCCACGCTTGATGGCGCGGCTCTCCTCGTCGTCCGACGTCTCCACGGCCGCCGGGCGCGCGCGTACCTCCTTGACGATCTTGGTCACCTCGCCGGTACCGCGGTCGGCGGCCGGAGGAGCACCCGCCGGACGGGGCAGTTCGATCTGCTTCGGACGTCCGCCTTCGCGCGGCGCAAACCGCGTATCGAGGCTGGCTGGCGGGCGGCGTGCGCCACCAGGACGCACGGCAGCGCCGTCGGAAGCCGGACGCGCGTGAGGGCGCTCGGCAACCGGCGCCGGCCGCGTGGCTTCAGCCGCAGCCGGCGAAGGAGCAGGCTCGGCCGCAGGCCCAGCGGAGGCCGCTGCCGCAGGCGCATCCGCCGGCGCGGCGGCACTGGCTTCGCGCTGCTGATCGGCCCGTTCCGCGTCCTCGATCGCCTGGCGGCGCGCGTTGGCCAATGCGCGCATGCGGGCATCGCGCTCTTCCGGCCGCAGAAGATCGGCCTTGCCGGGCTCGGAGCGCGTCTCGGTGCGAACCGGCGCTTTGGCGGGCGCCTTCGTCTCGACCTTCGGCGCAGCCATCGCAGGGGCCGCCTCGGCCGGTGCTCCCGGAGCCGTGAGCTTGCGCGTCTTGCGCTTCTCCACCACGACGGACTTCGAGCGCCCATGACTGAAGCTCTGCCGGACGTGGCCCGATTCAACGGTGCGCTGGAGCGAGAGCGGCTTGCGACCGCCCCCGGTCAACGTCTTGTCGGCAGTATCCTTGGTTTCGCTCATGCGATATCCGTTAAACCTCTAGATCTTGAGCACTTTCCGGCCCGTTGGGTGTCCCACCGGAAGCAGCGGAGCCCGACCGATAGCGGTCGAGCCGCTCGGCCTCTAGCATGAACCGCTCGGCGGCTCCGCCATGTATGAGGGCAGCATGTACCACATTTGACCGCCCCATGGCCAAGCTCAATTGTTCTGTAGATAGACTGGTTACCAGGGCCTGCTCACGCCCCCTGGCACGTGCAACTGCAGCAAATTTTCTGGCGAGCTTCTCGCGGCCGCTCTCTGCTGCGTCGGCGGCCTGGACCAGCACCACGGCCGCGCCCGTCTCGATCAGCGCGTCGACCTGCTGAAACCCCGCCGTCACGAGCCCGGCCTTGTTGGCCAGCGCCAGGGCTTCGAGTACGCGCTTCTCGATCAACCGTTCGACCTGCTCGGGAAGCGCGGGATCGGCCTTGACGGCCCGCTTGAGGCTCCTGGCAAAGACGTTGGCGCGGACGGCCTGGGCGACCACGGACTTTTCCGCCTTGACCCAGACGCCGCGCCCCGGCAGCCGCCTGGCGAGGTCCGGCACGATGACGCCGCCCGGATCGGCGACGAAGCGGATCAGGCAGGCAGGGTCCAGCGCCTCCCGCGTAGCCGCGCAGAGACGCTTGCCGCCGGTGTCGGCGGCAAGCTCGGCGTCATCGAACGGCTTGCGGCGGTCAGCCAATGCCTCGAAACCTCCAAAGCTCTTTCACGCAGCGTCACGGCCTTAAGCTTCCGACGCCGGCGCCGAAACATCCGAGCCCTCTGCGGCCTCGGGCTCGGCATCCTCCTCGGGCGGCGGCGCAAGGTCCTCGGCCGTGATCCACCCGGCGAGCACGCGCGCCGCCATGATCAGGTCCTCGGCCTCCTTGCGGCCCACTTCGAAGCCTTCGAGCACGCCTTTGTGGCGCACCGGCTCCACGTCCTTGTCCTTCGACCGCTCGGTCCACCCGACGAGATCGTCGGTGGCGCAGTCCGCAAGATCCTCGAGCGTCTTGATTCCGTGCTCGCCGAACGCGACCAACATCGCCGTCGTCACGCCCTCGACCTTCGTGAGATCGTCGGAGACACCGAGCTCACGCCGGCGCGCATCGCGCTCCGCCTCGATCTTCTCGAGGTATTCGCGCGCTCGCGTCTGGATCTCGCTCGCCGTATTCTCGTCGAAGCCCTCGATATGCGCGATCTCCGAGAGATCGACGTAGGCGACCTCCTCGACCGAGGCAAAGCCCTCGGTGACCAGAAGCTGCGCGATCACCTCGTCCACGTCGAGCGAATCCATGAACACCTGGCTGCGCTCCGCGAACTCCTTCTGGCGCCGCTCGCTCTCCTCCTGCTCGGTCAGGATGTCGATGTCCCAGCCGGTGAGCTGCGAGGCGAGGCGCACGTTCTGGCCGCGCCGGCCGATGGCGAGCGAGAGCTGGCTCTCGGGCACAACGACTTCGATGCGGTTCGAGTCCTCATCGAGCACGACCTTGGAAACCTCCGCCGGCGCCAGCGCATTGACGATGAAGCTCGCCGCATCCGGATTCCACTGGATGATGTCGACCTTCTCGCCCTGCAGCTCGTTGACCACGGCCTGCACGCGAGCGCCGCGCATGCCGACGCACGCACCCACCGGATCGATCGAGCTGTCGCGGCTGATCACCGCGATCTTAGCGCGGGACCCCGGATCGCGCGCCACCGACTTGATCTCGACGACGCCGTCGTAGATCTCCGGCACCTCCTGCGCGAATAGCTTGCTCATGAACTCGGGCCTGGCGCGAGAGAGGAAGATTTGCGGGCCGCGCTGCTCGCGGCGCACGTCGTAGATGTAGGCGCGGATGCGATCGCCGTAGCGCACATTCTCGCGCGGGATCATCTCGTCGCGCCGGATGATGCCCTCGGCACGCCCCAGGTCGACGATGACATTGCCGTACTCGGCGCGCTTCACCGTGCCGTTCACGATCTCGCCGACGCGATCCTTGTATTCGCCGAACTGCCGGTCGCGCTCCGCCTCGCGCACCTTCTGTACGATCACCTGCTTGGCATTCTGCGCGGCGACGCGGCCGAAGTCCAAGGGCGGCAGCGCCTCCGCGATGAGGTCGCCGACCTTGGCGTCGGCGTTGCGGCGCTTGGCATCCTCGACCGTGATCTGCGTGGCCTCGTTCTCGACCTCATCGACCACAGCCAGCACGCGCGAGAGCCGCGTCTCGCCCGTCTTGGGATCGATCTCGCAGCGGATATCGTTCTCGGCTCCGTAGCGCGACTTCGCGGCCGTCTGGATCGCGTCCTCCCTGGCCTGGATGACGATCTTGCGGTCGATCGTTTTCTCGCGCGCGACGGCATCTGCAATCTGCAGAAGCTCGAGCCTGTTGGCGCTGATGCCTGCTACGCCTGCCATCGTCAGAGACCCTCCACGTCGTCGGTCTTCAAATCCTCGGGATCGGCTTCCGCGCCGTCCCCGAGCTGTCCTTTGCCCTTGGCCTTGGCCCGGCTCAAGGCTTCTCGAATGAGCTCGTCCGTCAGCACGAGCCGCGCGCTGGCGATCAGCGCCACGGCGAGCCCGATGATCTTGTGGCCGTCCTCGCCGAGATCGGCCTCGATCAGCACCTCGCCGTCTTCAAAGCCTTCGAGGCGCCCGCGAAAGCGGCGCCGCCCGTCGATGGGCGCCTTGAGCTCGATCTTCGCCTCCGAGCCGGCCCAATCCACGAAATCGGAGGGCCTGACCAGCGGCCGGTCGATCCCCGGCGACGATACCTCGAGCCGATAGCTGTCGGCCACGACGTCCGCCACGTCGAGCACCGGCGAAACGGCCTTCGACACCTGCTCGCAGTCGTCGATGGTCATCGAGCCGTCCGGCCGCTCGGCCATGATCTGCACCGTCTTGCCGTCCCGCCCCGATATTTCGATACGCACGAGCCGAAATCCAAGACCGTCGAGCACCGGCTCGACGAGCTGGGCGACATCCGATGCAAGACCGGTCTCCTGGATGAAGCGGTCGCCCGGGGCAACCTCGTTCGCGCTTTGCATGCCGATTTGTTTCCGGCGGCCGTTCCGGCTGCCAAAACAAAAAGAGCGAGCCCTTGAGGGGCCCACTCTCAGAGTTGAGATGATCATGAGCAAACGAACAATACGTGACTGTGACAGTCCTGGCAAGCGTATTTGCTCGGTTTTTCACCGCGCGGCTGCCGAGCCCGCCGGCAAAGCTTGCGAAACGCACAGCGACCGGGCCTAGCCTCGGATAAACCGAAAGAAATAGCAGCGCCGCCCCTCCCGGCCGGCCTTTGCCTCGTAGCGCGTCTCGGGCCAGTCGGGCGGGCGCACCCGCCAATCGGCCGGCCCCTCCGCCGTCCAGCGGAACGCAGGCGTCTGCGCCACCGCCCTGAGCGCAGTGCGCGCATAGTCACCGATGTCCGTCGCGAGCCTGAGCTCCGCCCCCGGCACCATCACCCGCGCCAGGAGGTTGAGAAGGTCGACCGAGAACAAACGCCGTTTCTGGTGGCGTTTCTTGGGCCAAGGATCGGGGAAGAGCATGAACACGCGCGAGACGGACCGCTCCGGCAGCCACCGGATGAGCGGGCGCACGTCGTCGCAATGCAGCCGCACATTGCCAAGCCCGCCGTCCTCGATCGCGGCCAGCGCCTTGACCACGCCTTCCTCGAACGGCTCGCATCCGATCAGGCCCACGCCGAGGTTCTCGCGCGCCTGCCACATGAGATGCTCCGCGCCGCCGAATCCGATCTCGAGCCACACGGCAGACGTGCCCGGCGGAAACAGGCTGGCGAGATTGGAGGGCGACGGCTGCGAAAGGTCGACGCCGACGCGCGGCAGCAGCTCGGCGAGCAGCCGCTCCTGGCGCGCACTGAGCTTGCGTCCCCGGCGCCGCCCGAACGAGCGGATCTCGAGGGA
Source organism: Hyphomicrobium sp. (assembly GCF_020852195.1). Taxonomy (GTDB): domain Bacteria; phylum Pseudomonadota; class Alphaproteobacteria; order Rhizobiales; family Hyphomicrobiaceae; genus Hyphomicrobium_C. Next base: position 26,382 of record NZ_JADZBI010000127.1, on the reverse strand, counting down.
GTGCCATGCTTCGGATTTGCCGTCTGCCGGATCCACGTCGGGCCCGTCCGGTATCGTTGCAAGGTTGACCCGTGCGGCACCCTCACCCGCCGCTCGGGCTTGTACCCTCGCGTCGACCTCTCCCCACCGGGGAGAGAGGCGAAGTGGGAGCGCGTCTCGTTTACCTCTCCCCGGTGGGGAGAGGTCGACGCGATCGGAGGATAGCGTCCGGGTGAGGGGGCGCCGCGCGCTCCAACCAGTGTAATCGATCAGACCGCCTTCTGGATCGCGTCGGTGAGGTCGAGCCGCTCCCAGGAGAACCCGCCGTCGTTGTCCGGCCGGCGTCCGAAATGGCCGTAGGCCGAGGTGCGCGCATAGATCGGCCGGTTGAGGTCGAGCTGCTGGCGAATGCCGCGCGGCGTGAGGTCCATGGCCTTGCCGACGGCACCCTCGATCGCCGCCTCGTCCACCTTGCCGGTGCCGTGCGTATCGACATAGATCGACAATGGCCGCGCAACGCCGATGGCGTACGAGAGCTGGATCGTGCAGCGGTCGGCGAGCCCGGCCGCGACGACGTTCTTGGCCAGATACCGCGCCGCATAAGCCGCCGAGCGGTCAACCTTGGTCGGATCCTTGCCCGAAAAGGCGCCGCCGCCGTGGGGTGCTGCGCCGCCATAGGTATCGACGATGATCTTGCGGCCCGTGAGGCCGGTGTCCCCGTCCGGCCCGCCGATGTAGAACTTGCCGGTCGGGTTGATGTGCCAAATCGTGTCCTTGCCGATCCAGCCCTCGGGGAGCGCCGCGCGCACGTAGGGCTCGACGATGTCGCGCACGTCCTTGGACGTGAGATCCTCGACCACGTGCTGGTGCGAGACCACGATCTGTGTGACGCCGACCGGCTTGCCGCCTTCGTAGCGCACCGTCACCTGGCTCTTCGAGTCGGGGCCGAGCTTCGCCGCATCCCCGCTCTTCGTCTTGCGCGCCCGCGCCAGATCCTCGAGGATCTTGTGCGCGTAGTAGATCGGCGCCGGCATCAGTTCAGGAGTCTCGCGGCAGGCATAGCCGAACATGATGCCCTGATCGCCCGCGCCCTCCTCCTGGTTGGCCGGCTGCTTGGCATCGACGCCCTGCGCGATGTCGGCGGACTGCCCGTGCAGCAGCACCTCGATATTGCAGTTCGCCCAGTGGAAGCCCGCCTGCTCGTAGCCGATATCGCGGATGGCGGTGCGCGCGATGTCCTCGATCTTGGCAACCGTCACGGCGCGCGGGCCGCGATACTCGCCGGCGATGATGACCCGATTGGTAGTGGCCATCGTCTCGCAGGCCGCGCGGATCGCCCACGGGTCGAGCCCTTCCTCGATGCCCTCGCGGAAGAAGGCATCGACCACCTCGTCCGAAATGCGGTCGCAGACTTTGTCCGGGTGTCCTTCGGAAACCGATTCACTCGTGAACAAATATGACTGTCGTGCCACCCTGATCCCCTAATTCACCCTTGCCTGCCGCAATGCTGCAGCGGCCCGTTGCATGGGATTGATCCCTGTCGAGATACACAAAAGGCCCCGGGCCCGACCCACCGTCGAGGAGACCGCGGCGTGTCTTGCCGGTTTTACCGTGCCCGGTCAAGCGCCGGAGCCTGGAAAGCTTAGCATCCGGGATTGAAAGCGCGGCGCGGGCGTTTGACGCGGGCGGCGCGCGGACCGCTTCAGTCGAGCGGCTCCTCGCCGCCGAGCGTACGCACCAGCTCGACGACAGAACGGCGCACGCGGGGATCCGCGATCTTCACGAAGGCCTTGTTGAGCTCCAACCCCTCACGCGTGGAAAGAAACTCTATGACATAGGTTTCGGTCGGGCGTTCCGAGAAACCGGGCGCCAGGGAGGAATCGACGAGCTCGGCGGGAGCCTCGTCGTAAAAGAATTGGACGGGCACGCCGAGAACCCGCGACAAATCGAACAACCGGCTCGCCCCGATGCGATTGACGCCCTTTTCGTATTTCTGCACTTGCTGGAAAGTGAGCCCCAGGTGCTCGCCAAGTTTTTCTTGACTCATTCCGAGCAGCATTCTGCGCAGACGCACCCGCGTTCCCACATGCGCATCGATCGGGTTGGGCTTACGTGAACCGCGTTCGTTGTCGGCGTCGTCGTCGCCCTCTTCTTTCGACATTAGATTCCGTACTCCCTGCCTTCACGACCTCGTCGGCACGTCTCTGCCTATGGAACTCGGGGCTCGGGGTCAATAATTTACCCGGAAGAAACAATTTTTACGCTATATTTCTAATTGAGCATCTGCGACTTAATGCAACCAAAAGACGCATACACTGTAATACGGATGATGTGCGGGACCCTTGAGCTGGGATCTCAGCCCTCACCGCCCAATGGGCGGAAAAAATAAAGAGTAGCCGCGAGAAGTAGTGCGACGAGCAGAAAAACTATATCCCCCAACACTGCATATGGCGGCGCGTCGCGCGCGAGCGGCAATATCGAATCTATTGAGCCTCTTACATTTATTCCGAGCATAACGAGGGCTTGTCCACTTGAATCGATCACAGCGGAGATGCCGTTGTTGGCCGCCCTGAGCAGTGGCACCCCCTCCTCAACGGCCCGCACACGCGCCTGGTGAAAGTGCTGCCGCGGACCGGTCGTGTTCCCGAACCAGCCGTCGTTGGTCACGTTCACGAGCAGACCCGGACGTCCGTCGCTCTGGGCGCCCACACCGGGAAAGATCGCCTCGTAGCAGATGAGCCCGCCGAGCGGCGGAAGCCCCGGCACCTTGAGCAGCGGCCGCGGCGAGACCCCGACCGAGAAGCCGCCGCGCAAGCGCGTAAGCTGCTCGAGGCCGATCGCCTCGAGCGTGCTTTGCCACGGCAGATACTCGCCGAACGGCACGAGGTGCGTCTTGTCGTAGGCGCTCGCCAGCGCACCCGCGCTGTCGAACACCATCAGGCTGTTGTAAGCCCGGATGGGCTCTGTTCCGGAAGCGTCAGGTCCGGCCCCCTCTCGCCGCAGCGCGCCCGTAACGAGGAATACGCCGTCCGGCAGCATCTCGCCGATGGCCGCCAGCGCCTCGGGATGCTCGAGCGGCAGGAACGGCATCGCCGCCTCGGGCCAGAGCACATGCGTGACATCGGCGAGCCCATCGCGCTGTTCCGACGCATCGACCTCCGAAAGCGCAAGATGGTCCTGAAAGATCGCGGCCTGCTTGTCGGAGCGCCATTTCTCGTGCTGCGGCACGCTCGGCTGCCCGATCCTGATCTTGACGCCGTCGACGGCCCCGACCGGCGCGGTGGCGAGCCGTGCGGCGCCATAGGCCGCGAGCAGCACGAGCGGCACCCCGCAAATCGCAAGCCCACGCAAGCCGGCATGCCACCGGGCCGGCCCCGGCTCGGCATCGGCCGCCAGCACCAGCGGCGCGGCGAGGATCGGCACGGTAAGCAGCGTCAGCCCATAGATGCCGACGAGGCCCGCACTCTGCATGAGCACGAGCGGCCAGGTAAGCGCATAGCCAAGGACGTTCCAGGGAAACCCCGTCAGCACATGCCCCCTGAGCCATTCCGCGGCGGCCAGCGCGAGAGCGAGCACGAGCAGCCGCTGGAACCCTGGGCGCCACAAGAGTGACGCGACGGCAGCCGCCACAGCCCAGAACAGCGCCAGCCCGGCCGGCATCAGCGTCACCGCGAACGGCAGGAGCCAGCCGAACTTGTCCGCCTCCACGAGAAACGCTTCTCCGATCCAGAACAGCCCGAAGAGGAAATAGCCGAAGCCGAACCACCATCCGGCGAGCGCACCCGCGCGCGCTTTGCCGTGCACTTCGCCCGCGCCGTGCACGGCCCCGTCGATCAGCCAGACCAGTACGGGAAGCGTGACGAGAAGGATGGGCGCGAAGAAGAACGGCGCCATGGCGAGGTTGGACAGCGCCCCAGCCGCAAACGCGACGGCCGCGCGGCGCCACCCGCCGAGCGCACGCACCGTGCGACGCCACTCACCGATCGGATCGCGTCCCCCCATCGTGAGATCAGCCGGTCGCGGCGTCGCCCACCGACGGCGCCGGCGGCAGATGGATCTTGAGCCGCTTCACCCGCCTCGGATCGGCATCCAGCACCTCGAACTCGACACCCGACGCCGCATGGCGGATCAGCTCGCCGCGCGCCGGAACGCGCCCGACGATAGTGAACACGAGCCCGCCCAGCGTGTCGATGTCGGCCTCCTCCTCGGGCTTGAGCAGCTTCTGTCCGAGCCTCGTCTCGAGCTCCTTCACCGGAGCACGTCCCGACGCCACCAGCCCGAGCTTGGGATCGACGGCGATGAGATCCGCCTCCTCCTCGTCGTGCTCGTCCTCGATGTCGCCCACGATCTGCTCGACCAGATCCTCGATGGTGACGAGACCGTCCGTACCACCGTATTCGTCGACGATGAGCGCCATGTGGATGTGGGTGGCCTGCATGCGCACGAGCAGGTTCATCGCCGGCATCGACGGCGGCACATAGAGCACGGGCTTTCTGAGCTTCAGCACCGCAATCGGCCGCGAAAGATCGATGCGGCTGAGATCGGGCTTGCTCGATTCCGGCTTGGCGCCTGCATCGCCCTTGGCCTCGGGCTGGCCCGGCCGCTGCTTGGTCGGCTCCCGCAGTGCGCGGCCCGCCACCTCGGCCGAGATCCAGCGGAACAGATCCTTGATGTGGATCATGCCGCGCGGGTCGTCGAGCGTCTCGTGATAGATCGGGATGCGAGAAACGCCGACCTCCTCGAACAGCCGGATGAGCTCGCCAAGCGGCTCCATCTCCTCGATGGAGACGATGTCGGCCCGCGGCACCATGATCTCGTCCACGCGCGAGGCTCCGAAGCGCAGAAGCCCCGACAGCATTTTGCGCTCTTCGGGGGAGAAGCCGCCCGTCGCCTTGGCCTCCTCCTTGAGCAGCACTTCGAGCTTGTCGCGCAGCGTCGGCTGCTCGGCGAGGCCGAGCCGCGTCCAGAGGTGTTGAAGCCAGCCGCTCGCGCTCTCGCGCATGGTGCGGCGCTCCGTGTCGTAGCTCACATCGTCCATTTGTTCGTCATCATTTATCATGGGCTTGAACGAACAGCGCGTCCTCGCCGTAGGGGTTGGCCACGCCGAGCGTGGCAAGAATCTGGATTTCGATGCCCTCCATCTCCTGCGCCTGCGCCTCGGTCTCGTGATCGAAGCCGAGGAGATGCAGAAGGCCGTGCACGACCAGGTGCTGGAGGTGATGGGCAGCCGGCACGCCCTGCTCGAGGGCTTCCCGCTCGATCGTCTCTTGCGCCAGTACGATGTCGCCGAGCGACTGCGGGCTCGTCGCGCCGAAGCCTTCGAGCGCGGGAAACGACAGCACGTTGGTGGGCTTGTCCTTGCCGCGGAAGCGCGAATTGAGACTGCGCACGGTCTCGTCGTCGCTGAGCGCCACGCACGCTTCCGATGGCGCTTGCGCGGCAAAGCGCGGATCCGCCGCCAGCGCCCGCCCCGCGGCCGCGATCAGCGCATCCCGGTCGCCGAGCCGCGACCAATCCCCCGCTTCATGCAGAATGTCGAGGCTGAGCCAGAGAGGTGCCCCGCGACACCCCTCGCTCAGACTTCGACTGTCCGATTCTTCGGGCATGTCAGGGCTTCCTCGTCCCCACCTTGTCATAGGCTTCGACGATCTTGGCCACGAGATCGCGCCGCACGACGTCGACGCTCGAGAACCGCACCGCCGTGATGCCCTGAACATCGGAGAGCAGCCGCACCGCCTCCTCCAGGCCCGACGCCATGCCGGGCGGAAGATCGATCTGCGAGGGGTCGCCCGTGATCACCATCTTCGAGTTCTCGCCGAGCCGCGTCAGAAACATCTTCATCTGCATGCTCGTCGTGTTCTGCGCCTCGTCCAGGATGACGAACGCGTTGGCGAGCGTGCGCCCGCGCATGAAGGCGAGCGGCGCGATCTCGATGACGCCGCTTTCGAGATCCCGCTCCACCTTCTCCGGCGGCAGCACATCATAAAGCGCGTCATAGAGCGGGCGCAGATACGGATCGACCTTCTCGCGCATGTCGCCCGGCAGGAAGCCAAGCCGCTCTCCCGCCTCCACCGCCGGCCGCGACAGGATGATGCGCTCGACGAGGCCGCGCTCCAGGCACTGCGCCGCGAACGCCACCGCGAGATACGTCTTGCCCGTGCCCGCAGGGCCGATGCCGAACACGAGATCCGTCTTTTCGAGCGCGCGGATATAGGTGCTCTGCGTCGGCGTGCGCGCCTTGACCACGCGCCGGCGCGTCGCGATCTGCGCCTGTCCGTCCGCTGAGGGCGCGTCCTGCTGCCGGGCATGGCGGATCAGGCCGTCGAAGTCTCCGGGTCCCACGTGCTCTCCCTTTGCCACGCGCGCGTAGAGCTGCTCCAGCACCTCGCGCGCGATCTCGCAGGCCATCTCCGGTCCCGAGAGGATGACGACGTTGCCATGCGCATGCGCCTCGATGCCGAGACGGTCCTCCACGAGCGCGAGATGAGAGTCGAACTCGCCGAGGAGGCGCGTCAGATGCCGGTTGTCCTCGAACGGGACCACCAGGCGCTTGCTTGGAACCGGGGATTTAGGCACGCGCTTGCGACCTGCCGCCGTCTGACCGCGAATTGCTGTCAATCGTCTCGTCTCCTGAGACAGCCGGAGCCGACTCGCAGCTCCTCTCTGATGAACCTAGCATAGGCCTGAGCGCCGTCGAATCAACGCCTGCGGCCCGCACTCGAACCGTTAACAGGTTCATGCCTATCCGCATATGACGCCCGAGAGGCTGTTGGCCCCGGCCGACCGGATCTCCACATCGACGATCTCGCCGACGAGCGCAGGGTCGGCCTCTGCATGCACGAGTTGCAGATAAGGGGACCGCCCAACGAGCTGGCCCTCGTGCCGCCCGGCTTTCTCGAACAGCACCGGCAGCGTCCGGCCGACGAACGTGCCGTTGAAGCGCTGATAGCCCGCATCGATCACCGCCTGCAGCCGCGCGAGGCGCGCCCGCTTCACGGGCTCCGGCACCTGCCCGTCCATGGTGGAGGCCGGCGTTCCGGGCCGCGCGCTGTACTTGAACGAAAAGGCGTGCGCGAAGTTCGCCTCCTGGACCAGTGCCACGGTCGCCTCGAAATCCGCCTCCGTCTCGCCGGGAAAGCCGACGATGATGTCGGTCGAGAGCGCAATGTCGGGCCGCGCCGCACGGATGCGCCCGATCAGATCCAGATACTCCGCCGCCGTATGTTTGCGGTTCATGGCGGCGAGCACACGGTCTGCGCCGGCCTGGAACGGCAGGTGCAGATACGGCATCAGCTTCTCTTCCTGCGCGTGCGCCTGGATGAGGTCGTCGCTCATGTCGCGCGGATGGCTGGTCGTGTAGCGGATGCGCTGGAGCCCATCGATGGCCGCGAGATGATGAATGAGCCCGGCAAGCGTCGTTGCCTCGCCGTCCGGCCCCTCGCCGTGATAGCCGTTGACGTTCTGGCCCAAGAGCGTGATCTCTGCGACCCCGCGGTCCACGAGACGGCGCGCTTCCGCCACCAGCGCCGCAACGGGCCGCGAGTATTCCATGCCGCGCGTATAGGGCACGACGCAGAACGTGCAGAACTTGTCGCAGCCTTCCTGGACGGTGAGGAACGCCGACACCGCTTTCGGCGCGCGCCGCGCCGGCAGCGCCTGAAACTTATCCTCGTCGGGAAAGACGGTCTCGACCAGCGCCGTCTCGCCGCCCCTGAGGCGCGCGAGCAACTCCGGCAGGCGATGGTAGCTCTGTGGGCCCAGCACGAGATCGACCACGGGCGCGCGCCGCACGATCTCCTCGCCCTCCGCCTGCGCCACGCAGCCGGCGACGGTGATCAGCGTTTCCTTCCCGCTCTCGGCCCGCTCGCGCTTGACGTCGCGCAGCCGCCCGAGATCGGAGTAGACCTTCTCGGCCGCCTTCTCGCGAATATGGCACGTATTGAGGATCGCGAGGTCGGCCTCGGCAGGCTCGCTGGTCTCGACATACCCCTCCGCCGCCAGCGCCTCGCTCATGCGCTCGGAATCGTAGACGTTCATCTGGCAGCCAAACGTCTTGATGAACACCCTTTTCGGCGCGGGCACGGAATCGCGCTCGGCCGGCCCTACCTGGGGTGCCGTATCGGCAAGCAGCGATGAATCGAGATCGTCCAAGAGGTTTTGCGTCCCGGTCTTCAGCAGTTCCCCCGGTGCGCCCCGCGGTATCACAATTCGGCCGCGGCCGCACCCCCACATTGCCGCATTGCAGCATTGCGGTGCCCTTTTGTCCAGCGCACACAAAAGATTGACGCATGGGGCTCAGACCAGGGCAACCTGAACAAACGCCATTAACGTTGCCGAACACCCCAGAATATCGGCGCTAGCGGAACACGGATCCGCTCCGCGACGGGCGCACTGCGCTGCGCGCCTCCGCCACCGGCGTGGTCACGGCGATCTCGGCGTCGTCGGGATAGCTCCGAAGCATGCGCACCACGTTCTCGCGGATCTCCGTTTCGCTGCGCCGTGCGAGATCCTTGCGGTCGGCGAAGCTGTCGAGCGGAATAGGCGCGCCGATGCGGATCCGCACGTCCAGCGGCCCGGCCTTGAGGAGCTCCCAGGCGTGGCTCTGCATCTCCATGTCCCCGAACCATCCGACGACCGGGCGCGCCCAGCGGTTGATCGGCACGCCGTGCAGGCGCGTGTAGACGACCGACAGCGTCTGCACGACGACATCGGACGGGCCTGCCGCCTCGGCCGCACGAGCCGTCGGCTTGGCAGCGGCAAACAGCGACGTCTTAAACGGCAGCACGCGGTTGCCATCGCTCGACGTACCCTCAGCGAACAACACCACCGCATCGCCGGCAGCGAGCCGCGCCATGATCTCGTTCGTGGCCTCGCCGACCGCACTGCGCCGCTCGCGGTCGACGAACACGCTGCGCTGCAACTTGGCGAGCCACGAGACGAACGGCCACCGCGCCACGTCCTTCTTAGCGATGAACGAGAGCGGCGCCACCGCCGACAGCACCGGGATATCGAGCCACGACGTATGGTTCGAGACCACCAGCACCGGCCTATCCGGCAGGATCCCGCCTTCGATCGAGAACCGCACGCCCATCAGCCGGCACACCTGCCGGTGATACCAGTGCGGAAAGCGCCGCGCGCCTTGCGGCGACACCCTGAGCAACGCGGCCTGCACAGGCATCAGCGGCACCGTGAGCGCGAAAAACCCGGTCAGGATCGATGCAGCCCGCAACGTTCCCACGCACGCCCCTCACCTGAAAGCCGTTGCTAAACCGATGATGCTACTACCCTTGCACGAGGATCCTGCCCACATGGCGATGTGGGTGCTGGCGTAGATCTCGGCCTTCGCCGGGATGACGTTGAGAGGAGGCGAACGGTCTCCACACAACAGACGTCATCCCGGCGAAGGCCGGGATCTACGCAAGTTTCCGCCTGTGAGATGTCTAAGAATGGCCGCCACCGCATCCAAGAGGGCTGCGCACGAGCTTCACATCGGGTCCCAAAGGGCAAAGAAAGCATCTAACCCTTCCGCGCCGGCTTCTTCTTCTCGATCGGCTCGCCATAGAGCTCGAGCCGGTGCCCCACCAGCGTGAAACCAAGCTCGCGCGCGATCTTCTCCTGCAGCTTCTCGATCTCCACGCTGTGGAACTCGATCACGCGGCCGGTGGCGATATCGATCAGATGGTCGTGGTGGCCACGCGCCGCCTCCTCGTAGCGCCCGCGCCCGCTGCCGAACGCATGCCGCTCCAGAATCCCTTTCTTCTCGAGCAGGTTGACGGTCCGGTAGACGGTCGAGAGCGAGATGTGGGAATCGACCAGATGCGCGCGCCTGTGCAGTTCCTCGCCATCCGGATGATCACGCGCCTCCGACAGCACGCGGGCGATGACGCGGCGCTGGCCGGTCATGCGGAGCCCGTGCTCCGCGCACAAAACCTCGAGCCGGGAAAGGTTCTCGTCTTTCGAGACCGCCATGGCGCATATCCCGATCAGTGAGCTGCCGTGCAGATAACGGCATGATTGCCGTTTGTCTACTGGCTCAAAAGCTGGGATTCTGCAAGGCCGTCTAAAGCTTTAGTGCGAAGGTCACGGCATCGACGGCCGCGCCGCCTGGTCTTGCGTAGTAGCCGCGCCGCAGCCCCGTGCCGAGAAAACCCGCACGGCGATAGAGCTCCATCGCGGCATCGTTGTCGGCGGCGACCTCGAGATAGAGCTTCTTGGCCTCGGCGCGCTGCGCCGCGCGCGCCACCCCCTCGACGAGCCGACGGCCGATGCCCTTGCGCTGCCAGTCCTTGGCCACCCCGATGGTCAGAATCTCCGCCTCGTCCGCTGCAAGCTGCGCCAACACGAATCCGACGCACGTCTTGGGCGCCCCGCCGACCATGGCCATGAAGGCGGTTGAGGCAGGATGATCGAGTAGCGCCTTGACGCTCTCCTCGGACCACGCCGGGGAGAACAGCTCCCCATGCAGCCGCGCGATCTCCGCTGCATGCTCCGGTCCCGCCCAGAGCAACGAGACATACCTGGCATCGAACGGCGCTGCATCCGTCATGACACCCTCCCCAGCGAGGCGCCATCCTGCGGCTTCGCATCCGGAGGGCGGAGGTAGAGAGGCCGGGGCAAGACCGATCCCGGCCTTACAGCGCCGTCAGGAATGAACCGCACGTCGGGCTCGAGCGCGACGATGCGTGCGCTGACGGAGCCCCCGACCTTGCGGGAAGCCTCCGCGACAACCTCCGCTCCCGAGCCGACCACGACCGCATCGGATGCACCGAGCCTGTCGGCCGCGGCCGCGGGCGTTACGAGCTCGGGCTCACCGAGCGCGCTCCACGCAGGCCCGGCGAAGCGCTGAAAATAGATTTCCCCACGCCGTGCATCGACCGCAACCGCCAGCACTTTGCCCTCGACTTCATCGGGGATCTCGGCAACGGCCGTGTATGCCATGACGGCGAGGCTCGACAGCGTGCCGACCGGCGCCCCGGTCGCCAGCGAGAGCGCGCGCGCCGCCGCGATGCCGACGCGCTGCCCGGTGAACGTCCCAGGCCCCGTCGTCACGATGATCATACCGATATCTGAAAATCCGAACGGCGCCTCGCTCATTGCCTCCCCGATCATCGGCGTGAGACGCTCCGCATGCCCCCGTTCGAGCCGCTCGAAGCGATAGGCGCCCGCGACGCCGTCAGGCATGCGCCATGTGGCGGCCACCGAGCAGGCAGCGAAGCAGGTATCGAAGGCGAGCGTATTCATGGCGGCGAGCATAAAGCACGAGGCGAATCGCGCAATGACTCGCGTCAGGATCAGAGGACTTTCGCCACCTCGTCGAAAGCAAGACGCGGCAGGCGCGGCTTGAGCACCGATGCATCGCCATAGCCGAGATTGCAGAGGAAGTTCGCCTTCACCGGCGTGCCGGCGAAGAACTCCGCGGTGACGCCGGCCTGATCGAACCCGGACATCGGGCCGCAATCGAGCCCCAGCGCCCTCGCTGCCAGGATCAGGTACGCGCCCTGCAGCGAGCCGTTGCGGAACGCCGTCTCGACGACGTGCTCCGGCTTGCCAGTGAACCAGCTCTTGGCATCCGTATGCGGAAAAAGCCGCGGCAGCTTCTCATAGAATTCGAGGTCGTAGCCGATGATCGCGCACACCGGCGCCGCCATCGTCTTGTCGAGGTTACCTGCGGAGAGAAACGGCCTGAGCCGCGCCTTGGCCTCGGGCGACTTCACGAACACGATGCGGGCCGGCTCACAGTTGGCGCTCGTCGGCCCGAGCTTCATGAGATCCACGACCTGGGCCAGCAGCTCATCCGGCACCGGCCTGTCCTGCCAGGCGTTGTGCGTACGCGCGGAGAGGAAAAGCTGCGAGAGCGCAGCCTGATCGATCGCTGACGACATGGGGGCGGATCCTCGGGATGCAGAATGCGACGGGTAGGATGGACGCGAAGTGTCCGCCGTCGCAAGAAAAAACCCCGCCGGCCGCACCATGATCACTCGCGGACTCCATCAGTCCGAAGCGTGAATCATAGGTCCAGCCAAAGAGCGGGGTTCCCAGCGGCCCGGGCTCAGACCGCCTGCACTTCCTCCACCTCGGGACAGAAGTGCCGGAGCAGGTTCTCGATGCCGTGCCTGAGCGTCGCCGTCGAGCTCGGACAACCCGAGCATGCGCCGCGCATGTGCAGGTAGACGATGCCGTCGCGGAACCCGGCGAACGTGATGTCGCCGCCATCCTGCGCCACGGCCGGGCGCACGCGCGTCTCGAGCAACTCCTTGATCGTCGCGACCACGTCCGCGTCCTCGGCATCATAGGCGCCGTCGGCCGCATCGTTGGCGCCCTCGCCGTCAACCACCGCCGCGCCGGACATGTAGTGCTCCATGATCGCACCGAGGATCATGGGCTTGAGGTGCTGCCACTCGGCATCGGACTTCGTCACCGAGATGAAGTCGGAGCCGAGGAACACTCCCGTCACGCCGTCGATGTTGAACAGGCGCCGAGCGAGCGGCGATGACTCCGCGTCACGCTTGGCACGGAAGTCTGCCGTTCCGTCCTCGAGCACCGTTTGGCCGGGGATGAACTTCAGCGTCTGAGGATTGGGCGTTGCCTCGGTCTGAATGAACATGTCGTCGTCTCCTCGGGGCCTGACATGCCCCACTCGGTCGCATCTTTAGAATTATTCTAGCAAGTAAGGAAGCCTTCGACAATTGTCTAGCCCTTACGTCGGGCTTTTCACACGCGCCACAAGCTCTTTCGGCCGCATCGAGGGCATCAGGCCAGTGCCACGATGTCATCGAAGGCCAGATTGCCGGGCACCACGGTAATGGGAATCGGGAACGATCCCGCGGCCGATCCCGCCGCCAGCATGGAAACGAGCGGCCCCGGCCCTTTGGGGTCGGTCGAGGCGCCGAGCACCAGGATGGAGACATCCTCGTCCTCTGCGATGGTCTTCATGATCTCGTCCGCCTTGACGCCCTCGCGCACCAATTCCTCGCAGGGGATGTTCTCGAAGCCGACAAGGTGCAGCTTGCGCCGGAACAGCCGGAACAGCGCCCGCGCCTTCAACGTCTCCTCCTCGATCTGCACCTGCCGCACGCCCGCCCAGTGCTGGAAATCCTGCGGCTCGATGACGTACAGCATGAGGATCATGCCGGACGAGCGCACGATCCGCGCCGCGGCATAGTAGAGCGCACTCTCCACCTCCGGGCTCTCATCGACGATGAGCAGGAACTTCCGGGCGTGTCCGGCCTCGAAGGCGCGACGTTTGCGATACTCGAGCATCATGCCCGCGATGCTGCCACGCGAATGCGAAGTCCACAACAGACGCGAGGAAGCGACCCACCATCCTCCCCACTCGAGGGGGAAGATGGTGACATCACGACCTAATGAAGCCGACGATATCCTTGACCTCGTCCAGGATCGGGCTGGCGATGGCGCGCGCCCGCGTCGAGCCGTCAGCCAGCACACGGTCGATCTCCGCCGGATCGTCCATGAGGCGCACGATCTCCGCCCGGATCGGACCCAGCTTCTGGGTAGCGACCTCCGTCAGAGCGCGCTTGAAGCCGGTGAAGATGCTCGGCCCTTCCGTGGACGTCGAGATCAGCAGATCGAGCGCCGCTTGCTTGGAGACGCCGGCCAGTGCCGCGTAGATGCCGACGAGGTTGTCGATCTCCGGCCGGGTGCTCAGCTCCTCGAGATTGGCCGGCGGCGCCGGCTCCATGTCCGTCTTTGCTTTCTTGATCTTCTCGGAGATGGCGTCCGTATCGTCCATCAGGTTGATGCGCGACATGTCGGAAGGCTCCGACTTCGACATCTTCTTCGTGCCGTCGCGCAAGCTCATGACGCGCGTCGCCGGCCCCGTGATCACCGGCTCCGGCTGCGGGAAGAAGATGCCGTCGTTGTAGCCCTTGGCCTCGATCTCGGCGCGGAAGTCGTTGTTGAACTTCTGCGCGATGTCGCGCGCCAGCTCGAGGTGCTGCTTCTGGTCCTCGCCGACGGGAACATGCGTCGCCCGGTAGGCCAGGATGTCGGCCGCCATCAGGTTCGGATAGGCATAAAGCCCTACCGACGCCGCCTCGCGGTCCTTGCCTGCCTTCTCCTTGAACTGCGTCATGCGGTTGAGCCAGCCGAGGCGCGCGACGCAATTGAAGATCCAGGCCAGCTCCGCATGCGCCGACACCTGGCTCTGGTTGAACAGGATGCTCCGTTTCGGATCGAGACCGGAAGCAATGTAAGCGGCCGTCACCTGCCGGATGGCGTGCCTGAGCTCCTTGGGGTCCTGCCAGACGGTGATCGCGTGCATATCGACGACGCAGTAGATGCATTCATGCGTCTTCTGCATCTCGATCCACTGCACCATGGCGCCGAGATAGTTGCCGAGATGCAGGCTGCCCGTAGGCTGCATGCCTGAGAAAACACGTTCCTGAAGTTCCATTGCCCTCGACCCGTCGGCCCTCTGTCAGGCGCGGGTTATGGCGCGGCCAAGCCTCGCGCGCAAGGCCCGCGCTCAGCTACGGCGGATGAGCTTGCGCAATTGCCGGAGGTTGATCGTCCCGGTCGCCAACACGACCAAGGCGTAGATCGCCAACCCGGCCGCGATCAGCACCGCGAGCGCGAGCGCATGGACCAGGAATCCGCGATCCGGCGCAAAATACACCCCGAGGAGATGCGCCGCGGCGAGGAGCGCAACGCCCATCACGAGCGAGGAGAGCAGGATGGTCGCGAACGCACGCCGCATCCTGCCGTCGAGCACGAAGTGCCTGCGCCGGACGAGCGTTGCCCACAGCAGCCCCGCGTTGAGCCAACCGCCAAGCGTAGTCGCTACTGCGATGCCGAGGTGCGGCAGGTAGCCGAGACGGCGGAACAGGAAGAACAGCACGATCGAGCCGATCGTGTTCGCGGTCAGGCTGAGCACGGCGTAGCGCATCGGCGTCTTGGTATCCTCGCGCGCGAAATAGGCGGGCGAGAACACCTTGATCATCACGAACGCCGGCAGCCCGAGCGCGAACACCGACAGCACCGCCGCCGTGCTCGCCGTGTCCGCGGCCGTGAACGCCCCGCGCTCGAACAGCACCTTGACAATGGGGATCGGCACCACCGCCAGCGCCACCGCCGCCGGCACCGTGAGCAGCATCGCGAACTCGAGCGAGCGGTTCTGGCTGTCGAGCACGCCCGTGTGGTTGCCCGCCCTGAGTTGCCGCGACACGTCCGGCAGCAGCACGACGCCGATGGCGATGCCGACGATGGCGAGCGGCAGTTCGTAGAGCCGATCCGCATAGTAGAGCTGCGAGACCGCGCCCGGCTCCTGCGAGGCGATGATGGTGCCGATCATGATGTTGAGCTGCGTCACGCCGCCCGCGACGACGCCCGGGATGCCAAGCGTGATCAGGCGGCGCATGCCCTCCGTCATCCTCGGCCGCCGGAGCCTGAGCGTGAAGTTGTTGCGCCGAAGCCCGCTGATCAGGAGCCAGAGCTGCAGCACGCCGGCAATGAACACGCCAATCGCCTGCACGATGCCGCCGCCCGGCTCGTTTCGGAACCCGAGCCCGAAGCCGATGAAAATCGCGGCGAGCAGCGTGAGGTTGAGCACGATCGAGACCGCGGAGCTCTCGACGAACTTCCCGAACGTATTGAGCACGCCCGAGAACAGCGCCACGAGCGACATGCAGAGCAGATAGGGGAAGGTGATCTGCGTCAGCAGCACCGCGAGGTCGAACTTCTCAGGCGTGGCGCTGAAGCCGTGCTCCAGGAGATACATGATCCAAGGCATCGTGAGGATGTCGACCACCGTTAGCGCCACCAGCACAGCGAAAAGACCGCTCAGCGCCTCCTCGGCGAACGCACGCGCCGCATCGCGGCCGCCCCCTTCGAGCTCCTTGGCGAACAGTGGGATGAAGGCCGAGTTGAAGGCCCCCTCGCCGAACAGCCGCCGGAACAGGTTGGGAAATCGGAAAGCCACGTTAAAGGCGTCCGCCACCCAGCCGGCGCCGAAGGCCCACGCGAAGGCGATGTCGCGCAGGAATCCGAGCACACGCGAGACGAGCGTCAGGCCGCCGACGGTAGCGAAAGCGCGGTAGAGCTTCATGACGGCCCTGGGTCTGATCGGAGCGGAGTTCGCCGCCTCCCATAGAGGGGAATACGCCGGCCGGGAAGTCTAAAGCGGCGAGACCGTCCCTCCACCGAGCGAGGCGACGAAGAACGTGGCGCCCATCAGGAACACGAGCGTCGAGCCAAGCAGCCCGGCGCCCGTGGCCACCGCCCCCGCCAGCCGGCTCTCGCCGCCGGCCATCCGCTTCGCCACCTCGCGCGAGCCGACCGCCAGCGAGGCAAGGATCGACACCGTGATCGCCGTGCCAAGCGCCATGGCGAATGTCGCGAACACGCCCGCGATCAGCAGCCCTTGGCTCAGCGCGAAGATCAGCACCAGGATGGCGCCGGTACAGGGCCGGATGCCGACCGAGAGCGCGATGGCGATCGCCTTGCTCCAGGACAGCGGCCCCTCGAGTTGCTTGGGATCGGGCATGTGGGCATGCCCGCAGCAGGCCCCGTGTTCATGGTCATGGTGATGATCATGTCCGTACGCGTGCGCATGGCCGTGATCGTGAGCATGTGCGTGGCTGTGGTCATGATCGTGTCCGCACCCGCAGCTCCCGTGATCGTCGGCATGTGGATGCGCATGGGCATGCTGATGCCCGCCATGCGAGGTCGCCGCCGCAGCGGCAGCCGCGCGGCGCCGCTTGATGAGCGCACCGAGCTGGCCA
Source organism: Hyphomicrobium sp. (assembly GCF_020852195.1). Lineage (GTDB taxonomy): Bacteria > Pseudomonadota > Alphaproteobacteria > Rhizobiales > Hyphomicrobiaceae > Hyphomicrobium_C. The sequence continues at coordinate 9,664 of NZ_JADZBI010000127.1, read as the reverse complement.
TAGAGCAGCCAGATGCCGATCAGCGCCACGAACCCCCAACTGATGGTCTCGATCCACTTCTCGGTGGCCGAGATCTGAAGGCTCGTCGCGTTGAGAGCAATCGCAAGCACACCCACGATGGCGATGGCCGACAGCGCCTGAAAGAACGCGGACAGGAACGAGAGCATGATCCCGCGCCGTACCGTCTTCTCGTTGGCGAGCACATAGGAGGAGATCACCGCCTTGCCGTGTCCGGGCCCGGCCGCGTGCAGCACGCCATAGGTGAAGCTCAGAAACGCGAGCAGCAGCGTGGCGTCGAGCACGTTGCCGGTCTTCATCTGGCGCACGGCGCCGGCCAGCTCCCGGTTGATGCGCTGCTGCTGGGCCAGCACATAGGACCAGACGTCGCCGAAAAAGCTGCGCTCCACTTTCTGCGCCGGCGCGGCGGCGGTCTGACCCGGCGCTAGCGGCACCCCGAACGGCGACTTCGGAGGCTCGCCCTGAGCGAGCGCGCCGAGCGAGACGATCAGGCAAAGGAGCAGCGCGCCGAGCGCGGACAGAAGACGGGTCATGATTTCTTGCAGCCGAGCGTCACCGTTCGTGCGTACCCGAGGCCCATGCCGGCGTTCGCGTCTCCGGTCGTGAGCTGGCCGCCGAACGATTCGTTGAGCGCCTGGAGTTCCGCGAGCTCGTTCTCCGGAATACCGATGTTCGCGGCGCATCCCTGCGGCGCTCCCGCAAGCTTCACCGGATCGTCCTTCCCGAAATCGAAGGCGATGAAGAACGATTCGTCGAACACCGCGAAATTGAAGTCCGGCGCGTCCGCAAGCACCGGCTGCTCGAGCGGAAGCGTGAAGTGGAGGGCGAGCAGGCTGTCCTTGTACTCGAGGTAGTAGTCGACCGGCGGCTTCGACTTGACCACGGTCTTACCGAGCTTGGCGACGGTGAAGTAGCCGAACTCTTTGAGCCCGTCGATATTGACCTGCGCCAGTTCCGCGAGCTCCTCGCGCGAGTACTGCCCGTCGCCGTTGGCGTCGAGGCCCTGGATAGCCATCGCCGTGTACATGTCGTCGAAGATCCACTTGTGCTTGAGGCCGGTGATGGACCCTCCTTCGTAGACCACCGTCGTCTCCACCGTCACCCAGACATGCGGATGCGCCCCGGCCGGCGCGACCGGAGCGATGAGAAGCGCGCCCAGCGCCAGGAGACAAAGTGCCAAGCCCCGTGAAATCGAAATCAAGCTGCCCTCCTCGCTTCGCCCCACAAAAAAGGCGACGCCGAAACGCACCTTGCACACAGTCTAGCACATCGACCGACGCGTTGAGCCCGACCGCGGCACGGATGCACCTGAGGCACGGCAGACGAGCCAAAAAATTGGAGCAGAACCAAGGCGCGACTGCCCCGGTTGCGCCAAAATGGATGTTATAGTATCCGTTACACCCGTTTTTGGAGATGCCCGTGACCACACCATCAACACCAGCAACAACCCGCGCCGGCGCGGCATGCGCGATCCTGGCCGCCGCGCTTCTCGCCTCCGCAAGCCCCGCGTCCGCGGAGCTCAAGGTGACGGTCACGATCAAGCCCGTCCATGCCCTGGTCGCACAGGTGATGGAGGGCGTCGGCACGCCGTCGCTTCTGGTCCAGGGCGCCGCCTCACCGCACACCTACGCATTGAAGCCGTCGGACGCCAGGGCGCTGAACCACGCCGACGTGTTCTTCCGCGTCTCCGAGACAGTGGAGCCGTTCACGCGCAAGATCGTGTCCGCGCTGCCGAAATCGGTGCGCACCGTGACTCTCGCCGAGTCGCCCGGCATCACGCTCCTGAGCGTGCGCACGGGCGAGACCTTCGAGGCACACAACCACGGCCACGAAGCCGGCCACGCACATGATCATGACCACGATCATGACAAGGAGCACAAACACGGCCACCACGATCACGGCCATGACGATCACGACCATCATGCCGAGGTCGGTGGCGACGCGCACGACGGCCACGAGAGCGAAACCCGCGACGGCCACGTCTGGCTCGACCCGGAGAACGCCCGCAAAATGATCTCGGAGATCGCGCGCGTGCTCGCCGAGGCCTCGCCCGCCCACGCCGAGACCTTCAAGGCCAACGCCGCTCGCGCGGACGCCGCACTCGTGGCGCTCGAGGCCGACATCGCCCGCGAGCTTGCGCCGGTGAAGGACAAGCCGTTCGTCGTCTTCCACGATGCCTTTCAGTATTTCGAGCATCGCTTCGGCCTCGCCGCCGTGGGCTCCATCACGGTAAGCCCGGAGGCCCAGCCTTCCGCGAAGCGACTGACCGAGATTCGCCGCAAGCTTGCGGCATTGCAGGCGGCCTGCGTCTTCAGCGAGCCGCAGTTCCAGGCCAAGCTCGTCAACGCCGTCATCGAGGGCACAAGCGCCCGCTCGGGAACCCTGGACCCCGAAGGCGCGCTCATAGATCCAGGCCCCACCGCCTACGACGCACTTCTGCGCAACCTCGCCTCCGGTCTCAAGTCCTGCCTCGCCCAGGGAAGCTGACCCACATCAGCTGAAGGCTCAGCCGGCGCGGCGCATCCCAAAATCCTGCAGGGGACCCGCGCCGCGATGAAAAACGCGTCCGCGTGAGGAGGAATGTTCAAAGCAAGCACCCGTGCACTCCAAACAAAACGGGCGGCTTGCGTGAGCAAGCCGCCCGTTGGAATGGATCGCCTACTCGAGGCCTACTCAACGGCAGTCTGCGCCGAGCGCGAGATGGAGCCAGCGCCGACCTTGCGGTTGTAGCGCGTCACCATCCCTTCGCGGGGACGCGGCGGGCTGGCCTCCTCGGCTGCCTGCTCGTCGTCGATGACCTCCTCGACGTTGTCCTCGGAATAGGTGCCGTCCGGCTGGCGGCTGTAGTACGTCACCATGTCCTCCTCGGGACGCGGCGGATTGGCCTCGTCATCGGAGACAAAGAAGCCGGTCTTCGGAGCGGACGCCACGGAGCGCGTCTTCTTCCTCGTCGCCCTCGGCGCCGGCTCGTCGCCCGACGCGTCGGACATCTCGACGTTACCGGTCTTGAAGCGCTCCCACGTCACCACGACCTTGGTACCGACCGGCACGCGCGGATAAAGGTCGAGCACGTCCTCGTTGAACATGCGGATGCAGCCCTTCGAGACATTCTGCCCGATGGTCCAGGGCGCGTCGGTACCGTGAATGCGGTAGGTGCTGGTGCCCAGATAGAGCGCGCGCACGCCGAGCGGATTCATGGGATGCCCGCCGGGCACCCAGCTCGGCAGCCGGGGATTTTCCTTCAGCATCTCCTGCGTCGGCCGCCAATCCGGGTTCTCGCGCTTCATCGAGACCACGGTGGTGCCCTGCCAGCGGCTCTGCTCGCGCGGGATCGCGATCGGATAGCTGGTCGCCTGGCCTTCCTTGGTGATGTGATAGAGACGCCGGTCGCCGAAGCTGACGATGATCTGCCCCGCCTTGTACTGCGGATTGAAGCTCACGACCTGGCGCTTGCCGCCGCCGTACTCGGGCTCTCCGCCCCAAAGGAATTCGATCAGGCCCTGCGCATTGGCCGCGCTCGGAACGCCTGCCAGGGCGACCGCTGCGGCCACCGCTGTCAAAACCCCGCCAACCTTTGCCTTCCACACCGACATCAACAGAACTCCCGCTGTCATTAAGCTGCGAAGGGTGAAACCGGTTCCCTCTGCTGGCTTCATCCGCCGCTGGCATTGTTGCGCCCGTCGTATGAATGCCTCGTATAGACGACTCCGAAATCTCTCGGCAGAGCAGAGCAGTCACACTGTGGTCATCTTGCGCCGCACAGGGCGACTTCCGGATCGACCGATGCGCGCCGGCAACGGTTGCTGATTTGTGAGGCGTCGCGGGAGTTTACTAGGCAACAAGCGGAGGGAAAGTGCGCACAGCGCACACGAGAACAAAAAAAGAACAAAATCGATCGGCATAACGAGCATCCCTGAGCATGACGTGAGGCCTGACTGCTAGGGATGTAAGTTGCGTAACCCATTCGACAAGGCCCGGCCCTGCCGGACTGCGACGATGGGAGAACACGAAGAAGGCTTCGCGTAGCGTGTGTTCCGTTCTTGCGTAAACGTAGCGTCGTAAGCTTTGCGGCCCCCATCCCGCAACACGCTCTGCCGCTACGGTCCCCTGCCTGCCACTCCTGCGGCATCGACCAGCGTTTGCGTCCTCGGTCCTGGCCCAGCGGCCGGAATGGTCCCCCTACCATTCCGGCCGTCTTTTTTCAGCGCACTGTAGCTCGGCCGTCTCGAACCCTTCGGCGCTCATGCAGCATAGACGATCCGCTCGCGGACAACCGTCTCTGCGGATGGAGAGCAGCGCCCTGAGGGGCGTTGCCCTTTTCGGATCTGACAAGAATAAGCCCGCGCAAGCACAAGCCAGGCCGGCGGACGCAGCCTCGCTCCCAGCACGAATACGGAGGTTTCCAACCATGCGCTCGCCCCTATAGAACGGTAGCGTGGCCTCGAACGCGCGGGGGGCGCGCCGACAGCCGGAAAACCGCGAGCCCCGAGAGGATCATGCCTGAGATTCGCGCCAGCACTGACGGAAGCATGGGCTGCTCATGAGGGATGCGTTCCGATCGGTAGGCGGACGAGCGACCTGCGCTATGCTGATGCTGCTCGTTTGCGCTCCGCTGCACGCTCCAAGCGCCCAGGAGGCCGGTCTCCCGCGCGCCCAGCTCGAGCCCGAGGCAGGCAGTGGCCGCACGCAGAAAAGCCTCGCTATATCAAACAAATACCTGATCTCGACCGCCAATGCTCTGGCCTCCGAGGCCGGCCGCGAGATGCTGCGCGCCGGCGGCTCGGCAACGGATGCGGCCATCGCCGCGCAGCTCGTGTTGGGGCTCGTCGAGCCTCAGTCCTCTGGCCTCGGCGGCGGAGCCTTCTTCCTGCACTGGGACGAAGGCAGGAAGGAGCTCTTGACCTACGACGGCCGCGAAACGGCCCCCGCCGCCGCCCGCCCTGATCGCTTCCTGCAGAATGGCAAGCCCATGGGCTTCGGCATGGCCGTGCGCTCGGGTCTCAGCGTCGGCACGCCGGGCCTGCCGCGCCTTCTCGAGCACGTGCACAAGCGCCACGGCAAGCTGCCCTGGACGAAGCTGTTCGAGCCGGCCGTAAAGCTCGCGCGCGAGGGCTTCGAGATCTCGACGCGCCTCTATTTCATGCTGCGCTGGTTCGGCGCCGAAGGGCTCTCGCCGGCCGCCCGGCGCTACTTCTTCGACAACAACGGCAGTCCGCTGCCGATCGGCCACCGCCTGCGCAACCCCGACTATGCCGCAACCTTGGAGGCGCTCGCCAAGGGCGGCGCCGACGCCTTCTACTCCGGCGCCATCGCCGAGGCGGTCGTCGCCACCGTGAAGGAAGCGCCGGGGACGCCCGGCGATCTCACCCTCGCCGATCTCGCGGCCTACAAGGTCGCCGAGCGTCCACCCGTCTGCGTCGAATATCGCGCACGCCGCATCTGCGGCATGGGCCCGCCGTCGTCCGGCGCCGTCACCGTCGGCCAGACCTTGAAGCTGATCGAGCGCTTCGACCTCGGCCGCACGCCGGACGACGCCATGCGCATTCCCGCCATGCACCTGATCGTCGAAGCCGAGCGGCTGGCCTACGCCGACCGCGACCGCTATCTCGCCGACGCCGACTTCATCCCCGTACCGGTCGCGGGCCTGCTCGACCCCGCCTACGTCGCCACCCGCAGCGCGCTGATCGCCCCCGGCAAGGCCATGACGCAGGCGACATCGGGCGAGCCGCCCGATGTTCAGAAGCGCGCCTTTGGCACCGACGCTACCGTTGAAAGCGCCGGCACCAGCCACCTGTCGGTGATCGACGCCGATGGCAATGCGGTGGCTTTCACCACGACCATCGAGGGCCCCTTCGGCTCAGGCCTGTTCGCGGGCGGCTTCCTGCTCAACAACCAGTTGACCGACTTTTCCTTCCGTCCCGACGATGCGGACGGCCGCCCGATCGCCAACCGCGTCGAGGGCGGCAAGCGCCCGCGCAGCTCCATGTCGCCGACCATCGTCTTCGACGAAGACGGGCGTCTCTTTGCCGCGCTCGGCTCGCCCGGCGGCCATCGCATCATACTCTTCGTCGTAAAGACGCTGGTGGGGCTGATCGACTGGCAGCTCGATGCCCAGGCCGCCGTCGACCTCCCCAACTTCGGCAGCACCGGCCAGACGCTCGAGCTGGAGTACGGCTGGTCCACCATGTGGAAGGCCCTCATGCTGAAAAGCTATGGGCATGCCATCACGCCCGACCTTATGAACTCGGGCCTCCATGTCGTGGCAAAACGGGCGGGCAGGCTCGAAGGCGGCGCCGATCCGCGGCGCGAAGGAGTGGCCCTTGGCGACTGAGAACACGATCACCCGCACGGAGACGCCGCTCACGATCACGGTCATCGGCGCCGGCATCTTGGGCCTGTGGCAGGCCCTGACACTCGCCCGCGTCGGGCACCACGTGCGCCTTGTCGAAAAAAGCTCGGTTCCCTTCGCCGACAGCGCAAGCCGCTACGCCGGCACCATGCTCGCTCCCGGATGCGAGAGCGAGCATGCGCCCGAGATCCGCGACTTCGGAGCGCACGGCCTCACGCTCTGGCGCGCCACCTATCCGCGCCTCGTCAACGCCGGCAGCCTCGTCGTCGCCGCCGCGCGGGACTCGGCCGAGGCCACGCGCTTCGCCCGCGCCACGAGCCCACCGCAGACGCTCGACGCTGACGGTCTCGCCGAGCTCGAGCCGGACCTCGGCGGCCGCTTCGCCCAGGCGTTCTACTTCCCCGACGAAGCCCACATGACCACGCCCGACGCGCTCGTCTTCCTTCTCGACGCCGCGCGCATGGCAGGCGTGGCCGTCGAGCTGGGCGCCGCATGGACCTCGCCCTCGGCGTCCGACGTCGTCATCGACTGCCGCGGCATGGCCTCCGCGAGCGAACTTCCGGCGCTGCGCGGCGTGCGCGGCGAGCGCCTCGTGATCAAGACCCGCGAGATCCGCCTCTCGCGCCCGGTCCGCCTGCTGCATCCACGCCACCCGCTCTACGTCGTGCCGTGGACCAGCGGGCGCTATCTCGTCGGCGCCACAGTGATCGAGAGCGAGGACACCGGGCCGATCACCGTGCGCTCGGCGCTCGAGCTGCTGGGCACCGCCTACGCCCTGCACCCGGCCTTCGCCGAGGCTCAGATCCTCGAGACCGGGGCCGGCATCCGCCCGGCCTTTCCCGACAACCTGCCCCACGCCGAGATCCGCGACGGCGGCCGGCACATTTTTGTCAACGGCGCCTACCGTCACGGCTTCCTGCTCGCCCCCGTGCTGGCCGAGGCCGTGGCCGCGCATCTCGCTAACCAAACCCCGCATCCGCTGCTCGTTACGTCGGAGCCGTTGGCGCGCCGCCCGCATTCCGTCTAAGCTCGCGCCATGTCGAATGAACCCAACCCACCGCAGGAACCCGACAGCACCGCGAGCTTCGGCTTCCGCGCCGTGCCCGAGGGCGAGCGGCAAGGCCTCGTCAACAAGGTCTTCTCGTCGGTCGCCTCGCGCTACGACCTGATGAACGACCTCATGTCAGGCGGCCTGCACCGTCTCTGGAAGGCGGAGTTCGTGGCCATGATTGGCGCCCCGCGCGACGAGCGGCCGTTCCGGCTGCTCGACGTGGCCGGCGGCACCGGCGACATCGCCATCCGCTATGCCGAGGGCTCAGGCCCGAACGCGACCGCCGTGCTCGCCGACATCAGTCCGGAGATGCTGGAGGAAGGGCGCTCCAAGGTCTCCAACAAGGGGCTCGCGCCACGCATCACGCTGGCGCAAGGCAACGCGGAGGCGCTGCCGTTTCCCGATCGCGCCTTCGACGCCTACACGATCGCCTTCGGCATCCGCAACGTCACCCACATCGACGCCGCGCTCCGCGAGGCCCATCGCGTGCTCAAGATCGGCGGCCGCTTCCTGTGCCTCGAGTTCTCCGAGTGCCAGGTGCCGCTGCTCGACCGCCTCTACGATTTCCAGTCCTTCGAGGTGATCCCGCGCCTCGGAGAGCTCGCTGCCGGCGCGGCCGAGCCGTACCGCTACCTCGTCGAGAGCATCCGCCGTTTCCCGAACCAGGAGGCTTTCGCGGCCATGATCCGAGAGGCGGGCTTCGAGCGCGTGTCCGTACGCAACCTCACGGGCGGCATCGCCGCCATCCACTCCGCCTGGAAGCTCTAAAATCGACCGGCAAACGTCATCCCGGCGAAGGCCGGGATCCAGACGCGTCACCACATCGCCTCAGGCCATCTACCGATAAAAACGCTACGCATCCCCGCGGTCGACGCGGCGCGAGAACTCCGTCTGCCCGCCCGACGCCAGAATGCGCGCCTGCTCGATCCAGTTCTCGCGCTCGATGCGGCCCTTGAAGTCCAGTAGCCCGCTGATGCGGTCGATGTCGGCGCGCGTCCAGTTGGCCACCTGCTCGTACGCAGTGATGCCGAGCGAGTTGAGCCGCTTCTCGATCAAGACGCCGATGCCGCGGATGCGCTTGAGGTCGTCCACAGCGTCGGTCGTAACGCCGACGACGCCGTCGCCCCGCAACGCTTCGGAGCGCACGGACCGCAGCGCCACATAGATGTCGCTGCGCGGCGCGCTCGCAGCCGGAGCCGCATCGGAAGGAAGAGCCTCCGGCGCCTCAGCAGCAGCCGGTGCCAAGCCGCGAACAAGGAAACGCGCCTGCTCCACCCAGCCCTCGCGCGAGATACGCCCGGGAGCCCCGAGCAACCCTTCGAACCACACGATATCGTCCCCGCTCCAGGCGGCGATATGGGCGAGCTGCGTCACACCGTTGGCGCGCAGGAGGTCTTCCGACTGGGGATCGATGCCGAGGATGCGGTTGAGACGATCGCCATCGACGGGCACGGCGGCCTCAGCCGGCGCGACGCGTGGCGCAAGCCCTGGATCCCCGCCGGCCGCGAGGATTTGCGCCTGCTCGATCCAGTTCTCCCGCTCGATCCGCCCCTGAAAGCCGAGCGTCTGGCTGACCCCGCGCACGTCCTCCGGCGTCCAGGCCGCGATCGCAGCGAAGGTGTGCACGCCGTAGCGGATGAGCCGCTCCTTGAGCTCGACATCGATGCCGCGGATGCGCGTGAGATCGTCCACCGGCTCGCCGGGCGCCGGTTCGAGCGGTGTGGAAGCCGCCGGTGTTCCGAAGCGGGAGGAGGAATCATCATCGATCTCAGCCCCAACCGTATCCTCATCCGGAGCGGCCTCGGGCTCGGCAGGCGCCTCGGCTTCCGCCTCCCTTGCCCGGGCTGCGGCCAGCGCCGCGGCGGCCGCGGCGACGGCAATCTGCGTATAGCTATCGCCGGTAGAGGGCTCAGGCTCCGCAGCGGGTGCGGGGCTCGGAGCAGGCTCCGGTGGCAGGCTAGGCGGCGCGGCCCGCTGCGGCGCCGGTGCAGGCTCGGGATGAAGCACATCGCGCTGCGGCGGTGCCGGAGGAGGCGGCGCGGTGCGGGCGACGACAGGCTGCGGGGCCGGAGCAGGCGGCGGCTGAACCTCGACGACGGGCTGACCCGGCTGGAACACGGGCGGCACGGAGGGACCCGCGCCGCCGGTGAGGGCCCTGCCGAAGCGGTCGGTCGTGGCTGGCGCGACCGCCGCCGGAGCGGCCGCTGCGCTCGTAACGCTCGACGCCGCCGGGACGACCTCAGTCC
>NZ_JADZBI010000126.1 GCF_020852195.1 Hyphomicrobium sp. | reverse complement strand
GGCGGTGGGACGGCTTCATCGCCGTCGCCGGCGGCATGACTCCCGCCGCCCAGCGCCTCGCCGAGCGCAACCGCCTCTCCGACATGTTCGAGCGCGAGAAGGCCCAGCGCGCGGAGATGCAGCGCCTCGCCGCCCTTGACAAGGAGGCCGCCGACGCACACGCCGCCGCCGCCGCGGAGGAGAAGCGCCTGCGCACCCTGTGGCGCGAGACGCAGGCCAGCCACGTCGCGACCCGCGATGCGCTCGCCGCCATCGAGCGCCAGGCGCGCGAGACGGAAGCCAGGCTCGCCGCCGTCGCCGAGGCCCGCGAGCAGGCCGAGACCAACCTTCGCGAGGCACAAGCAAGCCTTGACCACATCGAGGACGAGCTCGCGAAGCTTGACGCCGCAGAGGACCCGGCCACCCGGCTGCCCGAGGTACAGAAGGCCGCGCAGGACCGCCGCGCGGCACTTTCCGTCGCGCAGGCGCGCGTCGCCGCGCACGCACGCGAGCGCGAGACGCGCAAGCGCCGCGCGGAGGCAATCGCCGCCGAGCGCACGCGCTGGTCCTCGCGCAGCGAGAGCGCCGCCCAGCACATCGCCGCACTGAAGGAGCGCCTCGCCAAGACCAAGAGCGACATTGCCGCCTTGGAGGAGGTCATCCCGGCCCTGGAGGAGCGCCGCCAGAGCCTGCTCGGCGCCCTCTCCGACGCCGAGTCCGCCCGCAACGCAGCAGCCGACGATCTCGCCCGCGCCGAGAGCGCGGTTCGCGCGGCAGCACAGGCGCTGCGCGAGGCGCAAGGCGCCGTCGCCTCCGCACGCGAGGCCCGCGCACGCACCGAAACGCGGCTCGAAGGCGCCCGCACGCGCCGCCAGGAGGAGGCGCGCCGCATCCGGGAATCGCTGAACGTGAACCCGGACGAATGCCTCGCCCTCGCTGGCCTGACGCCGGCCGAATCCATGCCCGCGCTCCCCGACGCCGACCGCACCTTGCAGCGCCTTAAGACGGATCGCGAGCGCCTGGGCGGCGTCAACCTGCAGGCCGACGACGAGCTCAACGCCTTGCTCGAGCAGATGAGCGGCATGGAGACTGAGAAGGATGACGTCGAGCAGGCCATCGCCAAGCTGCGCGGCGCCATCGGTCAATTGAACCGCGAGGGCAAGAAGCGGCTCGACGAGGCATTCACCACCGTCAACGGCCACTTCCAGCGCCTGTTCACGACGCTGTTCGGCGGCGGCGAGGCCCGCCTCGAGATGATCGAGGGCGAGGACCCGCTCGAAGGCGGCCTCGAGATCGTCGCCAAGCCGCCCGGCAAGAAGCCGGCCACGCTGTCGCTGCTCTCTGGCGGCGAGCAGACGCTGACGGCGCTGTCGCTGATCTTCGCCGTGTTCCTGACCAACCCGTCGCCGATCTGCGTGCTGGACGAGGTGGACGCGCCGCTCGACGACGCCAACGTCGATCGCTTCTGCATGCTGATGGAGAAGATGGCGGAGGAGACGGCAACGCGCTTCCTGGTCATCACGCACCACCCGATGACCATGATGCGCATGAACCGCCTGTTCGGCGTCACGATGGCCGAGAAGGGCATCTCCCAGCTTGTCTCCGTCGACCTCGAGACCGCCAAGTCCTTCCGCGAGGCCGGCTGAGCCCCCTCAGGCCAGCACAAGGCATGTGAATGCCGTCTGCCTCCTCCTCTCAACGTCATCCCGGCGAAGACCGGGACCACGCAGGCTTCCTCTTCCTCGACGTCAAATGGTTGCAACCCCGGCCTTGTCCTCACTGGCGTAGTCGAACAACGGCCAGGAATAGCCCGCGAGCACCGGGAACGCGGCTTCCCACGCATCGGCGTCCTGCCGCGAGAGCCAGGCGCAGATCGGACCAACGGCGTCGCGATACGCCATGCGGGGCGTATAGCCGAGCGTCGTTGCCGCCCGTGTATCCAGAACGAAAGACTGCGGGATCGACCAAGGCGACAAGCCGATCGTATCGGACGCCAGCGGCACGATCCTGCCGCTGTATCCCATGCGCTCTGCGATCAGGGCGCCGACCTCCGCCACGGTCAACGCCTCCGGGTCCGCGATGTTCAGGATGCGGCTCTCCGGATGCTCCAGCGCCGCCGCGGCGAGGGCGGCGATGTTGGCGGCAGCCGTCGTGTGAAAGCGGCTGCGGCCCTCGTAGGCCAGCGGGATGAGGGGCCGGCCGTCCAGCATGCGCTTGACGAACCACCATTCGCGCGGGTGGCTGGAGTGCATGCCGTGGATGGCACCGGGACGCAGGATCGTGACCGGCCGCTCGGCGCCATCGAGCAGCGTCCGCTCGAGGGCAACCTTCCGCGTCGAATAGGTTGCCGGACCGGGATCGACCGTGGGCTGCGTCTCCGTGATTGGGACGGGCAGCTGCGGAAAGCCGTTCTCTTTCGCCTCGTCGAGCGACCGCCCCTGATCGTCGCGATAAACGCTGGCCGACGAAATGACCACGAAAGCGCCGACGTCGCCCTCGATCGCCAGCAGTTGCCGCGCATGCCCATCGTCATAGGCGACCGCATCGATGACGGCGTCCGCGCCGTCGCCGATGACCTTGCCCAAGATGCCCGGCTGCTCCCGGTCCATGGCCACGAACGCCGCGCCGCGCCTGAGGAAGTCTTCCGGACACGCTCGCCCTCCGCGCGCGGCAAGCGTCACATGCCAGCCCCCGTCGAGAAGCTCAGCCGCAACGGCGCGCCCGATTTGGCCCGTCCCGCCGACGATGACGGCCCGCCGGGTCATTTCGTTTCAGCCACAGGGCTGCCCCCAAGAAAGCGTCATCCCGGCGCCATGGCGTTCGGCACATCCGCAGCCCCTAGGTAATCCCAGGCCACACATAACCTCGCGCAAAGCCGCCCCGCCTGCGCGGTTTCGCCGTACCCCGTCCGCAGCCCCAAAAATGTGGCCATTGCTTGACACCGCGAAGCCTCCGGGTATGGTGCGCGCCGTTGGTAATCCGGCCGTTTCAGCCCGTGGGTACTGGCTCGGGTGGGGGAAGCCATGTCGGCGTCGAACGATGACGAAAATCCGGCGCGCGGCGAGCTTTCTCCCGAGGATCGCGAGGCTTTCCGTAAACGCGCGTCCGACCTTGGCACCCGGCTCGATAAGGTCCGGGCCGAGTCCCGCGCCAAGGAGCCTGCGGGACCGGACGGGCGGGCACGCGGGGCGGCCATGGGCCAGGCGATGAAGATCGCCATCGAGCTCGTCGTCGGCATCGCCGTCGGCGGGTTCATCGGCAAGGTGCTGGACGACCAGTTCGGCACGGCGCCGTGGTTGTTGATTTTGTTCCTGATGCTGGGCTTCGCGGCCGGCCTCTTGAACATCATACGCACGGCCCGGCGCCTGCAGGCCGAGGCCGAGCCGCTGCAGCGGAGCGCGAAAGCGGTTCCGGACGACGAGGACGACGACGGAAGGTAGGGGACGGAACATTGGCTGAAGCGGCAGACGTGGCGGGGCATGCGGAAAGCCATGGCCCCATGGCACAGTTCGAGATCAAGCGCCTCGTGCCGCTTGAGCTGTTCGGCTACGACATCTCCTTCACCAACTCGTCCCTGTTCATGGTGCTGGCGTTGGTGCTGATCTCCACCTTCCTGATCCTTGCCATGAGCCGCCGTGCCCTTGTGCCGGGACGCCTCCAATCCATCGCCGAGAGCGTCTACGAGTTCGTCGCCGGTATCGTGCGCGAGAACCTGGGCAAGGAAGGCATGCGCTACTTCCCCTGGGTGTTCACGATCTTCATTTTCATCCTGACGCTCAACATGCTCGGCATGATCCCGGGCTCCTTCACGGTGACGAGCCACATCATCGTCACCTTCGCCCTTGCCGCCATGGTCTGGATCACGGTGACGCTGATCGGCTTTGCACGCCACGGCCTCGGCTACCTGAAGCTGTTCGTGCCCGAGGGCGTGCCGTTCTGGCTGATGCCGCTGATCGTGCCGATCGAGCTCGTCTCCTACCTCATTCGCCCGGTCAGCCTCTCCGTGCGCCTGTTCGCCAACATGATGGCCGGACACACGATGCTGAAGGTCTTCGCCAGCTTCGCGGTGAGCCTGCCCTTCGTCGCCAAGGCTTTCCCGGTTCTGTTCACGGCCGCCTTTACGGGCCTCGAGTTCCTGGTGGCGTTCCTGCAGGCATTCATCTTCACGGTGTTGACCTGCATCTATCTCAACGACGCGGTCCACATGCATCACTGACACGTGCCCGAGAGGGGATCGGGCGGTCTGCCCGGACCCTGACGAACGGCATGCGATCTCAAGCTTCAACCACCGAAAACCTCTAAATGGAGACGACCATGGATCCCCAGGCAGCAAAGTTCATCGGCGCCGGCCTCGCCTGCTTCGCGCTCATCGGCGCCGGCATTGGCATCGGCAACATCTTCGGCAACTACCTGTCGGGCGCCCTGCGCAATCCGTCGGCCGCTCCAGGCCAGTTCACGAACCTGCTGATCGGCTTCGCGCTCGCCGAGGCCACCGGCCTCTTCGGCCTGCTCATCGCGCTGATCATCCTGTTCGGCTGATCTCTGTCTAGGGCGGCAGGCCAGGGCCTCGGTCTCGCACCGAGCGGTTGGCCCGCAGCCGTATCATCCTGGAGAGACCAATGCCTGCAGCGATGACCGCGCTCGTCGCGGCTGCGATCGACGTAGGGACGGATGTCGCGGAGGCCTTCGACGCGCATGACGCGGGCGGAGGCGGCCTTCCGCAGCTCCACGCGCCCGACTTCGCGCCGCAGCTCTTCTGGCTCGCGGTGACCTTCGTGCTCCTGTACTGGATCATGTCGAAGATTGCGCTGCCGCGCATCGGCGAGGTGATCGAGGAGCGCAAGGACCGCATCCAGCGCGACCTGGCCGCGGCCGAGCGCCTCAAGGCCGAGACCGAGAAGGCGCTTGCCTCCTACGAGAAGGCCCTGTCGGACGCGCGCGCCAATGCCTCGACCATCGCACGCCAAACCCGCGAGAGCCTCAATGCCGAGGTCGAAAAGGACCGCAAGGCCGTCGAGGACCAGCTCGCTCGCAAGCTCGCCGACGCCGAGGCCGCCATCGACGCCACCAAGACCAAGGCACTCGCCAGCGTGAAGGACATCGCCGGCGACGCCGTGGTATCCATCGTTGGCACGCTGTCGAACGTCAACGCGACCAAGGACGAGATCGCCCGCGCGCTCGCCGCGTCCGGCGCGGACAAGTGAGGCCGTCATGCTGAACCCCGCCTATCCCGAGTTCTGGGTCCTCATCTCGTTCCTGCTCTTCGTCGCCATCCTCATCTGGAAGGGCGTGCCGGGCCTGATCGGCAAGGCGCTCGACAAGCGCGCCGCCGGCATCCGCACGGAGCTGGACGAGGCCCGCCGCCTGCGCGAGGAGGCCCAGCAGCTCCTGGCAGACTACCAGCGCAAGACGCGCGAGGCCGAGGACGAGGCCAAGTCCATCGTCGAGGCCGCCAAGCGCGAGGCCGAGAGCCTGGCCGCCGAGACGCGCAAGGCCCTGGCCGAGCAGGTCGAGCGCCGCACCAAGGCGGCCGAGGAAAAGATCGCCCGCGCCGAGGCTCAGGCCGTAAACGATGTGCGCGCGGCTGCCGCCGACCTCGCGGTCAAGGCGTCCGAGACCATCCTCAAGGCGAAGCTCGCGGGCGACGCCGGCACGTCGCTGATCGACACCGCCATCCGCGACCTCAAGGGCAAGCTGAACTGACGGCGCCTCGCGCCTCAGACAACATCGCAATCGAGAAAGCCGGGCCCCCACGCCCGGCTTTTTTGTTGGCAGACGGCAACGGATGCCAACCCGACAGCGGAGAAGAGCGCTTGCAAGACTGCATGCCGGCTGACGAATTGTATAATCTCCCGCTTGCGGCCTTCCGCATACGGGGGACGGGGGCGGGAAACATGCAGGACGAAGACACATCGCTTCGGTCGATCGCCGGCTTCGTGGTTATGTTCGGCGTCCTCCCATGCGCGCTGTTCCTGGCCGGCGTGTATCTGTACATCCTCTATTTCAGGCCACTTCCCTACGCCGGCGTCGAGCTGCAGCCCAACATCGTCTACGTCTCCGCGCGTCGCTTCGAAACGCACGGCCTGGAGAGGCTGTCCGCAAACGGCACGTCCATCGACCTTGCGCCTCTGACGGCCCGGTCGCTCGGCGAGCACCTGAAACCGACCGTCACCGTCCTCGTCCACGGCTACAATGCGCAGGAGCACAAGGTGGCCACGTACTTCGCCGGCCTGACGTCCTACCTCCTGGCCGACGGCAAGTATGATGGCTCCATCGTCGTGTTCGACTGGCCAGCCCTCGGAGTGCCCCTTGACGAGCTTCCGACGGCCCAGCGCGTCCAGTTCGAGATGATGGCAAAGAACCGTCCCTATCAGCCGGGCTACGAGCTTGGGATGTACGGCATCGATCAGCGCCGGGCGGCGGACGTCGGTGCGCGATCGTTCCTCGATCTCCTGAAGGCGCTGACCACGACGGAGAACCGCACGATCAACGTGATTGGCCACAGCATGGGATGCTACCTGCTCGCAGAGGCCCTGAAGCGTGATCCCGAAACGTCGTCGGAAATCGCAATCATGAACTGGCTCGCACCCGACATCGACGAAGCCGTTGTCGAAGAGCCGTGGCTCCACACGGCCGTCGGCCGCTTGAGAGGAGGTATCCACGTATACTACTCGAGACATGATACGGTGCTTACCCGCCACTCGCGCATAGCGAACGGGACCGCCCGTCTCGGAGCAACCGGAGCCGGCACAGCGCACAAGCCGCCGGACGGCATGGAGTTCGTCGATATGACGGAGGATCTCGGCACCGGAAACCCTCACGCCGGCTATCTTGCCGACGGCAGTCCCAGCCTGCAGCGGATCGCGAGGCAAATCTCTGCGGCGGCGAACGCGAAACCATGACCGGCGCGCTGCAATGGCTTGAGCCCTGGTATGCGATCGATGACGCGGATGTGGGCGCCGGCCTCGAGCGCCAGCTCGATGTGGAGCTGTCACCCCTCCACGTGCTCTACGGCGAGAGCGTCCGCCTCATCGCCCGCCGCACCGACACCGACGACGCGCTCTTCGCCCTGTCCGATGGACGCGTCGCGGAGGTGCATCTGACCTGGAAGAGCAGCACCGAGGAGGATCCGCGCTGGCCCGCGACGGCCATCTTCGCCTCCCTCGACGAATGGGCCCGCGACAGCATGCGCCCCCTGCACGACGAACTGTCCCGCCTGCAATAAGCGGCCACGCCGGCGGCCGGCCCGCAGTCAGGACTCACGCCACCGTATGGAACCCGTTGTCGGCGTAGACGACGGAACCCGAGAGCGGCGCCGCCGCGTCGCTGACCAGGAACGCCGCGACCCGCCCGATCTCCTCGATGCTGACCAGCCGGCCCGCCGGCGTCCGCTTGCGTACCTCGTCGAGGAGCTCGTCGAAGCGTCCGATGCCCGAGGCCGCGCGCGTCTTCACGGGGCCAGTCGAGATCGCGTGCGCGCGGATGTGCCGCTCGGCGAGGTCCGCCGCGATGTAGCGCACGCTGGCTTCGAGCGCGGCCTTAACCGGCCCCATGAGGTTGTAGTTCTCAACCACGCGGTCGGCGCC
Source organism: Hyphomicrobium sp. (assembly GCF_020852195.1). Lineage (GTDB taxonomy): Bacteria > Pseudomonadota > Alphaproteobacteria > Rhizobiales > Hyphomicrobiaceae > Hyphomicrobium_C. The sequence goes on along the minus strand of NZ_JADZBI010000126.1, from coordinate 19,192 downwards.
GTAGAAGCTGACCGTCAAAAGGCAGCCGCCATCCGTCATCAGGGGCGCCGCGAGCCGCGCCATGCGGATAAACGAATGGCAGGAGACGTCCATGGCCAGCGCAAAGCCCTCGGCCGAGCAGTTGACGACGCTCGTGTGCAGGTCCTCGCGCGGCGCAAAGGCGATCGAATGCAGGAGGAAGTCGAGCCGGCCCCATTCGCGGCCGATCGCCTCGAAGACTTGCTCGAGCTGCCCGGGTATGCGCACGTCGCACGGCACCGTGAGCGTCGCGCCGAGCGCTTCCGCGACCGGCCTGACGAACGGCTCCGCCTTGTCGTTGAGATAGGTGACGGCGAGCTCCGCGCCGGCGTCACGAAACGCCGCGCCGCAGCCCGCCGCGATGCTGTGCGCATTGGCGATGCCCACGACAAGGCCCCGCTTTCCGGCGAGGTCCACAATGGCCGCCATCGATCATCTCCCGCCCTGCACGCGGCACGCCCGCGCCATCGTGATGTGCGAAGAGAAATATGACGGGAGACCAAGCGGCCTCGTGTGACAGAAGGCTGCGGGAGAAGGTCCGGCCGAGCTGCCGGCGAAGGCGGAGGCTCCTCGCTTAACCCGCGTTCGGGGTGTTGCGGTCGAAGCCGACGTAGACCTCGAACTCGCCGGGTCGCGCACCCTCCGGCACGTCGAACGTCACGGTGCGCACCGCCGAGAAATAGCCGATCGGATTCTCGACCGCGACCGATGCGTCGACGCGCAGCTTGTCCTCCGTGACGCGCTCGCGCTTGGCGTCGGTGACGAACACGTTGATGGGCATCGAGATGGGTCCGGAATGACCGCGCGGACCGAGCAGGATGCGTCCCGAGAAGCCGTACTTCACCGTCACCTGCGAGCCGTTCATATGGCATTCGCGCGCGGTCTTGGTGATCTCCCCGCGATGCATGATGGCGAGGCCGTCGCCGACGCGGCCGGGCTCGTAGATAGTGAGATAGCTGTCGCGCGGCCAGGTGACGAAGCGCGGGCAGCCGGGCTGGGCATCACCGCCTGCGAACGAGGGCGCCGCATCGCCTCCGGCCTTGGCCGCGTCGATCAGGTCCTGTTCGCTGACGCCCGTGGGCTCGACGCTGCCCGAGGAGCCGCCAAGGATGCTGGATCCGAACCCCGACGTGAGCGAGCTCATGCCGCACCCCCCGACCGCAACCGCCGCAAAAAGCGCTGCGGCGGTGCCGACGGCCGTGCCGAACCTCCTCATGACGGATTGCGCCATTCCGCTCCGATCCGCATAATCCCCGTGTCGTGTCCGGCCGGTGCCAGGGTGCCCCCGGCCCGTCGCGCCGTTAGGATGCCAGGACAGTCGACTCAAGCTCTATCACCCTTGTCTCGAAGCACAAAGCGGCCGCTCCCGTTGACGCACACCCTCAGAGCCGCACCACCCGAGGACCCCGTTACGATGCCCTCAACCAGAGCCGAGCATAGTCCGCCGACGCGTCCGGCCCTGAATGTCCTCCTGGCCGCCCCGCGCGGGTTCTGCGCGGGTGTCGATCGGGCGATCCAGATCGTCGAGCTGGCGCTGGCCAAGTTCGGCGCACCCGTCTACGTGCGTCATGAGATCGTTCATAACCGGTACGTGGTCGAGTCTCTGAAGGCCAAAGGTGCCGTTTTTGTGGAGGAGCTCAGCGAGATTCCGGACACCGATCAGCCTGTGATCTTTTCAGCACACGGGGTCCCCAAGTCGGTGCCGCTTGCCGCAAGATCCCGCAATCTTTTCGCCATCGACGCCACCTGCCCCCTGGTCTTCAAGGTGCATATGGAAGCCGCCCGCCACCACGCCGAGGGCCGCCGGATCGTGCTGATCGGCCACGCCGGCCACCCGGAGGTCGAGGGCACCACCGGCCAGCTCCCGCCGGGCACGGTAACCTTGATCGAATCGGCGGCCGACGCTGAGGCCTTCGTCCCCGAGGACCCCACCCAGCTCGCCTACGTGACGCAGACGACGCTCTCCGTCGACGACACGGCCGGCATTGTCGCCATCCTGAAACGGCGCTTCCCGTCCATCGTCGGCCCGCACAAGGAGGACATCTGCTACGCCACGACCAACCGCCAGGCGGCCGTCAAGGCCATCGCCGGCAAGGTCGGGCTTGTGCTCGTGGTCGGCGCACCGAACTCGTCGAACTCGCTGCGCCTCGTGGAGGTAGCCGAGCGCGCCGGCTGCCCGAAGGCGGTGCTGATCCAGCGCGCTGCGGACATCCCGTGGGACGAGTTCGAGGGTCTCTCCGCCGTCGGCATAACGGCGGGCGCCTCGGCGCCGGAATCCCTCGTCGACGAGGTGCTCGACTCCCTGAAGGAACGCTTTGCGATCTCGGTCGAGCAGGTTACGACCGCCAGCGAGCGCATTGCCTTTAACGTCCCGCGCGAGCTGCGCGAGCCCGCCGCCTGAAACCGACCGCCACGCATCCGTCCCCTAAAGTCGCCCGAGAAGAAGCCCATGGCCGTTTACACGGAAGTGACGGATGACGAGCTTGCCCCACTTATCGCCGACTACGGCCTGGGCGAGCTGCTCTCCTACAAGGGCATCGCCGAAGGTGTCGAGAACACCAACTTCCTGGTGCACGCGAGCGAGGGCACATTCATCCTCACGCTCTACGAGCGCCGTGTCGACCCCGCCGATCTGCCGTTCTTTCTAGGTCTGCTGGAGCACCTCGCCAAGCGCGGCATCTCCTGCCCGCTGCCGGTGCGAAATCGGGCGGGCGAGGTGCTGACGACCATCGCGGGGCGCACGGCCGCCCTGGTGACATACCTGGAGGGCGTCTGGCCACGCCGTCCCCGCACCGTTCATTGCGGCGCCGTGGGTCGCGCTCTCGCCGAGCTGCACCTCGCAGGCGCGGACTTCCCGATGACACGGCCGAACAGCCTCGGTCTCGAAGGCTGGCATGAGGTGTTCGACCGCTTCGCCACCCGCGCCGACGAGATCGCCCACGGGCTTGGCAACCTCATCGCCTACGAACTCGCCTACCTCGACCGCGCCTGGCCGAGGAGCCTGCCGTCCGGCGTCATTCACGCCGACCTGTTCCCGGACAACGTCTTCTTCGTCGGCGAGCGCCTGTCCGGCCTCATCGACTTCTATTTCGCCTGCAACGACGCCTGGGCCTACGACCTCGCCATCTGCCTCAACGCCTGGTGCTTCGAGGCGGACTTCTCGTTCAACGCCACCAAGGCGCGGGCGCTGCTCACGGCCTATCAGGCACTGAGGCCCCTCACCGCGGCCGAGCGCGAGGCGTTTCCTATCCTGGCCCGCGGAGCGGCCCTGCGCTTTCTCGTCACGCGCGCCTACGACTGGCTGCACACCGACCGCAACGCGCTGGTGAAGCCGCACGACCCCAACGCCTACGTACGCCGCCTCCGCTTCCACCAGGAGGTGACGTCGCCGGGCGAGTACGGCCTGGAGCACGCGCCGTGAGCCGGGAACAGCCGAGGAAGATCGAGATCTACACGGACGGCGCCTGCTCGGGGAACCCTGGCCCCGGCGGCTGGGGCGCGATTCTGATCTGGAACGACCACCGCAAGGAGATCAAAGGCGGCGAAGCTCTCACCACAAACAACCGCATGGAGCTGATGGCGGCCATCTCGGCCCTCGAAGCCTTGAAATTCGGGGTCGAGGCCGACGTCTATACGGACAGCGCCTATGTCCGCAACGGCATCTCGACCTGGATTCACGGCTGGAAGCGCAACGGCTGGCGCACGGCCGACAAGAAGCCGGTCAAGAACGCCGAGCTGTGGCAGCGCCTCGAGCAGGCTTTGGCGCAGCATCGGGTAACGTGGCACTGGGTCAAGGGCCACGCCGGCCACCCGGAGAACGAGCGCGCCGACGAGCTTGCCCGCGAGGGCATGGCCGAGTTCAAGCTCAAGCCCGGCTAGTCAGGTCTCTCGCCCTGGCCCTTCTCACCATGTCGGAAACAGCTTGGCAGGACGATCCGAGGTGCGCCGTCGCACGAGGATTCTGCTGGCGTAGCATTTTGTGGGAACTGGCGTGGATCCAGGCCGTCCATGCGGAGCATAGCTTCGCCATGACGCCGGGATTACGTTGAGATTGGGCAATCGGCAACCACAAAATCCGTCATCCCGACGAAGGTCGGGACCCACGCAAGCTTCCGCGTAAGCACCGCCCGCAGTCGCGCCCAGAACCACAGCAAAAAAGGCCGCCGGCCGGATTCCAGCTGGCGGCCCTTGGTAGCGGCAAAACGGCTCGCGGAGCCGGCTAGCCCACGCGGAACACGGCGCCGGCCACCGACCGGGCACGCGTGCGCACGGCACCGCCGTCGTTTCCGGAGCGGACCAGCCACTGGCCGTTCGGCGCACGGCCGACGATCTCGCCCACGTGGTGGCGCCAGACAACAACGGCGCCGACCTGCGGACTGCTCGCGCGGCCCCACTTGCTCCAGTTCCAGGCCACGTTGAGGTGCGGGCCGCCGCCGCGCTGCGTGCGCATCCACCAGCCGCACCAGGCGCGCGGACGCGGGCCAGCGCCACCGCGGTAGCTTCCCGTGTTGTAGGACTCGGTGCGCGCCGTGTAGCGGCGGGCTTGGCGGGCCTGACGTGCGGCATAGCGCACGCGCTGCCCACGCTGGCGCGAGGCGGCGCGCTGGCGCTTCGCCTTGACCCGGGTTGCACGCGTATCGCTGGTGACGGACGAGGAATGCTGAATGAACGGATTCCAGCTGTCGTCGCGAGACGGACGGGCGTCCGCAGACGTCGCGCCGGCGAACGCACACAGCATCGCCGCGACGGCGAAGACGGTCTTTCTCATCTCTTGGATCCCCTGCTACTTGCTTAACAACTACTTACTGAACGATGGCGCCAGTCGCACAAGCACAGGGCTGAAACAAGGAAACGGAACGCAAGCGCGTCAATATGTCCACTTCGGGAAAAACAGGCTCCCCCGACAGGACATAAGTAATAGCAAAGTATAGATCGTCGGGATCGACTTAGAACGAGGCGAGGACTTTCTCTGCCGTGGCCTTGATATGCTCGGGTGGACTGTCCTCGACAGCGAGATACTGCACCACCCCGTCATCGACCACCATCGCGTACCGCTGGGAGCGAGTCCCGAGCCCGAACTTCGAAAGGTCGATGTCGAGCCCGAGCGCTTTGGCGAAATCGCCGTTCCCGTCGGCGAGCATGGTGATGGCGCCCTGCGCTCCCCGCGCCTTGGCCCAGGCATTGAGGACGAACACGTCGTTGACCGCCGTGCAGGCGATGGTCGTGACCCCCTTGGCCTTGAGGTCGTCCGCATGTCCGACGAACCCCGGCAGGTGGTGCTCGCTACAGGTCGGCGTAAAGGCGCCCGGCACCGCGAACAGCACGACCTTCTTACCCTTGAAAAGATCGCCGGACGAGGCTGGCTTGGGGCCGTCCTCGCCCATCACCGTGAACGTGGCCTCTGGCAGCCTGTCGCCAACCTTAATGCTCATGGATCTCTCTCCAAGCCTGCTTCTATTGAGTTGTATGAGGGGTTATTCCACGACGAACGTGGCGAACGAGGCGCCGGTTGCGCTGACCAGCGTGACAGTAACGGTCTTGCCCTTGAGCGCAGCGAGGTCCACGTCGGCGCCGAGCGGCGCCTCGAACACGGCCCCCCCGCCACCTTCGGCGCCGTCGACGCGCTCGGGAAGCGGCAGGAACAGCCCGTCCGGGGCTTCGAGAAACACATCGGCGCCGGCATCTCCCTCGGGAAAGCGCGCCTCGATCGTGATCTTGGACGCCGCCCCGTCGAGAGTTGCACGGGCCGCAGTCAGCACGGGATCACCCGGAGCAAGCTTGTCCTGCGGCCTCGGAACCTGATCGAGCGCCTGAACGGCATCCGCAGGCAGCACCTCGGAGTCGTCGGCCGCAACATCGAGCGCCAACTCCGCCTCGGCGGGGATGCAGATATCCTTGCAGATGCCATAGTGGAGACCGACCACGAGCGAGGCCGGCGCATCGGGCCGTTGCAGCGTCAAGGCAACCGGCAGCACGACGCCGCCCTCGTAGCCGATCGTGCTGCCGGCCTTGTCGGTGAAGCGCTGCGGAGCCGGGAACGCCACCTCAGCGGCGGCCAGGTTCGACGACTTCGACCAGTCGAACGACGGCGGCAGGCCACCCGCATCGCCCGGCGTGCGCCAGTAAGTTTTCCAGCCGGGCTCGAGCACGATCTCGACGAAGGCGCGCACGACGCCCGAATCATCGGACGCCAGCCGGCCGGCCAGCAGCCTCACCTTGGCCTTGTGTCCTTCGACCCACGGCGAACTAGCCGCCATGGCTTGCGCCGCCCCGCTTGAAGCCGCCGCGGCGAGAGCAAATATGGCAGTGGTAGCAAGCTGCAGAAGGCGGGTTCTCGAACTCGTCATCAGCCTCAACTCTCAGGCATGCCGGCGTGCACAAATACTTAGCACATCGGCCACGCTATATCAGATCGGGATACGAGCATATTTGACCACAACGCAACTTTCGGGCTCTCTGGATTTGACAGCTTCACAGGCGCCCGCCCCGGGGGCTAGTCTCTCGCCATGAGTACGCCGAAGACGAAGCGCAGGAGGCGCGGCGACAGTTGCCTCAAGGGGCAGCTTCTCGTTGCCATGCCGTTGATGACCGATCGGCGGTTCGCCCGCTCCGTGATCTATATCTGCGCCCATTCCGACGACGGCGCCATGGGGCTCATCATAAACCACCGCGCCGACCACATCAGCTTTCCCGACCTGCTCGAGCGGCTCGGCATCATCCCGCAGGGCGCCGAGGACGGCATCTCGAACGACATCCTCGAGCGGCAGGTCCATGTCGGCGGTCCGGTCGAGACCGGGCGCGGCTTCGTCCTGCACACATCCGACTATCATTCGAGTGAATCGACGCTGCCGATCGATCGCGACGTGAGCCTCACCGCCTCGATCGAGATCCTGAAGGCCATTGCACAAGGTGAAGGTCCAGTGCACGCGATGCTGGCGCTCGGCTACGCAGGCTGGTCTGCAGGCCAGCTCGAAAGCGAGATCCAGGCCAACGGCTGGCTGCATTGCCCGCCCGACCTCAATCTGCTGTTCGATCCCGACGTCGAAGGCAAGTACGTGCGCGCGCTGGCCAAGATCGGCGTCGACCCCTCGCATCTCGTGAACGACGCCGGCCACGCCTGACAAGGTTAGCGTGCGTGGGCAGCCGGTAGCGCTCATTGCGCAGCCGCTCGATGCCTGTTGCGCCCGTTATCTCAATTCAATTCGACTTGCGCGATACGCCGGCAAGGCGTGCGAGGCTCTCCGCGATCGCAGGCGGAAGGTTCGAGAAATCCGGCTCCGGTCGTATGGAAGCGGGCTTGCCGGCGCCGGCCGCAACGGTCGTCGGAGGTCGCGTCGGCTGGGGCCGTTGGACTGACGCACCCGAGTTGAGCGGCGGCGGGAACGGCGGCACGGGCGCCGCCGTCGCGGCGGGCGGGAGAGGCGGCGGAGGAGGCGGCGCCGACTGCACGAGGATCGGCCGCTGCGGAACATCGGCAAGCTGAGGCGGCAATGGCGGCGGGGGCGGCATCGCGCTGACGGGGCTCGGCGCCGAAGGAACAGGCGGCGGCCTGAGCTGCGTGGGCGGAGGTCGCAGTGGCGGCGGACCGCTCGGACCGTTGGCAAGCGGCGGGCGCGCCTTGTTCGACGCGGCCGGTCTGGTCGTCGCATCCGCCGAGACGTCGGGCAGAACGTCCGCGAGTCGGGTCGCATGCGGAGCCGGCGGCGGGGGAGGTTGTGCGAGCCCGGCGCGTGCCGCACCGGCATGCGCAGGCTGCAGCGGCACCACCGGCGGCGGCACACCCTGCAATGGGGCAGCAGGCTCGCGCACGGCACCGTTGGCGGTTTCCTGGCGCAAGCGCCCGAGACGCCCCTTACGCGGAGCGGACGCCGCGGCGGCACCGTTCTCGGCGGGCGACGGAGGCGGATGGGCACCGTTCACAGCATGCGGCCGCGCGGCCCCGTTTGCACCATTAGCGTGAGGTGCATGCGCGCCGTTGGCAGCGGCCTGCGGCTGGGCGGCCGCTGCATCGGGCTTCTTCACCGCCGCACCCTGCCGTGCGGACTTCTTCTTGGGCTTCGGCCGGAACACGCCGACCGGCTTGTGCTTGTTCTCGCTCATCCTGACCGCGGCCAGCACCTGGGCCACCTCGGTCTCCGCAATGGCGTTGCCGCAATAGGGCCCTTGCGCATATTCGCACTCGATCGAGCGCAGGAAGCTCACCTCGTTGGCGGTCTCGATCCCCTTGGCCACGACCTTCTTGCCAAGCTCATGCGCGAGCGCCACCATCGAGCGCACGAGCGCGCTGTCGTTGCCGCCTTTGACGGCGCCGGCCTGCATAAACGCCTGATCGATCTTGATCGTGTCGAACGGCAGCCGCTCGAGATAGGACAGCGACGAGTAGCCGGTGCCGAACTCGTCGATCACGATCTCCGCGCCCGCACCCCTGAGCCATTCGAGGACCTCGGTCGATTGCTCGGGATTCTCGAGCGCAACCTGCTCGGTCACCTCGAGGCGGATCGAGCCCTTGGGCACCACGGTGCGTCCCAGGATGTGGCGGATCTCCTGCACCACCTCCTGCCGGAACAGGTGGCGGCTCGAGATATTGACGCTGACGAACAGCGGCGCCTCGCTGCGCGGAAACTCCTTCTGCCAGGCGATAACATCGCGCGAGGTGCGCTGCAGGAGGTAGGCTCCGAGCTTGACGATGAGGTCGGTATCCTCGACCAGCGGCGCGAACGCGACAGGATCGACGGGGCCGAGCTGAGGATGGTCCCAGCGGGCGACCGCCTCGAATCCCGCAAGCTCCTCGGTCGGCAGGTAGATGACGGGCAGATATGCGACGCGGAGCTGGTTCTTCTCCATGGCGCGGCGCAGGTCCGCTTCCAGCGCCCGCCGGTCGTCTTGGTCGCCGCGCATCTCCGGAGAGAACACCTCGATGCGGTCGGCCCCGGCGCGCTTGGCGCGGAACATGGCGATCTCGGCCTTCTTGAGCAGGTCCGCGTGGCTCGTCTCCTCGCCGTCGTGCGCGGCAATGCCGATGGAGCCCGTGAGTACGATCTCCTGCCCCGCGATCTTGATCGGCGAGCGCAGGGAGCGGCGGATCCGCTCCGCGTGCTGCGCGAGCTCCGGCACTGGCTGGTCCTGCAGCAGAAGCAGCGCGAAGCGGTCGCCCGCGATGCGCCCCAGCGTATCGTTGGGACCGAGATGGCGCTGCAGGCGGCGTGCGATGGTGAGCAGCAGGCTGTCGCCAAGCACCAGCCCCAGCGATGAGTTGAGGCTCGTGAACTTGTCGATGTCGATGATGAGCACAGTCGGCCGGATCTGCGGCTCGGACTTGGCGCGCGCCATCGCCACCTGCAGCCGGTCGAGCAGAAGCTCGCGGTTGGGCAGCCCCGTCAGGCTGTCGTGCACCGCGTCGTGCAGAAGCCGCTCGTGCGCGCGCTTGGCGTCCGTCACATCGCGAATGAGACCGACGCACTTGAACGAGCGCGGATCGGAGCCCGGCACGCCCGCGGCCTCGAGCTCGAACCAGCGAGAGTTGTTGTCGGCCTGCCGCAGGCGGAAATCGCAGCAGATCTTGCCGTCGCGCCGCTCCTGCACCGTGAACAGCGCCAGTCGGAACCGCTCCCGGTCCGACGGATGCAGGTGACGCAGGAACTCGTCGGTGCGCGACGAAAGATCGCCGGGCATGAGCCCGAGCAGCAGTTCCACCGCCGGGCTGACTTTCACCTCGTCGCGCCTGGCGTTCCATTCCCACACCGCCGCGCCCGAGGCGTCGACGGCGATCGAGCGCGCCTGCAGTTCCGACGGCGCGGCCCCGTAGAGCGGCTCGATCGAGCGGAAGGCGTATTGCGTGACCGTGAAGCCGATCGAGAGCAGGATCAGCACCAGCCCCGAGACGAGCCCGAACACCACGACCTCGCCCGAGAGCTTGCCCGTGAGCGCGACGCCGGCGCCGAAGATCCAGACCAGGAACAGGATCCAGGTCGGGATGAGGGACAGCGCCCGATCCTGGCCGCGCAGCGCGAGGAACAGGATGAGCCCGGTTCCCGTGAACCCGATGAACACGAACGACAGCCGCGCGAAGGTAGCCGCGAGGCGCGGGTCGATGATCGCCACCGCAATGAGCGAGAACTGCGCCACCAGCCAGACCGTGATCAGCATCCGCACGAGGCCGTGCCACAGCGCGAGTCTCAGGAACACGTGCAGGAACACGACGAGGCTCGCGGCGAGCGCCGCCTCCGAGGCCGCGCGATAGACGGCGTTCGCCTCGGGCTTCAGCAGGAACAGCTTGTGGAAGAAGCCGAAGTCGACGCAGAGGTAGGCGAGCGCACACCAGGCGACCAGCGCCGCGGCGGGAAACACCAGCTTGTGGTTGGCGGCGAAGATCGCCGTGAGGAAGATCGCGAGCAGGCCCGTGAGGCCGAGCAGCACGCCGTTAAAGAGCTGGCGGTCGGAGATCTTGATTTCGTAGTCGAGCGGCTTCCAGAGGTAGAGGCGCGTGAAGCGCTCGGAGGAAAGCTCGGCGACATAGGTGATGGTCTGGCCGGGCTCGAGCGTGATACGGAACACGTCGGCACGGTCGCTCTTGATGCGCTCCGGCACGAAGCCGATGGAGGGCATCACCTTCTCGATGCGCCGCGCGTCGAGATCCGGCCACACGACGCCGGAGCCGATGACGCTGTAGCGGTCGGCCGACAGCCAGCGCTCCACCGGCTTGTCGGTCGGATTGGTGAGCGCGAACACCACCCAGTTCGGGTTGGTGCCCGGCGTCGTCGCGTCGACCGACATGCGCCCGGCGAGCCCGTCGGCGCCGGCTGCCGTCTCCACCTGCAGGCTGTCGCCGCGGGATTCGTAGAGGTCGCCGAGCGTGGTGATCTCGACCCGCCCCTGATCCGAGCCGATCTCGATCGCCTTGAGCGCGAGCGCCGGCTCGGGATGCGCCAGGAGCGCCACGAGCCCGGCGAGCAGCACGAGCGAGAACCGGAGCGCGCCGGAGGCCGCCGGAATGATCCGGAGCATGGGCTTCCACGATCCCCTCACCGCTCGACCTCCCGCGCCATCCAGTCCTCGGCAAGGATCGCGAACAGGAGGTGGTCCTGCCACGTGCCGTTGATCTTGAGATAGCGCCGCGCGAGACCTTCCTCGACGAAGCCCGCGCGCCTCAGCACGCCGACCGAGCGCGCATTGCCGGGCTGCGCGGCCGCCTCGACGCGGTGCAGCCTGAGCGACTCGAAGGCGTGCGGCAGCACGGCGCGCACTGCCACCGTCATGTGACCCTTGCCGACGAACGGAAGGCCGAGCCAGTAGCCGAGCATCGCCGACTGCGTGACCCCGCGCCGGACATTGGAAAGGGTGAGGCCACCGATCAGCCGGTCGCTTTCGGCCTCGAACACGAGAAAGGCATAGCCGAGGTCGTCACGCGCCTCGCGCTGGTAGTGCTTGATTCGCCGCCGATAGGCGCTTTTCGTGAGGTCGTCGCGCGGCCAGGCGGGCTCCCACGGCACGAGATGCGCACGGCTCAGCGCCCTGAGCTCCGCCCAGGAGACGTAGTCGCCGGGTTGAGGCGGACGCAGCCAGACGCCGCGGCCCTGAATGACCGCCCATTCCGTCGCGTTTCCGGCCCTCAGGAACGCCATCAGGCTGTCCTTGCCTCCGAGCTGACCGATCCGCGGCCCATCCGTTGCGCGGCCTCCGACGCAAGCCGCTCCGACGCCTTGCCGGCTCCGACCACGGCGACCGATGGCCGCCGCGCGGTGAGGCCCTGCGCGAACAGGGCGACGTCCTCTACGCTCACATCATCCACCTTGCGGATCAGCTCGTCGCTGCCGACGATCCGTCCGTGCGCCAACATATGCCGCGCCATCTGCTCGGCACGGGCCGAAGATGATTCGAGGCTAATTAGCAGCCCGGCCTTGAGCTGAGCTTTCGCCCGGTTGAGCTCGGCTGCGGAAGGACCGCGCCCGGCCACATCCTCGAGCTCCGCGCCCGTCACGTCTATGAGGCTGGCCATCAGCTCGGTCCCCGTCGCCGCGTGCACCGCAAGAAGACCCGTGTCGCCGAGCCCCCACGCGGACGAATAGATCGAATAGCAAAGCCCTCGCTTCTCCCGGGCCTCCTGGAACAGGCGGGATGACATCCCCCCGCCGAAGAGCCCCGAAAAGACCTGGGCCGTGAAATACGCATTGTCACGATAGGAAGGCCCTTCGAACGCGAGCGCAAGATGGCTCTGCTCGAAGCGCTTCTGCCGCCAGCGGACGCCGCCGTGGTACTGTGCCGGCTCCTCCCCCGCACCTTGATCCTGAGTGAGCCTTCCGAATAGGGCCTCAGCGTGGCGAACCAGTGGCGCGTGCTGGGTTGCCCCCGCCGCAGAAAGCACCATCCGCTGGGGCTTGTAGTGCCTCTTGAGGAAGGCCGAGAGGTCGGCCGGCGTGAAGCGGCGCACGTTGGCTGCCGGCCCGAGAATAGTCCGCCCGATCGGCTGCCCCGGATAGGCCGCGTCGTTGACCAGCTCGAAGGCGATGTCCTCCGGCATGTCGCGCGTGCCGGCGATCTCCTGCAGGATCACCTCACGCTCGCGCTCCAGCTCGTCCGGTAAAAACCTTGAGTTGAGCAGGATATCCGCCAGCAGCTCAAGCGCGACGCCCTCGTCCCCCTTGAGCACGCGGGCGAAATAGGCCGTCGTCTCGAGCCCGGTGGCAGCGTTGAGTTCTCCGCCCACGGCCTCGATCTCCTCGGCGATCGCCTGTGCCGTACGGGAGGCCGTGCCCTTGAACGACATGTGCTCGAGAAAATGCGAGATGCCGTTCTCGTCCGCCCTCTCGTGCCGCGAGCCGACGCCGACCCAGATCCCGAGCGAGGTGGTCTCGAGGTGGGGCATGGTATGGGTGATGACGGTGAGACCGTTGGCGAGCCGCGTGATCTCTTCCGTCATAGCGCACCCGCCGACGCCGCCGGCGGCGCCGCACTCTCGACGAAGCGCTTGACGGCCCCGAGGTCGTTCTCGATCACCGGGAAGCGCTCGGGATCCGTGAGCAGCGACGCAAGCCGCGGCGGCAGCTCCGGCCGCTGGCCCATGATCCGCTCCATGGCATCCGGGAACTTCGCCGGATGCGCCGTCGCAAGCACGATGCCGGGAGCCTCCGCTTGCGAAAGGCTCCGCTCCAGCGCCACGAGCCCGCACGCCGTATGCGGGTCCATCAGATAGCCGCTCACATCCTTCGTGCGCCGGATCGCATCCGCAACGTCCGCCTCGCTTGCTGACGCGGCGGCAAACTCCTGCCTGAACAGCTCGGCGCATTTGCCGAGCTCGAACCGTCCGCCCTGCGCCAGCGTCCCCATGGCGCCGCGGATGAAGCCTGCATCGCGTCCGGAAGCCTCGAACAGGTATCGCTCGAAGTTGGACGAGATCTGGATGTCCATCGACGGCGAGCTGGTCTCGACCACACCTCGCATCTCGTAGACGCCGGTGGCATGCGCGCGCGGCAGGATGTCGTTCTCGTTGGAGGCGATGACGAGCGTCTCGATCGGCAGCCCCATGCGCTTCGCCACCCAGCCGGCGAGGATGTCGCCGAAGTTGCCGGTCGGCACCGCGAAGCTGACCCTGCGATGCGGCGCGCCGAGCGCCACCGCGGCGACGAAGTAATACGTCACCTGCGCCACGATGCGCGCCCAGTTGATGGAGTTCACGCCCGACAGGCTCAAGGCATCGCGGAACGCATGGTCGTTGAACATCGCTTTGACGAGCGCCTGGCAGTCGTCGAAGGTGCCCTTGATGGCGACCGCATGCACGTTGGCCTCCGTGGGCGTCGTCATCATGCGCCGCTGCACGTCTGAGACGCGCCCATCGGGGAAAAGGATCACCACGTCGACGCGCTGCGAGGAACGGAACGCCTCGATGGCCGCGCCACCCGTATCGCCCGAGGTGGCGCCGACGATGGTGGCGCGCCGCCCGCGCCGCGCGAGCGCGGGGTCCATGAGCCGCGCGAGGAGCTGCCTCGCCACGTCCTTGAACGCGAGCGGAGGCCCATGGACCAGCTCGAGCACCCAGCGGTTGCGGTCGATCTGCGTGAGCGGCGTCACCGCCGGATGTCCGAAGCGGCCATAAGCTTCTCGGGCCATGGCAAGCAGCGTCGCCCTGTCGATCGAATCCCCGACGAACGGCGCCATCACCTCCGCGGCCACCTCCGCGAAAGGCCGCCCCGCGAACGACGCGATCGTAGCCGGCGCGAGCGTCGGCCAGGTCTCCGGCACGTAAAGCCCGCCGTCGCGCGCGAGTCCGGCCAGCAGCACGTCCTCGAACGTGAGAGAGGCCGCCTCGCCCCGGGTGGAGATGTAAGTCACAGGCTTGCTGTCCTGGGTTGTAGGGCCGCCGCACGGGAATGCGGATCTGCCCTTACGCTGTAAAGGCCCGCCTGCGGGCGATCAAGCAACGGGCTTGCGGGGCCTCCTCCGCACAACCTTAACGCCCCCAACGAGGGAGAGGAAAACTCATTCCGAACCCGGCTCCGAACGCAGCCGTGTCCAGGCGAAGGCCGCGAACACGGCGACAAGCGTCGCCGCGAGCCCGAACCACGTCAACGCGTACTCCAGATGCCGGTTCGGGATGTCGAGCCGCGTCACGCCGCCCTTGGGCCAGCCGCCCGGATTGGCGGGCTCGACGGCGGCATCGACGAAGAACGGCAGCACGCGCGCGCGATCCTGCTCCGAGGCGAGCGAGGCCGTCATGCCCTCGAGGTCGCGCCAATACCAGATGTTGCGGGCGAGGTCCGCATCGGGCTCGAACCAGCCCTTGCTGCCCGGCTTGCGCACGAGGCCCGTCACGGTCACCTGTCCCGCGACCTCGCCGGCTGCGCGGCTGGCCGGGTCCTTCAGTGCATCCGGCACGAAGCCGCGGTTGACGAACAGGAGCCTGCCGCCCTCCGTCTGGAGCGGCGTGTAGATGTGCCAGCCCATCGTGTTGCCCGCGGTGGCGAAGAGGCGCCGCTCGTCCTGGTGACGGAAATGGCCGACCACGGATACCGGCCGGTACTCTTTGTCGGCGAGGCCCTTCCACGCCTCGGGAGGCTGCTCGAGCGGCGCGGGCGGCTTGCCGAGCCCGTCCGCGATCGAGGCCATCAGCCCCTCCTTCCACGCCAGGCGCTGGAGCTGCCAGACGCCGAGCCCGATCAGGACCGGCAGCATCGCAAGCGTGAACACCGCTGGCCAGATCAGGCCGCGCAGTCCGGTGCGCCGTAGCTCGTAGCCTTGCACCATGGTCAGTCTTTGGCCAGCCGGCCTTCTTCCGCCTTGTGGGTCCACTGCAGCGCGATCAGGATCGCCTTCAGGAACCGCAGCAGAATGAACGCCAGGAGCGGCGTCAGGATCCCCCACAGCACCACGTGCACCCAGACCGGCGGCTCGTAGCGGAACTCGACGAACAGGGCACCCCCCAGCACCACGAAGCCGAGGATCAGGATGGCGAACACCGCCGGTCCGTCCCCGGTGTCGATGAACCGGTAGTCGAGCCCGCAGCCGCTGCACGCCGGCCTCAGCATCAGCCCGTTGTGGAACAGCGGGCCGAGCCCGCAGCGCGGACAGCGTGCGAGCGTGCCAGCGAACAGCGGGTTGACGCCTCGCTCCGATGCCTTATCCGTTTCGCCGCCCGCCATGGCCTTCTGCTCCTCGGAATGGACGAAGGGGTCGGGCTCAAGGTCCCGACCCCCACGTTCTACGTCAATCGGCCGAATGACGCGCCTGAAGCGCGATCACTTCGGTCCGAAACTTTAGTGCGCGGCACCCGCGTTGGCACCGGCTCCCCAGACGTAGATGGCCGCGAACAGGAACAGCCAGACCACGTCGACGAAGTGCCAGTACCAGGCAGCAGCCTCGAAGCCGAAATGCTGCTGCGGCGTGAAAGCCCCGCGGATCGCACGGATGAGGCACACGAGCAGGAAGATCGTGCCGATGATCACGTGCGCGCCATGGAAGCCGGTGGCCATGAAGAAGGCCGACCCATAGGCATGGCCGCCGAAGGTGAAGGCGGCGTGCATGTACTCGTAGGCCTGGAAGGCGGTGAAGATGGCGCCGAGGATCACCGTCGCGAGAAGGCCGAGCACGAGACCGCGCCGGTCGTTCTTGAGCAGAGCGTGATGCGCCCAGGTCACCGTGCAGCCCGACGACAGCAGGATCAGCGTGTTGACGAGCGGGATGCCCCAGGGGTCGAAGGTGCCCTTGAAGTAGCCCTCGACCGGAGCGCCCGTGGTCGGAACCACGGCTTCGGTCGCCTCCACCGGGACTGGCGGCCACTGTCCGCCGAACAGCTCGTTCCGCTGCACCATGCCGACGGCTTCTTTCATGTTGTCGATGGTGTGCACGTCCGCCGGGAAGAAGGCGAAATCGAAATAGGCCCAGAACCAGGCCACGAAGAACATCACCTCCGAGGCGATGAACAGGATGATGCCGTAGCGCAGATGGAGTTGCACGACCGGCGTGTGGTCGCCGCGGTTGGCTTCGATGATGACGTCGCGCCACCATAGAAAGGCCGTCGTGGCGAGGCCGAGGAAGCCGAGTAAGAACACCCAAGGCCCCTGCAGCCCGAACAGACCCGAAGCGCCTTCGCCGAGCGAGCGCATCCAGATGATGGCGCCGACGGCAGTCACGAACGCCGACAGCGAGGCCACGAGCGGCCATGGGCTGGGATCGAGCAGATGGTAGTCGTGTTGCTTGCCGTGCGCTTGGGCCATTTTCGTCTCCGTAGTCCCCGTCCGTTTCGTCCCCCCCGGAGCAGCCGGCCCGAACGTGCCGGACCGGTCACCCTGGATCTATCACCTTGAACTCTCGCAGACGCCTGCCGGCGGCCGCAAACCCTCCGTCAACCTCCCCGCCGTTCCTCCTCCGGCGTGACCGCGCCCTTCGGGGCCTCGGCCTTGGCGCCGGTGTCGGCCACGGGATAGAACGTATAGGAAAGTGTGATCTCCTTGATCGCCCACGCATCGCGATCGGTCGCAATCGACGGATCCACGAAGAACGAGACCGGCATGTCGACGCTCTCGCCAGGCGCGAGCGTCTGCTCCGTGAAGCAGAAACACTCGATCTTGCTGAAGAACACGCTTGCCGCATCGGGCGAGACGTTGAAGCTCGCCGTGCCCTTGACCGGCACGTTGGAGGTGTTGTGCGCCTTGTAGAAGGCCAGCATGCTCTCGCCGAGCTTGAGCTGCACAGTGCGCTGCACGGGCTCGAACGTCCACGGCATGCCGGGCGCGACGTTGGCATCGAACCGCACCGTAATGGTACGGTCGGAGACGATATCGGGCGCCTTGTCGGCCCGCATCGGCGTGCCGCCGTAGCCGGTCACCTGGCAGAAGAGGCGATAGAGCGGAACCGCGGCCCACGTCATGGCGCCCATGGTGAGCAACGCGGCGAGGCAGCTCAACACGACGCCGCGGTTCGAGCCCCGGCGCACCGGGTCCCGTTTCGGCTCCGCTGCGGGAGCGCTCGCGTCGTTCTGACCGTCTGTCGTCACATCAGCTCCTTGGTCACCGCCGCGCTAGTGGTTGCCCATGCGCACGATGGTCGCCGCGTAGAACAAAAGCACCAGAAATCCGAGACCGACCGCGATGGCCACCGACCGCAGGCGCTGGCGCCGAAGGCGCTTCGCTTCCTCGTCCGCGTCGTGTGCCACTGCCACCTCTCGGTCTTTGACGTCGATGTATCCCACGGCGCTCACCGGTCCTAGATCTTGAGTGCGAGGTGCTCGCCGAGGAGCACTCCGAACAGAAGGAAGAGATAGAGGATCGAGAAGCCGAACAATTGCTTGGCCGCATGGTCCGCTGCCCGCCCTTCCCGAATCCGCCACACCTTGACGGCGAGATAGATGAAGGCAAGGCCGAGCGCGATCGAGACGGCCGCATAGACGACGCCGCCGAGCCCGATGAAATAGGGCACGACCGCGAGCGGTGTCAGCACCAGCGAATAGAGCAGGATCTGTCGGCGCGTCTCGTCGGCACCCGCCACCACCGGCAGCATCGGCACGCCGACGCGCTCGTAGTCGCGGCAGCGGTAGAGCGCGAGCGCCCAGAAGTGCGGCGGCGTCCACATGAAGATGATGAGGAACAGAAGCACGCTCTCGATGCTCACCGTCCCGGTGACGGCGGCCCATCCGATCATTGGGGGGAACGAACCCGCCGCACCGCCGATGACGATGTTCTGCGGCGTCCGCCGCTTGAGCCACATGGTGTAGAAAAAGACGTAGTAGGCGATTGTCAGCGCCAGCAGCGCACCCGCCACCCAGTTGACGAGCACGCCGAGCGTCACCACCGACATCACCGATAGCACGGAGCCGAAGGCCAGCGCCTCGTCCGCCGTGACGCGCCCGCGCGGGATCGGCCGCGCCGCGGTGCGCGCCATGCGCGCGTCGATATCGGCGTCGTACCACATGTTGAGCGCACCCGAGGCGCCCGCGCCGACGGCGATGCAAAGGATGGCGATCAGCGCCAGAACCGGATGCAGCGTGCCGGGCGCCGCGAACAGACCTGCGAGCGAGGTGAACACCACGAGCGACATCACGCGCGGCTTCATCAGCTCGAGAAAGTCGCCGACCGAAGGCTCCGCGCTGGTCACGGAGCGGGCGAGCGCGCCCTCGGCAGTCAATCCACTCATAGTCTCCCATCCTCCCGCCGCGGGTTGCCCCCGCTTGTGCTGCGCGCAATTCTCCGTTGCGGCCTTGAGATCGCGGTGGGCGGAGGACCGCCCACCTGAGGTTTGAACCTGCGGACGAAGGGCGGAGCTTCCGCCTCCGCCGCTTCGCCTGACGTGTGCCCGAGAGCCCGCTTAGTGGTGCGAGCTGCCGGAGATGCGCGGCAGCGTCTCGAACGAATGGAACGCCGGCGGTGACGGCCGCGTCCACTCGATCGTCGTCGCGCCCGCGCCCCACGGGTTGTTGCCGGCCGGCACCTTGCGGGCCAGCGCGACGAACACGCCGATGAAGAAGCAGAGCGTTCCGACCGCCGTCATGTACGAGCCGATCGACGAGACATAGTTCCAGAACGCGTAGGCGTCCGGATAGTCCACGTAGCGGCGCGGCATGCCTGCGAGGCCGAGGAAATGCTGCGGGAAGAACAGCACGTTGGCGCCGACGAACGTGATCCAGAAGTGCAGCTTGCCCCAGAACTCCGAGTACATGTAGCCGGTCATCTTCGGGAACCAGTAGTAG